>CANBTI010000125.1 GCA_947372355.1 Bdellovibrionales bacterium | reverse complement strand
CAGCTCTCCAACGGATTAATCCAAGAGCAGCTTGTGCAGATTCTTTCATTACATCACCTAATTGGCCAGTGAGAGTCACTCCGCCTTTACCACGAGTGCTCGTAGTTTCAACGTAGAGAATTTCTCCGCCCACTGCTGTCCAAGCTAAGCCTGTACAGATACCCACTTCATCTTTTTCTTGCTCATCTTCGCGAGAGTAAACTGCTGGCCCGAGAAATTTTGCAACTTGAAGTGCATCAATTTTAGTTGTTTCAGTTCTGCCTTCAGCAACAGTGCGTGCTGTTTTACGGCATACTGTTCCGATGAGGCGTTCAAGATTACGTAAACCGGCTTCACGAGTGTAGTGTTCTACAATGGATTCAATTCCTGAATCTGTGAAATCGATTTGATCCATCGTTAATCCATTTTCTCCCACTTGTTTAGGAATGAGATACTTGCGACAGATAAAGAATTTTTCTTCTTGGGTGTAACCCGCAAGTTGAATCACTTCCATACGATCGCGAAGTGGACCAGGGATCTGATCAAGAGCATTACAAGTTGCAATGAACATCACGTTTGATAAATCCATTGCTACGTTTAAGTAATGATCGCGGAAAGCATAATTTTGTTCAGGATCTAACACTTCAAGAAGTGCAGAGGATGGATCACCTTTGTAATCACTTCCCATTTTATCCAACTCATCCAAAATGAACACTGGGTTATTAGTACCAGCTTGTTTCAAACCTTGAATGATACGGCCTGGAAGTGCGCCCACGTAAGTGCGACGATGACCACGAATTTCAGCTTCATCTTTTACACCACCTAAAGAGATACGTACAAATTCTCTACCAAGTGATTTAGCAATCGATTTACCAAGTGAAGTTTTACCTACGCCTGGAGGGCCAGAGAAACAAATGATTGGTCCTTTAAGATTTGGTTTTAGCTTACGAACCGCTAAAAATTCGATGATGCGTTCTTTGATTTTATCTAATTTGTAATGATCATCATCTAAAATTTCTTTAGCGCGTGTGAGATCATGATTATCCGGACTAGATTTACCCCATGGAGTATCAATCATCCAATCCACATAAGTTCTCATCATCGAAGCTTCAGAGCTTTCTGGATGCATTTTTTCTAAACGTGCCAATTGCTTGAGTGTTTCTTGCTCAACCGATTCTGGCATGTTTGCTTTTGCAATTTTTTCGCGAAGTTCAGACATTTCTTCTCCCTTCGGATCATTATCCCCAAGTTCACTTTTGATTTGTTTCATTTGTTCGCGTAAGAAATATTCTTTTTGCGACTTAGTGATTTCATCCTTAGTTTGGGATCTGATCTTGGCTTGAATCGAAAGTACTTCAAGTTCTTTGTTCAGGAATTCACTAATTTTTTGTAATTTTAAAAATGGGTTATGAGTCTCAAGTACTTCTTGTCCTTGGCTTACTTTTAAGCCTAGGTTTGAAGCAACAAGATCAGCCATGCGGCTTGGATCTTGGATATCTTCAAGAACCATCATGATATCTGGAGCTAAAACTTTTCCAAGACTGATGGTTTTTTCAAGTTGTTCCTTGATGGTGCGCATGATTGCTTCGCACTCGGATTTTTTATCGCCTTGCTCTTCCACAATTTGATCTACTTGTACTTCGTAGAAAGGTTGTGTTTGAGTGAATTTTTTCACACGTGCTTTGCAAAGACCTTGGGTAAGAATTTTAATTCTTCCATCCGGTAACTTGCGCATGCGCATGATCATTGCAACCGTACCAGTTTCATAAATTCCATCTGGTGTAGGTTGTTCATCAGCAATATTTTTTTGTGATGATAAAAAGATTAAACGATCAGTTTTCGACAATGCCTCTTCAACACTACGAATAGAAGAGTCACGTCCGACAAACAAAGGTATGATCATGTATGGAAATACCACAATGTCCCTCACAGGGAGCATCGGTAGAGTTTGAGGTATTTCGATTTGTTCGCCGTCGTAGTTAGTTACCATTTATTTTTTTCTCCAAAGTTGTACTCAAAGAACAGATCGGATTTGGGTGGAAAGACCTTTAGAGAATAGTTTGTAAATTCGGTAACTTACAAAAATAGTCGGGTATTTTATTTTGTAAAATATAGCTTAATATCAGCCATATTGTTGAAAAATTGGTTGATATAAAATAATTATTTTTTAGAAAATTTATTAATCAAACCCTTGCAGTTGGCACTACCGCAAAATGCTGCACAACTACTACCAGTTACCTTGAGTTGAGATAGAGAAGAAGTGTAAAAATTTTGACAGTTTGTTGCTAAAGCGGCTGTGTTCAATTCCTTTGAAGTTGATAGATCAAGATGCAGAGTATAAAATTATAGAGTGAATGTTTCAGTTCAGAAATTCATGCTTATCTTCACTTTTGCACTTATTTTAAGTGAACAAAGTGTATTTGCTGGTGAGAAAAACTGCATTCAAAGATTTCTCCATAGTATTAAAGAGATCATCTCTCCTGAAATAAATATTAAAAGTTCTTACTCGTTCACAGAAGCAGAATTAAGTGATGTGAATGCATTTCTAAAGTCTTCAAATAAAATTCATCTCAATGGTTTTAATGAAAAAGCAGATCGTTTTCAGCAAAGAGTATTAATGAGATATGCGGATCAGATGGATCAACAAGCGGTGAATGCTCTTGGTAAATTAGATAATTTTAGAATGGTAAATAATGAGTTTTTTGCAGATATTAACATCAAAAAAATTAACAACACCCTCATTGTTAATATTCCAGAAATTGGAGCAAAAAATGCTGGTGCATGGGGAAATGCCTCTAAGGGGCTAGACCTTGGGCTTGCTAAGTTTTTTGCTACTCTCAGAAAAGGGATTGAATTTCGCTCATCATTAAATCCAGATTTAGAACTCATATTGATTCAACCTAGCAAAGTGGTAAATCGAAAGTTAAAGTTTATGTTAGAGGATTTAGGTTTTGAAAAAATATCTGAACTCCCAGACTGGAAACCAATTCCAGGTTTTAAAGAGGGCATGGGCCCAGCTGCAGAATATAGAATGAAACTGAAAGTAGAAGTTACTCAACCG
>CANBTI010000124.1 GCA_947372355.1 Bdellovibrionales bacterium | reverse complement strand
CTTGAATCGAATCACCCTTTTTGCATTAATCTTTTCCATCGGGATATTAGTCGATGATGCCATCGTGGTGGTTGAAAATATTGAACGTCATCTAAAAGAAAATCCTGATTTTGGGATCGTAAAAGCAACCATGAACGCCGTCTCAGAGGTTGGGAATCCTACTATTCTAGCAACCTTCACGGTGATCGCTGCAATTTTGCCCATGGCATTTGTCAGGGGGATGATGGGGCCCTATATGAAGCCCATTCCTGTGGGTGCAAGTTTAGCGATGATCATTTCATTGTTTGTTGCTTTCGTTGTTACTCCTTGGGCTTCGATCCGTATCCTAAAGCATGCGTCCCATGCGCCCGGCGAACGTGAAGCACTTAAGGAAAGTAAGCTGGATCAACTTTATCGAAAAGTAATGGATCAATTACTCACTCAGAAAAAGAAGTCCATTCAATTTGGAATACTGATCATGGTATTTTTTGCGATTTCTTTTTCATTGATTTATTTTAAATCGGTAAAAGTGAAAATGCTTCCTTTTGATAATAAAAGTGAATTTCAAGTGATTGTAGATTATCCAACTAATACTCCTTTAGCTAAATCCATTTTGTTATCCTCTAAACTATCTACAGAGATTTTAAAAAATCCTGAAGTAAAAAAAGTCCAAATTTTTGCAGGTGAATCTGCGCCATTTTCATTTTCAGGGATGGTTAAGCACACTTATTTAAGGGAATCTGAAAATCAAGTTGATTTCCAAATTCTTCTCAGTGATAAAAATGATCGAAAAGTTTCCAGTCATGAGATCATTGAGAGTTTACGACCATCAATTACTGCCTTTGGAATTGAAAATAATGCTATCACTAAAGTTCTAGAAATTCCTCCCGGCCCTCCGGTTCTTGCTACCATGATTGCAGAGGTTTATGGTCCTTCGCGTGAAGTGCGTGAAAAGGTTGCGTCGGAAATTGAACAAATTTTTAAAAACGAAAAAAGTGTGGTGGATCTCGATTCCACCAATCGTGAGTTAAGAGAAAGAAAGTTTTATCTACTGGATCGAATGCAAGGGGGGTTGCTTGGTTCAAATGCGATCTCACTCGCAGGACTTGGAAAATATATTTTTTCTGAAAATCGTGTGGCTTTACTCAATGAATCCTCTCAACCGGAAGAAATTGGTATCGATTTATCTATTGATCCATCGGTGCGCTCCAGCGATCATCCATTTTTTGGTCAATCGATTCCATCTTTTGAATCGGGTTCAGTGAACGCTAGCTCTTTGATCCAAAAACCGGAGATTCATAGAAACCCAGTATTTTATCGTAAAAATTTAAAACCGGTTTCTTATGTAATGAGTGAGCTGTCTGGCTCTGAAGAGGCGCCTGTTTATGGGATATTAAAATTAGCGCCACAAATTAAATATCCAACTCAAACTGCAGAAGTTCCTTGGGATACCGAACAACCAACAGTGAAATGGGATGGAGAATGGTTCATTACTTACGAAGTATTTCGTGATTTGGGAGGAGCTTTTGCGGTGGTTATCCTTTTGATTTACTTCTTGGTGCTGGGTTGGTTTAGAAGCTATCTCGTTCCACTCGTGATTATGGCTCCGATTCCGATTAGTTTAATTGGTATTTTACCGGGTCATGCATTGTTGCATGGATACTTTACGGCTACTTCGATGATTGGATTTATTGCAGGTGCAGGGATCATTGTTCGAAATTCGATTATTTTAGTCGATTTCATTGAACATCAAATAAAATCAGGAATGGAATTGAAAGAAGCGGTCATCAGTGCTGGGGTATTACGATTTAGACCAATGCTTTTAACCGCAGCAGCAGTAGTTGTGGGTAGTTCCATTATGCTTGCTGATCCTATTTTTCAAGGACTAGCCATCAGTTTGATGTTTGGTGAGATTGCTGCAACGGTGTTGAGTCGCTTTGCTGTACCGATTTTATATTATTGGTTTGTGGGTAGAATAAGAAAAGGAGTATTATATGGAAATGGAAAGTAAGATTAGAGCATTTGCAGGAGTATTTATTTTGGCGAGTTTACTCTTGGCACATTTTTATTCACCACTTTGGCTGTATTTTACAGCTTTTGTCGGTGTAAACTTATTACAATCATCTTTCACAGGATTTTGTCCGTTGGAAATCATCTTGAGAAAATTAGAAACAAAAAAATAAAGGAGAATTTATGACTAAAAATATACATCCGGTTGAAAGAGTAGTTCGTATTATTGTTGGAATTGCTTTGGTGAGCATGGCATTTATTGGCCCCGCAAATCGTTGGTTTTTATTGGGAGCTATTCCTTTATTAACGGGTTTAATGGGTTGGTGTCCTCCTTATCAACTATTTGGCATTAACACTTGTCCTAAGAATAAATAAAATATGTGGTTTTTTGGTAAAGACAAAATTAAAATTCCTGCACGTGAAAAATTGGAAATCCGATTGGAAGCTATTGGCGGTCAAGGTGCGAATTCTGCAGGAAAGATTTTGGCAGAAACCGCGGTTCTTGAACATGGCTTTACTGGTAATCATTTTTCCAGCTTTGGATCTGAAAAAAGAGGAACACCAGTAAAGTCATTTATTCGTTTTTCAACTGTGAATAAACCCATTCGTAGTGCTTCTTATATTCGTAAACCGAATCTTTTGGTTATTTTTCATGAATTCATGATTTCAAGTCACCCTGAAATGTTTGATGGCGTGAGTTCTGAAACGGATGTTTTAATTAATTCTAAAAGCGATCCTCAAGCAATCCAATTACCTAAAGGAGTTCATCCGCGTTGGCTGGGAACTTTGGATGCAACTCAAATTTCAAATAAAAATAAATCTGGATTAAATGTGGTGATGTTGGGTGCAATGATTCCTTTTTTGCCTGAACTCGATGGGAAAAAACTGGAAGTTGTGATTGAAAGATATTTTACTAAAATTTCAAATCAAGAAAAGATTAATAATCTATCGGGTTTTAAAGCGGGTTGGAATGAAGTCAAAGTGAAAGCAACTCTTCCACATCAGGATCGATTGATTCCCGAAATTCATCAAATGGTGAAGATGGGTTATGAAAATGCACCTTTTGGTGGCGTGATTTTAAATCCAGGTAATTCGAT
>CANBTI010000123.1 GCA_947372355.1 Bdellovibrionales bacterium | reverse complement strand
AAGGGCCAGCGAAATCGTTAATCTTAAAATTGGTGATATCGATAGTAAACGAATGGTCATCAGAGTCGTTGATGGAAAAAATAGAAAGGATCGTTATACAATTTTAAATCCTCATGCTCTTGAAGTACTTCGTGCCTATTGGTTGAAGTACAAACCAAAAAATTATCTCTTTCCGGGCAAGGATGGAGACAACCGTCCTACGTGCAATCTTATGCCTCGAAAAGCCTGGCAAGTAGCATCCAGAAAAGCAGGAATTTCAAAAGGACGTGGGGTCCATACATTGAGGCATTGTTTCGCCACTCATCTTCTCGAAGCCGGTGTTGATCTTCGCACCATTCAAGTCATGATGGGGCATTCTTCAATTGCCACCACTGCAATTTATTTAAAAGTTACGAGTAAGCATATGGAGAACACTCAGTTAAAAGTAGATCTATTAAAATATTACTGAACTTTTTTTCCTGTCTTCAATTTATTGTTGATGAAATTACAATAAGAAAAAAAGGTCTGTTTTTTTCTTAAAGAAGATTGGCGTCTTCTTTAAACAGACCTCTCTTTAATGTAAATCGTCTACATTACTTTTTGGAATCGGCAACTTTTGCATATTCTGCAGGCGTGAGGGCTTCTTGCCCCTGATGAATTGATTGAACTATTTCTCTAAAATAAATTCTAGGGTTCACTTTATTCAACTTACAGCTTTCAACAATTGAAAATAATATCGCTGAAGTCATTGCCCCTTTTTTGGAATGATTTCCATACCAAGTCTTTCTTCCTATAACAGGACTTCTCATTAATCTTTCTTGTGAATTATTATCTATAGGAAGATCCTCATATTTTAAAAATGTAGTTAATTCAACAAAGTGATTTAATAAATAATTCATTGCTTTTCCCAATGAACTCTTAGGTGGGTAGCTATTTCTTAGTGCAATAACCATCCTCTCCATCAACCGAAAATAAATTCTTTGCCAATTTCGTCGTTTTTCAAATGTTAATCTTTCCTTATCTTCAAGTCCGTAGATCTTTCGGTAGCATTTAATAAAATAATTAGATTCTTTTTCAAAGTTTATTAGAGAATCACTAAATTTTCGTCTGGCGTGAGCATTACAATAAAGCTTTGTAATTTCCAGTTTTCCATTGGAAATTCTGTAATCATTAGTGATCCGGATCGCTTTATTGTAACCTGAATAAGCATCGCTCATAAAAAATTCACAATCTGAATCTTTTAAAAATTCAATGGCAACATCTCCTGATCGAGTACTATGTGCTTCAAAATAACTAGCAGTGTTTGTCGAAAATCCCCAAAGGGACCAGTTTGAGATTTCATCTCCCTCAAGCATTCGATGAGGGGTTTCATCTCCACGAATAGTCTTGTCTTTTATAATTTCTGATTTTATTTTATTGTAAATCACTGCTAAGAACTCAGCGAGGTTATGTGTCAGTTGAATTAAGCTGTTTGGTGGCAAATCCATAATGCCTGATCGCTTGGCCATAGCAACATATCTATCAATAGGAATCAAGTCACAGTACTTCGACAGGGCCACGTCAATAATCATCTCATCGCTATAAGATGAACCTTCTTTGATTTTAGGAAGTGCTGGAGCTGTCTTTAAGTCACCGTGGCAGCATCCGCAGCGATACTTATGCCTTTTAAATCTAACAATGCTAAATTGTCTTGGAATCGTTGTGAGTTGCTCTGAATCCTCAGTCAATCCTGAGTCTTCCATTTGATTTCCACAAGCAATGCAACTTGGTAGCTCTGCAAGTTCTATATCTTTTTCAACCAGAGGAGCATTCGGATAGCGAAGGCTTGGAAGTTGAATCTTCAATTTTTTAGTTTTTTTATTCGGATCTTTCAGAGCACTACTCTTCATTGCTGATTTCTCAGAGCTCTTACCAAAGATCTTACTTTTTATAATTACTAGTTGATCTTCAACCAAAAGACTTTTTTGCTCAGAACAGTCGAGCATTTTTAATAGTCGCTTGTTTTCCTCTTCATAATGAAGGCGCATCTGATGCTCGCCTCGCGCCAGAATTATTAATTCTTCATTCGTTAGAATTTTAAATTTATCGTCAGGAATTACGTCGAATAAGAATTGTTGATCCACACAGAAATTATTTCAAACAGTATCCTGAATGGCAATGTATTTCATTGGAGAAGTTGATGTTTTATAACTCTTTCCGGAGGACTTTCAATAAATCTTTTTTCAAGATTAGCTCCTTCGAAGAATAATCCAAACTCCGCTTCAGTTAAAACAATTTCCCCTCGAAACATTGGATTAATTTTTGAAAAAGTTCCCTTATCCATTCGCTTAGAAATAATAACGAGACCAGTGCCATCATAATAAAGACATTTGCAACTGGTTCGTCCACTATTAATAAATAGAAACAAATGCCCTGAGTGAGGATCTTGATTAAGCACTGACTTAACTTTTGAAAACAATGAATCGTAGGACGCTCTCATATCCGTTGGTTCTTTACTCACAAATATTTTAGTCCTACGATTCAATGCGATCATTGCTTATGCTGCCTTTTTCAAAAAATCTACTAATAAATCCACTTGTGAAAACCTAATTACTTTTCCGTTACTCCAAACCAATTCCATTCCTGTGCAGGGCCCTAGTTCCATAATCTGACCGCTTTCAGAATTAATTTTGATTTCTTTAAATTCTTCAACGGGGAAGCGACCCTCTCGATGTAATTTTTTCGCTTTCCTAACAATAAAAGAGAGCTGCTTAACATGAATTCCTAATTCTTTCGCTAGATCAGTGGAAGTTCCTGACCATGCTTCCCACGATCGAATAATATCGTAGAGTAGGTCATCACTTACTTTGATTAGATTTCCCTTGTTACCCTTAAAAGTCATTAATCGTTTTTTTAATACTGAGTTGTCCATAACACCTCCATGTGTTTTTGATTGATAACCTTAATTTGCCAGAATTATTTAAATTGAAAATGTGGGGTATGTAGACGATTTACATTGTACATTGGTTTAGAATATCCACAATCAAAGCATGACTGTATATGCCCACCCAGCGTTGAAGTTCGACACGCTTTGATTAAATTAATGACCTTATGCCCTTGCACTGATTGCGGGTATTTTTGCGAAAAAGATCTTCCATGCAAAGAAAAAATTTTGCCTATATCAACAGTTTCCTGCTTTTTTGATATCATAGAATCACCGATTAAAGAGAGGTCTGTTTAAAGAAGACGCCAATCTTCTTTAAGAAAAAAACAGACCTTTTTTTCTTATTGTAATTTCATCAACAATA
>CANBTI010000122.1 GCA_947372355.1 Bdellovibrionales bacterium | reverse complement strand
CAAGACCATCCAAGATTTCTTTTGTATCTCATCGTTTTAAATACGGGAATGAGAGTAGGTGAGATTTTTGGATTGAAAATGGATTGTGTCGATTTTGGAAATCGTTTGATTACAGTGAAGAGAACTTTTGATCAAAAGACGCTCGAACTGAAAGATACGACCAAAAACCACAAGGTACGCAGAATCGGAATGAATCAGGTTCTGGTTGATGCTTTATCAAAATTATCGCAAAACGATCTTTCAGGTTTTGTGGTTAATCGAGAAGAAATGAAATGCCATAATCCTGCACATATTGCGCGGGAGTTTGCTTCCGACTGTAAAAAGGTTGGGGTTAGAAAAATTACATTTCATGATTTGAGGCACACATTCGCAACGCAGTTCGTCGGAAAAGAAGGATCAATCCATGCACTAGCTGGAATACTAGGGCATTCGACAACTGCCATGACCGAAAAATACGCGCATTTCACACCGGAGCATGCGGTGAAGAATGCGGAAGTAGTTTCGTTTGGAGTGGTGAAAGAACAAAAAGTTATTCGACTTCACGCTGTGAAGTGAATGAATTAGGTCATAAATAGGTCATGATTTAACTTCTGGGGTTCCAACCATTTATTATTCCTAAGGAATTTAATAAATGGTGGAGGTGAACGGATTCGAACCGATGACCCCCTGCTTGCAAAGCAGGTGCTCTACCAACTGAGCTACACCCCCGAAAAATACGTGTTCCAATGGTATAGCTAAACTCAAATTGATTTGCAAGATCGAAAGTAAAATGAAAACGATCAGTTTTTAACGCGCTATTCTACTGATTTAGTTTTCGAGCGGTGTGAATTCCAAAATTCTTCAATTTTCCATGTAAATATGAGCGATCCATCTCAAGGGCGCTTGCCATTTTAGAGACATTTCCTTCAAAAAAAGAATATTTTTCTTGTAAGAATTTTTGCTCAAAGCCCTCAACCGCTTCATAAAAGTTTTTAAAGTCCTCATTTGAAATGGATTGAAGGGATGATTTGGCGATAGAAGTGGCTTTTGTAAATTTGGGCGGTAGGTCCAGCGGTGAAACCATTTCTCCATCCATCATGGTGTAGAGGTATAAAACAAGATTTGAAACTTCTCGAACATTCCCTGGCCAAGAGTACTTTTTAAGTAAAGCGATCGTTTCAGGTAAAAATGATATTTTTGGATTGTTACCTTGGTGGGACTTGGCAAAGAACTCAAGCAGCAAGGGAAGATCCTCGGATCTTTCAGATAGTGGAGAGGTTTCAATTTGCAGCACACATAGGCGTTGGTAGAGATCTTCTTTAAACTTTCCTTGTTTGATCAATTCTTCAAGATTTTGGTTAGTGGCACAAATGACACGAAAATCAAGTTGAATGGGCTTGCTGGAGCCAATACGTAATACTTCTTTTTCTTGTACCACTCGCAAAAGCTTATTCTGAATTTCTAGTGGCATATTTGCCAATTCATCGAAGTATAGTGTTCCACCGTTTGCCTCTTCAAACAAACCTCGGGTGGTTTTCTCCGCTCCTGTGAAGGCGCCTTTTTCATATCCAAAGAGCATACTTTCAGCCACCGAGCTTTGAATAGTGCTTGAATCTACTGAAATGAATGGCTCTAGAGATTGATCTGGCAATATTTTTCGTAATGATCTGGCAATGACTTCTTTGCCAGTGCCTGTAGCTCCAAAAATAATAACTGGTGCAGGACTGTTTCTGGCTTTTTCAATTTGTTTTCTAATTTTTTGAATTTGTGCTGATTCACCGATGAGTGCGGTTGAAAAATGTTGTTTCTTTAATTCAAATTGATTTTGTTCGTTTTTACGAGTTGCTTGCTGAAACTGAAGAGTTTTTTGAATCACATGTTTTAGTTCATCGGTTTCTGCATCTTTGATAATGTAATCACAGGCACCCAATTGTAATGCTTTTTTTACAATTCCAAAATCTTGATTTCCGCTGAATATAATTATTTTAATGTCTTCTTGAATGGCTAAAAATTTAGGAATTAATTCGAGTCCCGATTGAGAGTGTTCAATTTCCATATCTAACAAAATGAGATCCATGCGGTTTTTTTTCAGAATGATGAGGGACTCTTCACTTGTGTATGCGCTTTTAATATCGAGATCATTGCTAAAGGTTGTTTTGATTGCCAATTGAACGTTTTGATTGTCGTCGCAGACAAGTAGTTTGGGTTTGTTTTTGGAAACAATCATTGTTGTTTATTCTCCACAGATATAGTGAGTTGTTGCTTTTACAAACTAAAGTATATCCTTAAATTTATAATCCTTGTTTAATAAAGTGTTGAAATAATGCGATTATTTTTTGACTTCGGCTTTGGTTCATTACTTGCTCTATTGCTTTGTAAAAAATGGTGAGGACAACATGGAAAATACGGATTTATTGAAAAAAGAAATTTGTTTGGGAAATTTGATTTGGATTCGGCCACCGTGCTTAAATTTTGACGAGTTCTTCGCAAGGGAGTTGCTGTTTGGTTTAGGTTTTGCGAATCACGAGATGATCTACTTATCTGCGAACCATTTTATGCAAATTACGAACAATGATTTTTTAACTGAATCGATAAAGTCACCGAGAGTAATTTTAATTGGTGATCTTATCAACGTGAGTGATTCTAATTTAATAGAATTAGTTCATAAACTTTCAAAATCTAAAACTTTTAAGCACCGTTTTGATTTAAGTTTGATTGTAGTGTCTGCGCTTGAATCGAATAAAATGAACTTATTTCAAAACTTACTTTCTCCTGAAATGTTTCAGGTGGTTGAATCAAATCATTCAGCAGAGGCTGATGGAGAAATACATGAAATGATTGAAGCTGCTTCAGTTGAATTTGGAAAATCGATTTTAAATCTTTCAGTGGAGGTGGCTGATTTTTTAGAATTTGTATATTTTCATAAAGAGAAGTCGTTTCTCAGGAAGTTGATTTGATATTCGGTAAAAAACTCTAAGAATAAAAAACTGACCCTAGGAGACTTTGGTGCGGCATTCCAGAAAACTGCCAAGTCGAATATAAGTGAACGTGCCCTTTAAAGTTAATTTTTTTTGAGGTTCAATTAAATTTTAATTGCAAAACTTTTAAATTGGGCGTAGCCATAATGTTCTGCCAATCACTAAAAAATGTTTTATCCTTCGGTTTCACTGATGGATGAGTTTTTATTGATTGGGTGTTCTTTGAAAATTTAAGTTTAGACAGTCTGATTTGATAACCTTAGTCGGTTTATCAAACAGAATTAGTGACGAATTTCTACTAAGTTTTAAAACTTAGTAGTTCAAAAAAACTTCGTGAAACTAGATTGTGAAAGCCGTGATGGTG
>CANBTI010000121.1 GCA_947372355.1 Bdellovibrionales bacterium | reverse complement strand
CAGGATTTAATCTAGGCTTTTTGATCGCGTAAAATACGGCACCAACGGTATGAAATGCTCCCCCAATCAGAATTAAAAAAACATTTCCCATTCCAAGTGAGTTCTTCAGTTCAGGTAAGTAGGGGGCAATGAGCAGGCATACGCTGACGTAAAAAATTACAGTGAGCCATCTTGGTGCAGAAACCCAAAATATCGATTGTAAAAATCCAGCTAAGGTAGCGATTCCAACTAAAGTTAATAAATGTGGTCCCACTTGTTCAGGGAGTGCTAATAAACACAGGGGTGTAAAACTGCCTGCTACTAATGTAAAAATAGCAGAATGATCAAGGCGACGCATGAATGCGCGTTTTTTTGGTTCCCAATGAGGACGGTGATAAATTGCACTGATGCCAAACATAAGCAAAAGTCCTAATGAATAGGCAATGCTGGAGATTAATGCTGTTTTACCTGAGCTTTTCATCACCAAAAGTATGCAAGCGCCTAAAGCGATGAAAAATGCTTCCTGATGAAGGTAGCCTCGAAGTAATGGTTTTTTTAAAGGCTTAGGCTCAATCATAGGTTATGGTTCTGTCAGGTTTCTGTTAGTGCGATATTTCTGCTCTAAAAGACTATAAACCTATGCTAAGATGCGATCAAACAAAAATAAGGAAATAATTTATGAAAATATTAGCAATTTTGCTATCCGTTTTTTTAATGAACTCAAGTTTCGCGCAAACCTTAAATTGCAAAGCAAGTGGTGCAGTGGATGGAATGGTTCAACTCTATTTTTCTAATTCTGATTTAGAAGGACAAGTTTGTGGACAATATTTAATCAAGCCCATGAATGGCTTGCCTGCAAAATTAAATTTTATTTGTTTTAACGGCTCACTTAAAAATGAAAGTAATGTACTCGTCACTTCTGAAGCTCAATACGGGGAAAATAAAATTTCACTTCGATCCAATGATAAAAATGAGTTCTCATTAGTGAAAGCGTTTTATTGTGATTATAATCACGAAGAACAATGTAATTCTGGTTCGGAAGAGATTCTATTTGAAGAAAAACTTCAGTGTGATTATTTAAACCAAGGTTGATCATTCCAAAGTGCTTCAGAAATAATTCCCTGACCTTTAATGTTGGGATGAAAACAATCAGAAGCCAATAGTTCAAAGTTCAGGTCCTGTTGATAAAGTGCTGAAGAGAATTGAATGTCTAAATTTGAGTGCAATTGAACAGCATCATTAGCGATTTTTGATAAAGTTCCGTTCATTGTTTCTACCTTATTAATATGAGATTGGTACTCCGCTTGATTGTTCCAATGAGTAAGGCTATTGCAAAATTTAAGCATTTGGCTACGAATGACTTCGCAAGAAAGTGCAAATGTGCCTGTAGCATGATCACGAATCGCTGGTTCACCTAGTTTATAGATTTGAGGTAAACTAGAGATTAAAATTCTAATTTTATTTTTTTGAGGAATAGAAGAGAGAATATCGAATGCTTGCTTCAATTCTGAATAAGTTTCTTCTGGTGTAATTCCATCACAGGTATCATTAGCTCCAATAAGCATGGTGATGTAGGCAATTTGAGTTTCTGGTTTTAGGGAAACAGCTGCGGCAAACTTTTTAACTTGAAGTAACAAATCATATCCCACGGATCCTGATACAGCCATATTGATCACTTGAAGTTCATTGGGATTTTGAATATTTAAGTAATTTTTTAGATGATTATAGTGAGAGTTGATTCCAACACCAGAAGCCCAAGACCATAACTGTTTATTTTCAACTGCAGTTTCTTTTAGGTTTTGATTGAATAAAATACTGAGGTTGGCGAGATTTGCGATGCTTGGAATAAAGCTTAAGGGCAGATCCGCTGCTGTATTTGCAAAGGCACCTGCTGTGATGGAATCACCAAAACTAACCATCACCAATGGAGATTGAATGCTCACTTCTGGGGGAGGGCCGATCGCATGAGATTCCTGGGCATGTGAATGATCGAAGAAAAAAATAGAGCAAAAGCAAAGCATGAAGCTTAGCGATGTTTTATTGACGGTGCGCATGCTCCCTTTATCGGAGAACAGGCATTAAATCTTTAGTGGTATTTTTTAGCTAATAACGCACCCAGCATCAAAAAGGTGTTAGACGCTGATCTGAATACCTTTTTATCTTGGCTGGTAAATCTGATTTAGAAATTCAAATTCTCCAGTAAAAGTAATCTTTTTTGTAGGCTTCCAAAATAGATCAGGATGAACGTATTTGCTAATCCAAGAGCCACCAATGATGCGATCGTTGGAATCCATTTCTAAAATGTAATCAGATTCTTGAACGCCACCTAAGAAGTTGGATGTTCCTGTTACTGGTTCCCACTGAGATTGATCGAGTTCATCTGTGTATTTTAATTTTGCATGGATGAGTAATGCTTTCGGAGCATTAGAGCTGGCGCTTCCACGCACTTCAAATTCAAATCCGTAGATCGGTTGATTCCAAGTTTCTTTTCCAATTTCAACATCAGAAGCGAATGCCTGTTTTTTCAAACCAATCTCATTGGCTAAAATCACATGGTAAGTTCCAGGATTAATATCTGCGCAACGTGCAGAATTAGTTCCAATTCCAAGTCCACCCATGCAATATCTTCCGATCAATACTGGGCCAAGATCTACGTTAAAAGCCGCATGATACGACATCAAAGCTTTCACATCGGATGATCCAAATGGAATGATGATGCCATCAGGGTTGGTGATTACAACTGGTTTTGGCTCACGAAATTGAATAGAGCTTGCAGTCCAACCATCGCAAATTCCTTCGTAATCTTTTGCATCTCGTTTTGCATTCACTGCTGCTACGTGAGTAGTGAGTGGGTAATCGTATAGGCCGCGGGCTAAATCATATTTCTCAGAAGGGGATAATTGTGCGAGTTGAGCGAGGCTCATGGATTTTACTTCTTGAGCAGAAGGAGAGCGATAATCAAAGCCTTCGTGAGAAGGAGAGTTCCAGCGAAGGTTGATGCTTCCTTTATTTCTTGGCCAATAACTCTCAGACCAAGGTCTGGTTTCATCGCTGAGCGAAGCATTCAATGGAAGTGCGCTGAAACGATATTCATAATTCGAATCAAACTTGGATGGGTCGTTATAACTATCCCAAGTATCTGCATGGGCTAAAATGGTACAAAAACTGAGTAATAAAATAGATAAACGAATCATAGGAACCCTCAACTGGATGTGAACTGAATGTTAGGGTTTATATAGCAAACTTGGGGCCATATTTATTTAAAATAACGCACCCAGCATCCAAAAGTTGTCGGACACCTTTTATTCTTGAGGTTTTAAACCAACATAAATGCGATGCACGTCGTCATTGTCGTCAACGCCTTCTAGAAAATCGCCTACATCTTTCATTTGCTCTGGAGAAAGATCCACGAAATTTTTAGCGATGTAAGCAAGTTCGGAAGATAAAATATTCCAGC
>CANBTI010000120.1 GCA_947372355.1 Bdellovibrionales bacterium | reverse complement strand
TGCTTTCATGATCGGTGGCTTTTCTCAACTAATTTAGTTAACTTAACCATTTGTTATTACATAATTATTCTAATCTTTCCTCTTGATAAAAGTATTTTAGTCTGGTATTATTCCTGCCATGAAGAATTTTATCTATGCCCTTGGAATGTTTTCCTTCTCTCTGGCTCACGCTCAATCCCCACTTGCTCCGGCATTTAATGGGCCTGAGTTTCTCGCTCATCAAGATGCAAGTACCTGTTCAGCAAAACTGGTGATGGATTTTTTTAAAAGAGAGCAACTCATTGAAACTGCTTCCCCAACTTTATCTAACTTTAATGGTAACGAGAAAGTGAATTCAAAAGTAGGAGCAAAACTGGATGGTCAATCCATCGAATCCACAAACATGGGTTACTGGCTGAAGGTAAGAATGCTTGATTCGGGATTGGGTGGAGAAACGCTCAGTGTTTTTTTCCCCAAAGATTCATGCACTCCTAGTAAGGCATTTAGTTCTAGTGGTGGTGAGTTTACACAAATTCGTTTAGTGGCTGGGCAATGTTTTGAGCGTCCAGTTCGTAAGATTAGAGTTCGTCCAGGTGCACCAGTAGCATCTCCAACGCCGCCACCTCCAATGAGTATTAAAGATAAACTTTGCAACGCTTTAAAAGGAGATCAACCATGAGAACAACTTTAGGATTTTCTAAATATTTAGTATTGTCAGCTCTCGCAATTGGTTCCACTGCTGCTCATGCACAATGGAATATTAAATTGGCAAAGCAGTTAGTTCGTACGGTGAAGATTAATCTCATGGATTCAGGAGGAACGCCTCTCGCTTCAACGGATCTTCAGATGAGCTGCACTGGCGCTGATCCTGTACAAAAAACGACTGATTCAAATGGATTAGCTGTTTTTGGTTTGATCAAACAAGGTTCTGATTGTGCAATTTCAGTAGGCGGAAAAGTGGTGAGAACGATTTCTTTTTCTGAATTTGAGCCCCAAACTGTTGCACATCTTGAAATGGATGTGAAAGTTTCTACTAATCCTAAAAAACTAGTAGTTAAAAATCAAATCAACGGTAGCAGTGCTCACCGTTTAGATGTTTATCTTTATAAAAATAATAAACGCATGAAAGCAATGGGTAGACCCATCGCCATTTCTTGTTTGGGTAATGGAGGGGCGATCTATAGTGATGAAAAGAAGGCTTCTTTCCCATTCGCGAAAGCAACTTTTGAAAATATTCCTTATGGTTCTGAGTGTTTTGTTCGAACTCAAAAGTGTTCCACCAATCTTGAGCCGGGTGCATTGATTGATTTTAAAGAAGTGGATCATACCGTGATCACTCGTGCAAACATTCACATCAATATTCCTATCTGTAGAAAAAAAGATGGAACACCTGAAGAGGGTGAAGATGCAGATGAAAACGATGATGATCAACCCACATCTAAATCTGGATCTCACGCTACAGCCTCTAACGGTGATTCTGATGATGATACAGCTTCAACTCCAACATCCTCAGATTCTTCTACTGGAAAGTCTTCAGTTGCAGAATCAAAAAATCCATACCAATTGATTGTATTGAACCAAACAACAGGCTCTAAGATTGCTAATCAAGTGGTGACTGTTTATGAGCCAACTTCTGGAAAAACAATTTCAGCTGTTACCGATGCAAACGGTGAAGCTAAGCTTAATGAAAATGTGATTCAAGCCGGTGTTGAATACCTGGTATTCTTAGGTTCTGAATCAAATCCGATTGCCACTTTGAACATGGTGAGTAAAGTAACTTACACTGAAGCGGATCGCACTGAAACTGCGCCATTTTCAGTAGGTTCCATTCGTCATCACTTTCCACAAAATGGTTACCAACTGGATCCAGCAAGTACAACGATTGCTGAATTAGATCAATTGGCTCTAGTGATGAAACAATATCCAAAACTTCGGATTACGATCGAAGGTTATACCAATAGCGACGCAGACCAAGCTTACAATATGCGTCTTTCTCGTCTTAGAGCTGAAGCGATGGAAACTTATCTCACCGAAAAAGGTGGAGTGGATAGCGCTCGCATTGAAGTGAAATATTTTGGTGAAACAGCTTTGATTCAAAATTCAGATGGAACTGAAGATAAAGAAGCAAGTCGCCGAGTAGAAGTAAAACCAAACTGGGATTCAATGTTACTGAATTAACATTAAGTTCAAAAATCTAAATAAAAAAGCCATGTACCTTCTGATCTGTACCCCTAAAATGGGACAATAAATTAAAGCCCCCATCATGATAATATCGTGATGGGGGCTTCTTTATGGGAGATACAAATCAATGCAGGAACTGACGGAAGCACAAAAGAAGGTTTTACTTAAAAATCCAAACGTACTCAAAATCACCAATAGCCATGTGGTTTATACTCCGGGTTTTAAAATTATGGCTGTAGAACTAAGTTCTAAAGGCGAACCACCGACTCAGATATTTATGAGTAATGGGATTGATCCAAGTTTTTTTAAGGATCCTGGGTATTGCCATTCTTGCTTAAAAAGGTGGAGAAAGACGTTTAAAGTTAAAGGTAAAGATTCTTTACGACAAGAAGCTCGAGGACGAAAACTTAAGCCTCGGAGTGATGATCTATTAGATGACATGGATATGGATGATTTAAAGGCAATCATCATGATTCAACAGGATATCATTCAACAAATAAAAAAGAAGAAAGCCTTGATCAAGAAGAACTAAAGGGTTGCGCACGCAACTCCGTGGTTAAGGCAAAGCTTGCACCATTTAATCGATACAACATCAGTAAATACTTCAGTATTGCGAGATCTGGCATTTACCGTGAAGCGATAGAGGTTGAAGCTCGATTAGAGTTGGAAACAAGTGATTTATCAATGATTCAATCCCTCTTTTACGAAAAGAAGGAGAAGATTGGAATCAGGCCAATAAAGATGCTGATTCATGAGCGTTTTAACAAGATCATGAATTTAAAGAAGATCGCTAGAATTAAAATTAAATATGGTTTGATCACAAAAATCAGAAGAAAAAAATATTACCGAAAGTTCATTAAGTTAAATCAAGAGCACAAGACAGCGCCAAATCTTCTAAGCCGTCAGTTTAAAAGAAACAAAGTGGATGAAGTGTATTCCACTGACGTGACTCAGCTTAACTATGGCAGTGGCCAAAAGGCTTATCTGGCAGTGTTTAAAGATCTTGGAAGTAAGGAGATTGTATCGAGCGCAGTATCAAGTGCTCATGATCTAAAACTAGTGAATACAGCACTTGTTGAAGCACTCAGGAAGTTGCCTCTGAAGAAGAGAAAGGGACTTATGATCCATTCAGATCAAGGCTTTGAGTACACGCACTTTAACTATCGAAATCAATTAAAAGAAAACGGTATTACTCAGTCGATGTCCAGAAAGGGCAATTGCATTGATAACTCACCTGTGGAGAGTTTCTTTGGCTATATAAAGGATCATTTAGAGCTTAAGGAGTGTAAAAACATTGAAGAACTTAAAACACATGTGACAAAAGAAATTAAATACTATAACTACGAGCGTCCACAGTGGGATCTAAAAAAAATGCCCCCGATAAAATATCGGAGGCATCTAACTTTATCCCGAGGCTTTTATTAACTGTCCCATTTTAGGGGTACAGATCA
>CANBTI010000119.1 GCA_947372355.1 Bdellovibrionales bacterium | reverse complement strand
TCAACTCGAGATAGAATTAAATTTTTTGAAATGGGTGCTAACACCAAATCATTCAATTTTACTTCATTGGAAATTCGATCATTCACACCAACACAACTAGCGATCATCATCATGGTTTCAATTAACATTTAAACTCCCAGCTTTCATTGGGGATAATAGTATCCATTAACACAAAGCGCAATAACATGAATACACAAGTGTATTCCGACGTATTCTGTAATTAAATGAATTCTATATAAAAAACGGGAGGTGGATCTTCACAATCCACCTCCCGTTTATGATTCTTTCCGTACGTTGGGTTTTCCCCAATACGGCTGATCAGCTGGTCCTTCGAATGGAGCCTTCCTGAGCACTTAGGTAAGTTAAGCTGCTTACAGCATGCCTCATCTAAACGCTCACTTTGCTTTCCATCCTTCGTCTCTCTTATTTTACAAAAAGAGAAACCGCCACTCAAACAAGTCTTTCAACCTGTCCTCACTTAGAGATCCTCACCTATTACCATTTCTGATTAAAGGCTTAACCGATCTCAACCGCCCTGCTGAAACGTATCTGTTGATTTCGCCAGTTGTTAATTGGTTTATTCAAGAGACCTCACTCGAAATAAAAGCTTTTCGAGTAATGATTCAGTAGTTCCGAGCTTTCAACGCTGCTCTTTCTTAACATGTCACTTCCTATCGGATTACTGATCCATGAATTGCACATATCCGGTGCTTCATTCATGATTTTCGTCTTCGCTTTGCTTGAGCAGGCTCGACATCAAAATCCAATTACAATCGGAATTCACCTTTTGGGTTACAACCTATTAAGTCACTCACTGTCTGAAACAACTTTGCCTTATGTGCATTCAGCACATAAAGTCAGACAATTTTTACAGTCGGCACACATCCCTGATGTTGCCACCAAAAATGTCGACTATCGTTACAGCATTAACCGGATGATTTTGCTGGTGAGATTTACACTCACAAGAGCTTGATCTAGCTTCGCTACATTCAAGCAACTGTAATCATTAATTGCATAAGCAATGCCAACTTAATTAAAAGTTAAATTTGAGATGATTTAAAATATTAAAAAAAATAGGCCAAAAATAATCTTTTTGTGGCAAAATATCCCTTATGAACCATTACGACGCGATCATCATTGGAGCTGGCGGAGCTGGAATGTTTTGCGCGGCTACTGCCGGCAAACGTGGACGCTCTGTACTGATTCTGGATCACTCCAAAAAACTGGGTGCAAAAATTTTAATCTCAGGGGGTGGCCGTTGTAATTTCACCAATCTGGAAGCAACACACCAAAACTACGTATCGGAAAATCCACATTTCTGTAAATCTGCATTCGCGCGTTACTCTCCTTGGGATTTTTTAGAACTCATCAATAAGCATGGCATCGCTTATCATGAAAAAAAATTAGGCCAGCAATTTTGTGATGGTTCTGCGCAACAGATTGTGAATCTTTTAAAGTCTGAATGCGATGAAGCGAAGGTAAAAATTCAGCTTGATTGTCAGGTGTATAAAGTTTCAAGAATTGAAGAATCAGCCACCACACGTTTTGAAGTGAGTTCTTCCAAGGGAAGCTTCACTTGTGAATCAATCGTGGTAGCAACTGGTGGTTTATCGATTCCTAAAATTGGAGCCACCGGTTTTGGATACACCATTGCAAAACAATTCGGATTAAAAATAATTCCCACTCGTGCTGCACTCGATGGATTTACTCTATCTCAAGCGGATGCCCGAGATTTTGGAGATCTTTCAGGGCTGGCTGTAGACACCATGACTTCTGTGAACGGAATGAATTTTCGTGAAAACATATTATTCACTCATGCCGGCCTAAGCGGACCAGCTACCCTTCAAGCATCTCTACACTGGAACCCAGGTGATGAAGTGCATTTTAATCTTGCGCCTGAAACAGATGCCCTAGAATGGTTTTTAGCTAAAAAGAAATCCGGCAGTAAATCATTAGTGAAAAATCTACTCGGTGAATTGATTCCTTCGAGATTGGCTGATCGATTTTTAGAAGTTTACTTTCCACCCGACTCTCCGATGAACACCATGCCACTTACCCAAGTTCCAGATCAGCCAATCAAAGATCTATGTGCGAAGGTCAATGATTGGATCATCATCCCCGCTGGCACCGTGGGATATAATAAAGCCGAAGTCACTCGTGGCGGTGTGGATACTGATGAACTCTCCTCAAAAACGATGGAAAGCAAAAAAGTACCAGGACTCTACTTCGTTGGCGAAGTAGTCGATGTGACTGGATGGCTTGGCGGTTACAACTTCCAGTGGGCTTGGGCCTCTGGAAATGCTTGTGGAAGTTCTTTATAAGGCAAATTAATTTGCCGGATGATGCGAACATTTTTTAAATATTATGCGAGAGCATTTCAGCTGCCGAGCTACGCTCAGCGATGAAACACTCTCGCATCAACTAGTGCTTCGCACTTTTGGGCGTGAGATCAAAACTTAGCCACTAAAGACGTAGTGAACACTCGATCCGATGCGGATTTAGTGCCTGATGGCGCTTCGTTATTATAACGAAATTCAAAACCATTTTTCAAAGAGAAATGACTTGAAAGTGCGGTATTCAAAGAAACGTTTCCATTAAATTGGTAAGCTTTCCAAACTGAAATATTAGGTAAATACTCTAACCAAAGTTTACCAGAGATTGTTTCATTGAAGAATTTTTCCACTTCAGTGTAAACACGTAAAAAATTAAGATTTTTAAATGAACTGAAATAATTTTCACGAGTGAAACGATAACCACCCTCTGCAAACCAAATCAATTGTTTTTCTACTTTATGAAAAACGTATTTGCCACCGACATCGGTTGCATAACGTTGGTAAATATTTTGATAAACATTACCCTCTACTGATTGACCAATAAAGAATCCATACTTTTCTGTAAAAGCATGATCATACTTCAAACCCAATCCCCACTGACGTGCAAGCTCAATTCCTTCGTTTGAAGAGCTAAGATATCTCGCATTCAAAAGATAAGAATTTGGCCCTTCGGTGATGGTATTATTTTGCTTAAAACTTAGAGTAGAAATAGCAGAGTTTCCTCCAACCATCACCACACCCGCTTCGGATTCATTTTTAAACTGACTCGTTTCTTCAGCGTAGGAAGATAACCCAACGAACAAAAGTAATATTGATAATTTTTTCATTTAAATTTTCCTAATTGTTTATTTTTTAGTGACTGCAGCTTCTTTAAGCACATGTTTTGCAAACATGAAAACAATGGCTGCAACAATGATAAAATCAAGACCTGTTCCTAGGATGATCCCCACTCCAAATTTTGTTTCGCCAACATTTACCGTGAGGGCTCTCCAATCCCCACCCGGAACCACCAATCCAACGATAGGCATAATGAGTTGATCCACTACGGCTTTCACAAGATCATTTACTTTTCCACCAATGATGACCGCAATCGCTAATCCAATCACTTGGTATTCTTTTAAAAATACGATGAATTCTTTAATCATTTTTTATTCCTTTTTTTAAAACCCTAAACTGATTTTAAAAATAATGCAAAAAAAAAGGCCAGAAGTACATTTGATCTGTACCCCTAAAATGGGACAGTTAATAAAAGCCTCGGGATAAAGTTAGATGCCTCCGATATTTTATCGGGGGCATTTTTTTTAGATCCCACTGTGGACGCTCGTAGTTATAGTATTTAATTTCTTTTGTCACATGTGTTTTA
>CANBTI010000118.1 GCA_947372355.1 Bdellovibrionales bacterium | reverse complement strand
CGAGCAAAACATGAATCTCGCGGAAAACTTTTTGTTCGTGATCGCATTCAAAAATTAATTGATCCAGGAACTTCATTTTTAGAACTCTCCCCTCTCGCTGCATTTGATCTTTATGAGGGTGCGGCGCCGGGTGCAGGTGTGGTTACTGGTATCGGTTGTGTGAATGGTAGAGAGTGCATGATCGTTGCCAATGATGCCACGGTTAAAGGTGGAACTTATTTTCCGATGACCGTGAAAAAACACATTCGCGCTCAAGAAGTGGCTCGTGAAAATTTACTTCCCTGCATTTATCTCGTTGATTCGGGCGGTGCGTTCCTTCCAATGCAAGCTGATGTTTTTCCAGATAAGGAACATTTTGGAAGAATCTTTTTTAACCAAGCAAATTTATCTGCAATGGGCATTCCCCAAATTGCAGTGGTGATGGGTTCTTGCACCGCAGGTGGTGCTTATGTTCCGGCGATGAGCGAACAAACGATCATTGTTAAAAACCAAGGCACCATTTTCTTGGGTGGACCTCCTCTGGTAAAGGCAGCGACCGGTGAAATTGTGACTGCTGAGGAACTCGGTGGTGGTGATGTGCATGCACGCATTTCAGGTGTTGCGGATTACCTTGCCGATAATGATGAACATGCACTAGAAATTGCTCGTGAAATTGTACAAAATTTAAATCGTCCTTCTCCATTTGCAATTGAACGCGCACCGATCGAAGAACCCCTTTATGATCCTAAAGAAATTGCTGGGATTTTACCTAAAGATTTAAAAACTCCATTTGATGTGCGTGAAATCATTGCTCGCTTAGTGGATGGATCACGTTTTCACGAATTCAAACCTCTCTATGGAAACACCTTAGTTTGCGGATTCGCCCACCTGATGGGAATTCCTGTGGGGATTATTGCAAACAATGGAATTTTATTTTCAGAAAGCTCTCTCAAGGGCGCGCACTTCATTGAACTTTGTTCACAAAGAAAAATTCCGCTCGTATTTTTACAAAACATCACTGGCTTCATGGTGGGTAAAAAATACGAACACGGCGGAATCGCTAAAGATGGCGCAAAATTGGTGACTGCAGTTTCTACCACTAATGTACCGAAAGTAACTCTCGTGGTAGGCGGCAGTTTTGGTGCAGGAAATTATGGCATGTGTGGCAGAGCCTTCTCTCCTCGCTTTCTTTTCATGTGGCCAAATTCTCGCATCAGCGTGATGGGCGGAGAACAAGCTGGAAATGTTTTATCTCAAGTGAAGATTGAACAACTCGAAGCTCAAGGTAAAAAACTTTCTCCTGCTGAAATTCTTGCGATTCAAAAACCAATCTTAGATCAATACGAACGAGAGGGATCTCCCTACTTCTCTTCTTCTCGTTTATGGGACGATGGAATTTTAGTACCCTGGAAATCACGTGCGCATTTAGCACTCGCTCTGAACACTGCTTTGAACGCTCCAATCCATGACGTGAAGTTCGGAACTTTCAGAATGTAATGGTCGTCAACTTTTTGTCTCACTTAAAATGCACCTTACAAGAACGGTGCACAATAGGACCACTTATTACACAATCATGATATAAAAGTGTATTTTTTAGGCCCAACCCTTGCGATACTATAACACGAGGTGTTTTATGATTAGCCAAGGAAGGCCGGTCGTCTCTTTTTCTCTCCCTTTACTTCTTTCTTTATTTTTTGCATTACTCACGAGTGGGTGCGCGAAGAATAATACCACTCGCTGGGCATCACTGCCTGTTGCTGTTTACTCAGATTCGAGCATTGTTGGAACCTCTGCTTCACAAGCAGATCTACAAGATGCGATGAATTTTTGGGAACAAAAAGCGGGTCGCAAACTCTTTGAATACAAGGGGGTTTGGAACAGCAAATCACTTCCTTATACAGGAACTGCGAGCAATCCAGGAACGATTCTTGAGAATGTTATTTTCTTTCAAAATCCATGGCCTTCAACGAGTAATATCATTGGGCAAACGGTGGTGACTTCACTCGACACCGAAATTCAACACGCCATGATCATGATCAACCCTTACGCCGAGTTTTGTAATGGAGATTGTATCGGGCAAGATTATGCAAACAGTGCCCGCAAAAACCTAGCTCATGAACTAGGGCATTTTCTAGGACTAAAACATCACACCGATGCGAACAATGTGATGTACCCGATTCTACAATCAGGTGGTTCAATGAATGGTGTGGGGATTGATGAAACTGCACTCTCGGAATTGATCAATCCTTAAAAGCTACTCTGCAAACGTCACTCTTGGATTTTTAGGATCCACTAAAGGATGTTCTGGGGTATTGACCAATTTTGCTTTTTTCAAATAATCGGAAACAATATCGCGTGAATAATCAGCAAAATTTCGAGAAATATTTTTTGCGGGCACTCGCTTCATGAACCAAATCAAATCATCCCCACCGTTCACTAAAAAATCATAAGTGGCGATCGTATAATATTGATCATCTTTTAGATCTTTTCCATCAGAGGTTTTAATTTCTACAATGCGATTATTTTCCCATGATTCAAATTTACCATCGCCATTTAAATCCTGTTTTGCCACTTCACGATCGTAAGGGATAAGCTTGATCTTCAGACCCGAGAAACTCACAATTCCATGTGAACCACCCGTAGCAACTCTGTACATCAACTTTACATCGCGGCCTTTCAAACGAACTACATTCAAAAGATTATCAAAAGGGAGCGCTCTGAAAACTCCATCAAAAGTAATATCCCCTGCATCTAAGGAAGTGCGAATTCCCCCAGAATTGACGAGTGAAAAATCAGCGTGTGCTTTTTCACGAAGCGCATCTGCCACTAAATTTCCAAATGCCCCTTCTCGATCTCGGAAATGAGTGAGAGGTAAAATACTTTTAGCAATCACTTCGGTACGATATTTTTCCGTACCCGCCATGATCGGATTTAACCACTCGGTTACTTTGGGATCAGGAATTACTTTTTTTCCGTGAAAAATTGCAGGCTCTAAATTGGGAGCTTCTCCCACTTTCAATCGGCGAACATCACAATGGTTTAGTCCTTCGAAAGTTTCAGTACAAATTGGAATCAATCCCTCAATCTTAGTGAGTTCGGAGATCACTTTACCCGATTTGCGATCAAAGGTGAGGTAGATCACGTTGAAATGCTGATTATAAGCTTCATCTTGAACAGTAGGAATACCGGATAACCAATGGTGAATCACTTGGTGAGTATGCCCCGAAATAATTCCATCGAGTAAATGTGGTTTTATTCCTGCAGCAAGTTTGGTGATCTCATCGTCTTCACACTTCCCTTGCGTATCTTTTTCGCTCACTAATTTCCACTCATTGAGTTGTTTGTGATCACAAAAAGTTCCGGCATGAGCGGTGACAAATACAGCCTGAGCACCTTGAGCTCTTAATTTTGTAGCTTCTGCATTCACCATGTTAATCGGATCACGAAACTCAAGATCCTTCACAAACTCATAACGAGTGGTACCAGGTGTATAAATGGTAGAGTGTCCGATGATTCCTACTTTTATTCCTGCAACATCTAAAATTTTACTTGGAAAAACATTATCCCATTTAGGGTGCTTACCATTTTTTTTCTCAAAAACATTGAGCGCTACATATGGATATTTTGCTTCTTTAAAGCGAGCTCGCATATTTTCAATATTGAAATCAAATTCGTGGTTTCCAATTGCTGCAACATTGACCCCAATGCGATTAAAAAAACTAACGACAGTGGCACCCTTCACTAAATTACTTTCTAAAGTACCCTGCCACTCATCACCTGCATCAATGATGAGCAAACG
>CANBTI010000117.1 GCA_947372355.1 Bdellovibrionales bacterium | reverse complement strand
CTCGTTACAAAAAACACAGCGATTGCTGCCATAATTAAGGAGAGCGTCATTGCTTTACTATTCATATCATTCCCTCGTACTGGCAAACGGTAGCACCAAATGGCCAACGTTTATTACTGGCAGTAGGCACAGCATTTAACTGTGTGCATATGCCAGCTGTATTTCTCACTCGAACTTCTGTTCTTTTTAAAACTTCTCCACGATCAGAACTGCCTGTAGCCGTGGATCCAATTCTTCCAATTTTTTGAGTTTGAGGTACCGGCTCTAATTTTCCTTCTAAACCAGTACTTGAAGTAAGCGCCTTTGGATCAGCCACTCCTAAAACCATTCGATCTTCATGCTTGGCTGCAAACATGGTTGGGTTTAAACGAAATTCCAAGCGTGGGTACTCAGGCGAGTTTGCGGTTAGCACATAAACTTGTGAACGCGCATATTGCGTATTCACAATTGCCATTTGAGTTGCCATCGTAATTTTATACAAAACGCCTACAAACATAAAAAGGAACGGTAACAAAATCAAAACTTCGAGTAGGCTTTGCCCTTTATTATTTTTAGCAACCATTGTCCCACTCCACTGCTACATTACTCAAACCGGTTGAACCGATTTGTGCTGCAACTTTTGATTTAGTTTGATTGCATTCATCTTCACTCTCTTCGCGAGGCATCCAACTTTCACTGGTTAATTTTAAATCAATTCCTTGTCCTTCTTTATTCCACGGATAAACAGAAAGTTTTGAAGCATAGGAATACGTCACTCCCTGATTCCAATTATCTAGCGCTAATCCGCTATCTTCTGCAATCGGCCCCGTACCCACAAAACCTCCGGGCACACTACCCGCTGCATTTGAATCAGGTTTGATGATTGCCTTCCAACGTCCACCCACCATTGATTTTAAAACTTTTTCCGCATTGGATTGTTGATCACCTTTAGTTTTCGCTGAAGACATATACGCACGCGCCGACATGAATGTTGCGTAATGAATATAATTTCCAATCGCAAACGTTGCCGACATCTTGATGAAGAAAGCGAAAAATGAAATCACCACCATTAAGCCAAGTACAAATTCCATCAGGGCCTGTCCGGCTCGATGACTCTCTTTCTTCGTAACTTCTGATTTCTGCTTAACTTTTTTACATAACATGTCTATTCATTGATCGGTGGATTGATGAAAATTCTAAAGTTTCCGCCCGAATCATGCTGCTGGGGGATAAACTTCGGACCGCCATCATTCTGACCTCTCGCCTCCGGATGCCCATATTGATAGGTATATTTAAAATCTTTCTCTAAAGGCGCTTTCAATCTCGCTAACGCGCCTGTGCCCAACAAACCATTGATGATGATCGTAAAAAGTGAAACGAGAATTCCAAGCAACAAAATATACTCAGTCATCGCTTGTCCTGATTTTAGTTTTATTTTGTCCATATGGATGCAGGCGCTGAACCTGTCCTGATTTGTTTTTCGAGTTTTCCGCCCCAATTGACCGTGATGCCATCAAAGGCAGTAGATGTTTTTTGCAAAAAAAGACCAAGTCCAATCAAAATGATGGAAAGTAATAAGATATACTCCACGATTGCTTGCCCGCCTTCGTTAGAAGCCGGATTCCCCGTTTTTTTCACCCAATTATATTATCGCATGAATTATTACACATTAGCGATTTAAAAGAGTCGTTTTTGCCGTTAAAAACGAAGAAAAAGTGCACTTGCATTCGAAACACACTGGTTATTTGAACTGATTTCGTCAATACAGTGACTAAATTCGTTGTGTGATTTCAACTGAAATAGTTTTTCACGCATCGCCAGTCTAAATCCTGACGTACCAAAACAAAGCTGATCTCCAGCCATTAATTCAATTTCCGTAATTTCAGGTTCTAGATTTTTAGCAGTTCCAAAACTCATGAGTGGAATAGAAGAATCACTTTCCTCTAAAAACGGATTGGATTGGCGTTCAAGAGTTTTTGGTGTCACCACTTCTTTCACCTTACCATCACGGCTCAAATGCAATCGGCAAGCCCCCACATTAGCAAGTGCAAGAAGCTTCCCCTCTAGATACCCAGCAATCAAAGAAGCACCACCACGCTCCATCATCACTAATGATTCATTTTCTTTTATCAACTGTTGATTGGCATAAGAAATCGCATTGAAAAGAATGTTTCCAGCAAGTGAAAAATAGGAACGTAGCTCAAACGGTAGTGTTGCATCTAAATCACCCGCTTCTTGCTCTAAAAACTTTTTAACCGATTTAACAGCGATTTCAGCTGCTTTTTTCCCCGATGTTCCACCAAAACCATCTGCAAGAATAAATATTCCGCGCTTAGGATTCACTTCAAAAAAATCTTCTTGTACAGGAGCCATTCCCTGCAATTGAAAACCTTCAGCCCATTGAATAGGCAATTTTTCTTTTTTCCAAGAATTAGAAACACTCATGGCGGCATCCCCTCAGGATTTCCTGCTTTTTTAAAAACAGTGATTTTCTTTAATTTTGATTCTGCTTTTAAATAGTAATCATCATCTTTGGTGACCACTTCGAAAACTTCGCGGTACTTCTTTTCTGCAGTTTCTAAATCTCCGTAACTTTCTGCAAACACAGCCTCAGTGTAAATGTGTTTAGCCCTATCAGTTAAGATCCCTTTAATTTTTTTCATTGCTGCTGGCGCTTCCTCGTCCATCGGATCTATATCCTTGGCACTTTGATATGCGCGATATGCCTCACTCAATTTACCCTCTTGTTCAAGCTGTTTTCCTTGAGCAATTAAAGGATCACGCTCTTGGGCAATGAGCGACTCTACCTTTTTTATTTCACTTTTGATCGTGGTAATCAGTTTTTGATCTTGCAAGCCACGGGTCAAAAGCTCATCAAAACCGTCAAGAGCATCATAATATTTTTTCTCTTTTTCAAGCTCTGTAATCTTTTGAAAATCTGCCCAGGTTTGTTTATGCAAAACATCTAGCTGCCGTTTGGTTTCTTTATCTTTTTCAATCTTTTCAGTTTCGGTGGTAATTTGTTTTCGCCATTCGCTGATTGCAGTGTTTTCAGGTTGAATGAGTTCTACTTCTGGAAACAAACTTTCAGCTTCCTTAAACTTTTTTTGATCCATGAGATGGCTAATTTGCTCAAGCAAGGATTGTAATTTTAACTGAGATTGTCTCTCTTGCTCTTTACGCTTCCGTTCCTCTTCCTGAGCCTCTACTTTTCTCTTTCCTTCTCTTGCAAATGATTCAATTTCACGGGCGTTTTTATAGTCTTGTACCAAACTAAAAATTTTCGCCAACTCAAGCAAACACTTGTCGTATTCACGGTTTTTATATAATTCAAATGACAATTGATATTGGGCATCAATGTAACGTTTTTGTTCTTGCGAAAGCATTTCAAAAGTTGAAGCTCCAGCTCCTGCTTTTTTTTCTTCTTTCTTTTGAACTTGTGCTTTTTTAGGCACTCCAGTATTTAATTTTACTTTTTTCTCATCGGGATCATCTTCCATCAAAAACCAGATCCCCGCCAACACAACCAGCCCATAAATAATTTGTTGTTTGGTCGTCATCGATCGATAACGATCTAACAATTTACCAATAATTGATTTCTTTTCTTCTTTTGGCGCTTCAAATTGCGGGGCAATCGGCTCCGCCATTCCATCGGTAGAACTTGCAGAATCACCAAACGCTGAATGCATTGGCATTAAATCAGGAGGTGCCATTTGCATTTCTGGTTGTGGAACAGAAATAAAGTTTTCTTTTTTTACTTCATAGTCAGATTGAACCATCTCAAAGGTAAAGGTAGTGTCTCCGATTTGAATCTGATCACCACTCTCCAGCTCTTGCTCATCAACACGATCTCCATTTAATAATGTTCCATTGGCTGAGCCAAGATCTTTAATATAATATTTATCACCATTCTTCTTGATCAAAGAATGCTTGCGAGAGGATTTACGATCTTCCAACACAACGTTACATTGTTGAGATCTTCCAATTGAAATTTCAGCATCTACAACTTCAAATTGATTTCCTTTTCCAAAATTTAAAATTGGCTTAACGCTGTTACTCACGCTAAATACTTTCGTAGCGCCATCGTTTG
>CANBTI010000116.1 GCA_947372355.1 Bdellovibrionales bacterium | reverse complement strand
GAATTTACTTCTCAATATCAAAAATCATTACAGTGGGTACAAGTTGCGAAGTTTTATGCTCGCGCTGAAAATGAAGTCAATAATGAAAAAATGGCGTATCCAGTTTTTGAGCAAATTATGCTTAAAGATCCAACTGAAGAATCATTTTACGATCTTCAGTTTATTCGCTTTAAGATGAAAGAGAATTTAAAAGTAATCGAAGATGAAAGAGGGAGTGAGTTTATTGCTCATGGCTCTAAAGTGGTAGAACTTTATAGAGAAAGTGCTTTGATCTTAGCAAAGAAAGCTAAAGACTCTGGAAATATTGATCAATATAGAAAGTATTTGGCTAAATTTGTTGAGTATAATTCGGATCCAGATAAAACAAGAATTGCTCGGGCTGATTTTTTTCACTTTATGATTGATCAAGGTAAAGTTGAAGATGCAGTGAGTGAGTTTTTTGGTTTACCTTCCAATGAATTTAAACACATTGCTTATGATAGCTTAAGAGATGATCTTTGGAAAAGTAGTGTGGAGAATGGAAATTTTGATCATTCCTTGAGAGTTGCTTCTTTGGGACTATCGATTAATGAAAAATCGGATACTTGGAAACAAAGGAAAATTCTCTCTTCAATTTTTACTAGTGGTCAATTTAATCCTAAAGATTTGCAATCATTATCTGCAAATAACAGAGAGTATTTTTTAGGATTATGTGCCTTGGTGAAGCCTTCATTAGTTACCGCGTATTATTCAAACGTAAAAACACTCTCAGAACAAGAAAAAGATATTTTGCAATTAGCCTATAAAGTTAAGCTTGATCAGTGGCAATTGCAGAGATCCTCTGAATTAGAGAATGTTTTTGGTAGAGATTTTCCATTTTCTGATAAAAATTCTAAAATTTTACTTCCTATTGAAAAAAGTATAGCCGCAATACTTTTTCCTGATTTAGCTAAAATGAATCCAAAAAGTCAGGCAAAATCTGTTCAAGATAACATTGAAAAAGTTCAGAATGTAAGAACAAAAATTGTATCTGTGATCCAGGGAAAATCATTAGATGTGCAGAAGAGAGTTTTGGAGAGTGCACGTGATTTAGAATCCAATATGGCAAAATATTTGCTTTCTTCACCGATTCCAAAGGAACTTAAAGAAAATCAACTCGCTGAATACAACGCAGGCATTCATGCTGCTGCTGAGGAGTTTGCACAACAGTCTCAACAATTTGAATTAATCGCTGTGAAGGTAAGAGAAGGCCAGCTGAAAGAAATCAAACACATGGATTCAAGAACCCTTCCGCAGCCGGATATGAATCAGTGGGTTTGGCCGAATGGTTCCAAGGGTGCAAAGAAAGTTAAATGGATTCATGAGCTTTTAAAACAAGATAATCAATTGGGTGCATTGGCATTACTAGATTATCTCAGAACGACTGATGTTAAATTTGATCAGGATTATTTTTCTTTAAGATCAGGTATTATCCTTACCGGTAAGCCAGCCGATGCACTTCGTATTTATCTGCTTGAAGAGCTTGAGAAAAGTAAACAGTTTGGGGTTCTAAAAAGTTGGACAAGCCTAGTTAAAAGATCTTTGCTGGAGGTTGAATGAGTCCTATCACTAAAGTATTAATTCTTTTTAGTTTATTTGTTTCAATTGGTGTAACGAAAAATTCTTTAGTTTTTGCTGATGAAAAGAAAAATGACGTTCTTGATTTTGAAGCAGATGTAATTGAGGGTGAAAAGAAAGCCCCGTATCTTTTTTTACAAGTGGATGTTGAATCTGCAGATTTAAGTTCAGTTTTATTTGATCGTGCAAATTTTAATGATTTTCATGTGGTTCAATCTAAAAGAAGACCAATGTTTTCTGATCCAAAAAGGACAAAAAAATGAAGGTTCTCACTCTTTCTAGAAATAAAATGGAATTAGCTAGCACTCAATTGCGTAGACCAATGATTGTGATTGGTAGATCGCCCACCTGTGATGTTGTACTTAGGGCACCTGGAATAAAGCCGGTACATTTTATTGTGGAATGGATTGGAAGCGGTGTTTTTGACCCTAAAAAGGGTAGTTGGTCTATTGTAGATGTTTCTACTGACGCTGATGCTGGAGAGGGCTTGGTTCTTGGACAAGATACTTTGGTTCTTGGCGATCTATCCTTTCGTTGCCAAGACAGCATTCTTGATTCTCAAGAGGTGATTGGTGGACAAATTGTTCAAAGTTTAACTAAACAACAGGCAAATGCCGGTGAAATGCTTGAGTTTGTCCAAGTCCGCTCTGATTCTGGCGCAATTGAATTGATTCAACATTATCCCTTGGTCACTAAACATAAAGTTGAAGAGCCAAGTAAAGAGTTTAAAGAAATTAAAATTGAACATCCTAAATTAAAGTCTGATTCTTTAGTGAATGTGTTGTTGGAAGATATGCCTGGCGCAAAATACATGCTATCTGGAAGGAAAATTGAACCTAAGGGAAGTTTGCCTTTAAGATCTACCGATTTTCTTCAGATGAAATGGGAAGGTAGAGATTTTTACTTACGTTTTGTTGAGGAAGTTAATTGTGCTCCGATCAAAAGAGATTTTTGGGGAGATCCATTACTTTTTAAATTAACGTTAGCAGTTTCAGCTTTGCTTTTACTGCTGACTTCACTGATCTTTTTTAGAACTAAGGATGCTGAACCAGAACCAGAATTACCGAGAGTTGCTAGAGTCGAAGTGCCTGCAAAACCACCAGCTCCAACTCCTGCGCCTCCTTCTGAAAGTCCACCCGTAAATCCAATTGCTGAAAAAGCGACCGCTTCCGAAAAAGTTAAAAATCCAGAAGCAATAGTTAAAAACAAAACGGTAGAGGCACCTGCAAAGGCAGCGGCAGCAAAACAAATTGCAGCACCCAATCAGCCACCTAAAGAAGGATTAAATATTGCGGCACCCACTACCAATGTAAATCAAGTTGGATTGTTGGGAGCTTTGAATAAAAATCTAAAAAAAGGCCCAGGTATTCAGGCAGATAAAATATTAAATGAAGGTGTAATTAAGCAAACAGTTTCCGCTAATGATCAGTCAAAAATTGTTCTTCGTAATCCACCGGCAGGTGTTTTGGGAAGTGGCGATGGCGGTTCACCAAGCGGTAAGGGCAATCAAAGTTTAAGTGCTGCATCGACCACTCTTTCAGGAGTGAATAAGGCGGATTCTAAATCACAAGGTTTGATTGCCAGAAAATCTGGAGAATCTGGTTTTAAATTAGGCTCGGCTTCCACGGGCAGTGGCGCGGGAGTGGGTGGTGAATCTGGATCATCCATTGGCGGAATAGATGCCACGGATTTTTCTGTCGATGGTGGGGGCTTAGATCGAGAATCGGTTAGAAAAGTAATTCTATCTTATCGTAATCAGATCCGAAACTGTTATGAACGAGCAATGATTTCATCACCTAATTTGAATGGTCGATTGGTATATCAATGGCAAATTCAACCCCAGGGTGAAGTGGTATTGGCTGTAGCGGTAAAAGACTCAGTACAATCACCCAATCTTAAGGCCTGTGTTTTGGATGTAATTGAAAAAATGAGATTTCCAAAGGCGGCCAATGGTAGAAAAACTACTGTGAATTATCCATTTGTATTCCAGGGTAAGAAGTAATTAAATTGCTTTTGTTTAATAAATCCATGTAATGATTGATGAAAAAAAACTGTTTTTTTTGACTGGGTTTATCATCGATTTTCAATGATAATATAAGATATGAAAAGCAATGCTTTGGTTTGGAAGTTTGTAAATCAAGATAGCCCAACAGACATCATCGAAGTTCATGATGAGCGATCTGCAGAGTTATTAGCTATTGTTTTAATGAAATCTGCTCAATATTGGAAGTTGCATGAACCCGAAAAACTTCAGGAGCCTAAAGTAATCCATGAACCTAAAGTAGTTCCTCCTCCATTTAAAAAACCAGTTTCGAATGAAGAGCGAAGAACTCAAAAGAGATATATGTCTGAATTTCGAATTATTTTAATCTCTGGTTCAAATAGTTTTAGATCTGTTTCTCAGGATATCTCATTGGGCGGTATTCGTTTGAAAAAAAGCGTTCCAGAAGCTTTTGTGAAGGGCGATTGTATTGCTTATATCAGTCATAAAGATTCACGTGAAAATATTGAAATCATATG
>CANBTI010000115.1 GCA_947372355.1 Bdellovibrionales bacterium | reverse complement strand
TGTTCGGAAATCCTGAAACAACTACTGGTGGTAATGCATTAAAATTCTACTCATCTGTTCGCTTAGATATTCGTCGTATTCAAGCAATCAAAGATGGTGAAAATGTAATTGGTAATCGCACACGTGTAAAAGTAGTGAAAAACAAACTTGCTCCTCCTTTCAAAGAAGTTGAATTTGATATTCTTTACGGTGAAGGAATTTCAAAAGAAGGAGATCTTCTCGATGCTTCTACTAACGCAAACCTGATCGAAAAAGCTGGCTCATGGTTCTCTTACAAAGATGAGCGCATCGGACAAGGTAGAGATACAGCAGTTAAATGGTTAAAAGAGCATCCAGAAATAGTTAAAACACTCAGAACTGATCTATTTGCTAAAGCTGGAATTGGAACTAAACCAATTCAACCTGAAAAAGGTGAAGTTGCTGATCAAGCTAAAGCATTAGCAAGCAAAGCAGTAGCTGCTTCAAATGCGGCTGCAGGAAAAATGGCTCACATGTCTACTCCAGCAAAAGAGCCAGCAACTAAAGCAGCTCCAAAAAAATAGAACTTTGATCATTATAATTTTAAAGCCTCGGGTCAATGATCCGGGGCTTTTTTATTTGAAGCTTAATGCTTACAGGAAACACCAGCACTCGGAAGAGCCGACTTTGCGCTATCTGTTGATTTGCAATCAGGACAAGCTGCACTCACCTCACACAAAAAGCGCTTCCACATTTTATCTCGAGTAGAGCGTACGCCGGCAACCATGATCGTGGTCATGGAAAGGATCAAAGATAAAATCAAAACATACTCGACAATCGCTTGCCCAGACTGATCAATGAGTTTTTTGCTTTTCGCTTCCACTCATTCAATTTTAAGCTACAATTAACAAATATGGAAGAAACGACAGTCGGCTTTTCAAGAAAAAAGGTATTTTTACCAGTAATGATCCTCCTCGTTCTGATTGTTGGCGCTTTAATGGCCATTAAGGCGTCAGTACACAAGGAAGCTAAGTTAAACTCTCAGCCAATTGAAATGGTTGAGGGCGCTGAAATACCTAACTTTGAAATGACTAGTTTAGACGGAACCAAAAAAACTATTTCTGATTTAAAACATAAAGTAATGCTGATTAATTTTTGGGCCACCTGGTGTGAAGCTTGTATGGAAGAAATGCCTTCCATGGTTGCACTCAGAGAAAAATATGCTGCTCAAGGTTTTGAAATTTTAGCCATCAACGTGGATGAAAATCCAAGCCAATCAGTTCCACCGATTGTAAATTCATTAAAAATTAAATTTCCAATTTTTACCGATAAAACAAATGCCTTATCTGAAATGTTTGATGTTCACGCAATCCCACTCTCTGTGATGATCAATAAAGATAGAAAAATTTTAATGATTGAATCAGGTGGCCGCGAATGGAATGATGATGAAGTTCATCAAATGTTAGAAAAATGGTTGAAGGATTAGTCTAACCCTTCTTTACCATTACCAACCCATTCGATAATAGATTTCTTCAAAACGTTCATACGGTAAAACCACAAAATCAGAATCATAACCACGCTTAATTGAGCCTTTGCTGGATTCTAATCCCAAGGCAGATGCTGCATTTGAGGTGACACTAGCAAAGATTTCCGCAAGATTCATTTGCATGTAGAGCGCAGAAAAATTCATCATGAGTGGTAGATTCAGTGAATAACAGGATCCAGGATTAAAGTCGGTTGCAACAGCAACTCTACCACCAGCATCAAGAATTTTTCTAGCTGGTGCATAATCCATCTTTAAGTAAAAAGCGGTACCCGGTAAAAGCGTTGCAACTGTGTTACCTACTGCCAATGCAGCGATTCCCTTATCTGATACTTTTAACAGATGATCTGCTGAATGAGCATGAAGCTTACACGCTAACTTCGTGGATTCAGTATTTTGCATTTCATCGGCATGAACTTTTAATTTAAGCCCCAGTTTTTTTGCAGTTCTTAAGATGCGCTCTCCTTCAGCTAAAGAGAAATATCCTTCATCAATAAAAACATCACAAAATTCTGCTAATTTTTTCTGAGCTACCATGGGTAGTGTTTTATGAAGGATATCATCCAAATACCTGGATTTTTTTTGATCATGAGGAATGGCATGCGCACCAAGATAGGTAGAAACGAAGGTCATTTGAGGAAGCGCTTTTCTTAAATGTTGAATCACCGTTAAGCACTTCATCTCTGTATCGTGATCTAATCCGTAACCAGATTTGCATTCAATGGTTCGAACTCCATAGCGATAAGAAATGAGAGCTCGTTTTAAAGCCAATTCAAAAAGCTTTTCTACCGAAGCTTCACGAGTTGCTTTTACGGTAGTAAGAATACCTCCACCTTCATTTGCAATTTCCTGATAAGTTGCACCAGCACATCTACGAGCAAACTCGCTGGCTCGTGATCCGGCAAATACAAGATGAGTATGGGAATCAATCAATCCAGGCATGATTGCTTTTTTATTTTTAAGATCGGTTGTTTTTACCTTTTTGTATTTAATAGGAAGCTCTTCAGTCTTGCCCACCCAAATAATTTTTTTCGAATTAAAAACAATTGCTCCATCTTCGATAGCAGAAACATCATTTACATTTAAGTGACGTCCATCTTTTTGAACAATGTTTTCGCCGGTATAAATAAAAGATGCATGAGTAAAAGCTTGAATTGTTGTCATATTTTGATCATCGGCATTCTTGCGCCGTATTCTGGTAATTGTTTTTTTGCATTTTCTATTGCTTGATCGTAGCCAGCATCTGCATGACGAACAATTCCCATTCCAGGATCACTGGTGAGCACTCGTTCAATTCTTTTTGCTGCTTGTTCAGTTCCATCCGCAACGATCACCATCCCCGAATGAATCGAATATCCCATTCCTACGCCACCCCCATGATGAACACTCACCCAGGATGCTCCATTCACGGCATTAATCATCGCATTTAAAATTGGCCAATCCGCCACTGCATCTGAACCATCCTTCATTGCTTCAGTTTCACGATTGGGAGATGCTACCGAACCACAATCCAAGTGATCTCTTCCGATTACAATTGGAGCTTTTACTTTACCCATTTTAACGAGCTCATTAAAAAGCAACCCAGCTTTCATCCGCTCACCAAAACCAAGCCAACAAATTCTTGCAGGTAATCCTTGAAATGCAATTCTCTCACCCGCGACATCCAGCCAACGATGGAGATCTTCATTTTCTGGAAAAAGTTTCTTGAGCTCTCGATCAGTCACGGCAATATCTTCTGGATCTCCAGAAAGAGCCACCCAACGGAAAGGACCTCTGCCATCACAAAATTGTGGGCGAATATATAATGGAACGAATCCTTGAAAATCAAATGCATTCTTTACACCAGCTCTGACCGCTTGAGCGCGAATATTATTTCCGTAATCAAAAACAATAGAACCGCGTTTTTGAAACTCCAACATTGCTTCTACATGTTTACCCATGGAAGCAATCGCTCGTGTTTTATATTGTTCTGGATCTGATTTTCGTAGTGCATATGCATCTACCAATGAAATCCCATGAGGAACATAACCATTGAGTTCATCATGCGCACTGGTTTGATCAGTCACCATTTCTGGTAAAAATTTTCTTTTAAGAAGTTCTTGTAACACATCCACTGCGTTTCCAATCACCCCAATGGATGTAGTTTTTTTTGCTAATTTAGCCCGCTCAACAGCAGCTAATGCATCATCTAGATTTTCATAAAGCTCATCCAAATACTTTGTTTCAATTCTACGTTGAGCTCTGGTTGGATCAACTTCAATGGTAAGTGAAATTGCACCTGCAATAGAAGCAGCCAAAGGTTGAGCCCCTCCCATTCCACCCAATCCTGCTGTGAGAATCACTTTACCGGCAAGGTTATTATTGAAGTGTTGTCTTCCGGCTTCGGCAAATGTTTCATAGGTACCTTGAATGATTCCTTGAGTGCCGATGTAGATCCAAGATCCGGCAGTCATCTGGCCGTACATCATTAATCCCTTTTTATCTAATTCATTAAAGTGTTCCCATGTAGCCCATTTCGGAACCAACATGCTATTGGACAATAAAACCCTTGGAGCATCTTCGTGAGAACGAAAAACAGCAACTGGCTTTCCACTTTGAATCAGTAGAGTTTCATCATT
>CANBTI010000114.1 GCA_947372355.1 Bdellovibrionales bacterium | reverse complement strand
TAACACTCAATTGGTGTTGAAACTTCGGTGTTACTTAAAAGTAACACCAGTATTTTCCGAGAAAAATGGAGTTATTAGAAAAAGTGAACATTAGATAGTAACACCCAAAAGTAACACTTAGTGCTTTTTGAATTTATCTAAGCCTCATTATTAAAAAGACTCATAAATGGACGGTGGAGTAGGGCAGCACCAACATCTCGCTAAACACCTAACCTTCTGTTATCATTTGTAAATAAATTTTTCGATACTGGTATGTATAATACATACCAGTATGTTAATATTGTAATATGAGCCTTGTTTCACAAAATATATTGACCGCACTTAAGTCACTCAATCAAGAGTTAGAAATTGAGAAAGAATATCGAACTTTCATTGCCTGTGGAGGTGGTGTTCTTTCTGTAATGGGTGTGATTTCACGCCAAACTAGAGACCTTGATGTAATCACTCCTTCCATCGATGAATTATTACTAAAATGCTCGCATCGTGTAGCCAATAAACTAGGTTTGGATACTGAATGGCTCAACAATGGACCAAGTGGGTTCATTAGAGATCTAGAAAAAGGATGGGAGCTTCGTACAGATATAATCTTTAAGGAGTCACATCTTACAGTTAAAGCACTTGGCAGGCACGATTTAATAGCGACTAAACTTCAAGGAATGTGTGATCGAGATGAATATGATCTTGAAGATCTTTTAAAACTTAAAGCAACTATTGATGAAGTCTCATCATTAAAAAGTTGGGTTTTGAAACAAGATGGTTCTGCATTCTGGCCGGAACGGGTTGAATCACAATTTAAAAAATTATTAACTAGGATCAAAAATGGAGAATAGATCATTTGATAATCTCAAATCTGATTTAGTTTCTTTAGGATTTTCCTATGTGGGAGAACCTTCAAAAATCGCTCCAGATACTGAAAATGTTATCATCGAAATCATTAAACTTTTTACCGAGGATCAAAAGTTATATAGAATTTTACTCGCTTGGATGGATCGATTTGGGGATTTAATTCATGTAGAAAGACTCGCAAGCCAGGTAGACTTATTATCTGATTATGACAAACTAATCTTAGGTGTTACCGCACTGAAAAGAGTGAATGCCGGTGATATCAGATTTAAGGTAATTTATGAAAAGATACTTAAACAAAAGAATAAAATAAATTTCAATTTATCTGGGCAAGATAATTACCTAATTGAAAAACATGGAATTGATTTGGAGTTTAAAGCTTTTGGGATAACTACATCTAAAATTTTACCATCAGAAAATAAAAAAATAATGGATAGAAAGTGGGTTCTTAAAATTAATCCGTGGCTTAGATTACGTGCTTTATTAGGGTCAAATTTCCGAGCAGATATGACATTTATACGGTTAAGCCATCAAGCTGTGAATGCTTACGCAGCAATGAAGCTTCTAAGGTGCTCAAAAGAAACAAGCTATCGAATTTGGGACAGCCTTGAAGAGGCTGGAGTTGAAAGTTTGATTCAAATTTAATTAAAAAAAACACCAATGGCTTCCCAATTGCACTGCCCATTTCATGGAGCAGGAATCTGGGAAAATTATAAGTCTGAAATCCGCCACCAGTCGTGGTGCAATTTATCGTCAAAGGTCACCTAAAAACACAATATTTTACCAAGTGGTTCAAGAACATTTTCCAAAATTCATATCAAGAATTGAAAATGGAAATGCAGATCAAACGGCTAGACTACCAGACCACGTGGAAGCTGAGTTTGATCAATATCTAAAATGTGGACTCCTTGAACATGGATTCGTCAAGATGAGCTGTGAAGACTGCAAATCCACTTTATTAGTACCGCTATCATGTAAAAAGCGCGGGTTTTGTCCGTCGTGCATTGGAAAACGGATGAATGAGGGGGCGAGTTTTTTTGTATCTTCAGTTATTCCAAAAGTCCCGGTTCGTCAGTGGGTGCTTTCATTTCCGATACCAGCACGATTTTGGATGGCACGTAATCCACGACTCATGGGGAGTTTACTCAATATTTTTACTCGTGCAGTTCACACGCATTACCAAGACACATTTTTAAATAATGCTGGAGCAAAATCTTCTGAATACAAAATTCAAACCGGATCACTCACGGTGATTCAACGATTTGGTGGAGCACTCAATCTTAACATCCATTTCCACACACTATTTTTGGACGGGGTTTATGTTTCAAAAATAGGGGATGAAAATATGGTTCCCATCTTTATCCCAGAAATGCCCATGCAAACAGAAGAAGTAGAAAATTTGCTAAAAACAGTTTAAAAAAGGATGGTCAGGCATTTGATTAAACGTGGATTGATCTCAAAATATGAGAATGATCCAATCCCAGATCTCAATGAAGAACTCTCGTTAATGGATTCGCTTCAAGGATCATCCGTTCTGGGAAAGATCGGAAGTGGAGAGAATCAAGGAAGTAAAGTTAGACGGGTAGGGAGTTTCGGAACTGAAACGGAGAGTGCATTTAAATCTGGACCTATGGGCGCAACACTTGCTGGGTTTTCACTACATGCCGGAACTTACATTCGCGCTGATGATCGGGAAAGGTTAGAATCTTTATGCCGATATTTACTTCGCCCACCGGTTTCAGAAAAGCGGCTTCATCGACGCAACAATGGAGATGTGTTGTTAGAGCTAAAAAGTGAGTGGAGCGATGGAACGCGTGCGATGAGTTTTACTCCACATGAGTTCATAGAAAAACTTATCGCAATTATACCACCACCACGGATTCACGGAGTAAGGTTTCATGGGGTATTGGCACCATCGGCGGAAGATCGAAAAAAAGTGGTGCCACACAAAGTGGAGCGGCCAGTTCAAGGAGAACTTTTTGAAGTGAAGTGCAATAAAAGAACTAAACGAACATCATGGGCAGAGTTATTGAAGCGGACGTTTCAAGTTGATTTGAATTCATGCCTACTTTGTGGTGGAGAAGTGAAATTTCAAAGGGCAGTTCTCAAAAAATCAGAGATCCTAGAAATACTAACGGCAGCGGGATTGAGTCCGACTCCCGAATAATCGTCCATAATCAAGACAACTAGAAAAATTGTTAAACCGATTTAGGAGATCAAAAAAGATTGTCCAATGGAGCGGTGCGCGTAAAAATTCGTGAATTGCGGCCGGAAATAGGACTACCCCTTTATTTTAGGATGAGCGGCACGCCCAGACCGGGCTCCCGGACCAATCATAAGCAAATGGAGGCCCGAGAGGGCTAGAATTTTTTAGGATTTTGGGGGAGGCTAGGGGAGAGAGGGCCTTTGAAATGACTAATCTCTTAAAGCGATGTTGAGCCAAAAGCCATCGAAGGAATTTATTCGAATAATCAATGAAAACAATCGCCTAATTGAGGAAGGGGAAAGGGCTGAAAAAACGCTCAAATTTGACAAATTGGTTGATTGTAGCTACAATGTAGCTATGGCTGGTTTGACGGGAAAACGGTGGTATTTCTTTCTTTGGGATGAGGATAACATCGAGCATCTTTTTAACCATTCTATTAGCCCTAACGAGGCTGAGCAGGTTTTTTTTAATAAGTACGTGATTACTCCGAATAAAAAGAAACATGGACCAAAACGTTACAGGATTGATGGCAAAACGGATTCGGGAAGATCTCTTAGGATTATTTTCCAAGACTTTAGTCAAAATACTGCTCGAGTCATTACAGGATGGGATTTATGAAAAATAAGAAAACTATTAAATATAAGTATAACCCAAATGAATGGGAAGAGTCTAAGTCGGTAGAAGTAACTCCCGAAAAAGGCACTAAGTCTGAACTATCTACAAGCATTAGACTTCCAAAAGCAATGGTTCAAAAGTTAAAAAAGATCGCTTCTAAAAAAGGTGAGATCGGCTATCAGACGCTTATTAAAATGTGGATTGCTGAACGCTTGGATGATGAGGCTGCCTAGAGCTTAATCCTGATTCAAAATAAATTTCAGAGGCCGTCTCAGATTAAAAATCTGGGGCGGTTTTTTTTCATTGTAACCTCATCAATCCCCACTTCAACTCCCCCTACAAAGAGTATTCAAAGTAATTGTACTAGTAATTTTAAATTAACTTTCCACAATTAAAGAAAAAAAAGAAAAGTTACCACCACCCCGTCACTCCCGACCACCCTCCCTCTACGATGTAAGGTGGTCGGGAGTGACGGGGTGGTGTGCGAGGAAATAAGTGATGATGAGTTATTGAATATTGGTATGGGTTGTTAGTTGGTTACAATTTTGCATCTGACAACAAGATAAAAAGAGCTAGAGAGCTGGCCTAATG
>CANBTI010000113.1 GCA_947372355.1 Bdellovibrionales bacterium | reverse complement strand
AAGAAGAAAATAAAAAATCCACTCACGTATAAGATTGGTTTTGCTAGCTCGATTTTCTCACGACTTAACTTGTAAACGGAATAAAGTGATATTCCTCCAAATAGATACATGGATATTTCACCCCATCGGTTTACCGAACTAAAAAAGTGAGAAGCAAATAGGTATATCGGACGCCCAGTTTGGAGCGAATGAAAACGAAGATAGGGAAAGAGCCAAATGGAGGAAACGGCAAGAAGGATAAGCCCATGTAGAAAGAGATTTTTAAAGGGATAGAGTTTTTTATTTTTCTTCCAAGTAAAAGCAATGAGGGAGATCGCACCAATCATTCCTGCAATGAACATAAATGCATGTGAAAGCATCAGTAAGCCACCCAGATATCCTGCCCAGATCCATGCACGGGGTTTTTCGTTGAGTGTTTGAGCTAAAAATCCGAGGTAAAAAAATAGAATCGGAATTGCAAATTGCTGACTCACTAATCCAATTGTAAAAGTTCCCAGCAAATCTCCGCCCATCATTCCCTTGGGGATAAAGATTAAAGCAGTTGCCCATAATACGGTTAATTGCTGTTGAAAGCGCGAGAAGTTCAAAGATTGAGCAAGAAATTGAATGCTGAGTGGAAATATCCAAATGGAAAGAGTGATTAATAATTTGAATGCCAAGGTGAGATCAAATAATTTCCCTAACCCTCCTGCAAGCCAATGCAATAGTGATGGATAGAAATATCCTTGAGGGAATCCCGATAGATTATTTAAATTCCATCCTGAAAAAAAAGGCCAAATAGAATCTCGAAACTGTTTGGCTGCGAGGTAGTGTCCGCCGATATCCCAATTGGTGAGATCTTGATTTAAAAAACGCCATGAGATCGCAATGATCGGTGCATACACGAAGAGCCAAAATAGTTTTTCTGGAATTTCATAAATTTTTGGCAATTTCTTCATTTTTATTAGTGTACTAGAAGAGTAGGCGAGGGATCATTGGTATTTTTACAGTCATTTTATTGGCAATAAAGTTGTTCTAATTGCTTGTTTTTGCTTCTTATGCTACCCTTCGGCCAATGAATATTTCAAAATTTACGACGATTTTTATGATTCTTTCTTCTTTCTTCTTTGGCAAGGCGTTTGCCCAAACAACAAATCCTCTCATCATTAAAGGTGAGATCAGTGGTTCACTCAATGAAGATGAAATCAGCGTGTTGAGTAAAAAAATTGATCACTTTTTGAAACATGATTTTCTAACGAGCAAATATTGCGTAGAAGGTTGGGGTGATGGAGATGGCCCAACGCGAATGCAAAAAGCATGTAAAAGTGCTCAAGCAGGTTTACTGAAAGAAGTGCAAAAGGGTAACGAGCGTTGGATGTTTGAGTTTAAGTTGGATCAGGCGAGCGTTCAAAAAAGTAAAATTCAATACAGCTTTATTCGTTATTTAAAACTAGCTAAAGATGCTCCCTTAAGTTGTTCTGTTAGTGTTGAGTATTCTATTGATCGAGTGACTAGCCGCATGAGTGATGGTTTTATTGATTTTTATTGTGATCATTGATTTTTAAACAATTATTAAACGTTTGTAATCATTAGATATAGTGTAATAATTGAGTAACAATTTCCGCTAAAGTTTTGACGCCATTTGGCCGATCTGTATTCATGGATTACGACCTACTCAAATCACAAATTCTGAAAGTGAATAAAGCCTTTTACGATCGTGTTTACAAGGATGCTTGGTTATCTCTTGTATTTAAAGATGTGGGACAAGATCACATTGTCATGCAACAAACTGATTTTATGGTAACGGCCTTTGGTGGTCCAAAAATTTATTCTGGAAGAAGTCCGTTTAATGCTCATCCTCATATATTCGTAAATGAAGAAATGTGGCAGCAAAGAGAGAAGTTTTTAAAAGAAGCTTTCGTTGAAACTGGATTAGCAGAAGATTTACGCGAGAAATGGCTTAAAATAGATGAAGCATTTAAAAATGCAATTCTGAAAAACAGTTTCTCGGATTGTAAAAAGAGATTCACGATGGATGAAATTGTTTACCATCCTCACCACCCAGCTTTAAAAAAAGCAGCATAACAATCAAAGTTTATTATGGCTACCATCGCAGATGCCTTCTGCGTTTTTGGTGTGCTTACAAAGACAAAGCTTCACTCTTGAATCTGCTTTTACTTCGAGTTTTCTTGGAGTGAATTCAGAGCCCTTGTGTGCTCCATCGCAAAAGGGTTGTTTTTTTGATTCTCCGCAAGAGCACCAATAATAGGTACCCGGTGTTAAATCGACCGCTTCAAAACATGTATCAACCACTTTTGGATTTGCCATTGAAAAATTGTATGGAAGTGCAGTGATCAAGTCAATATTCATTGAACCCTAGATAGGGTTGGCCCTTTTCTTGCTCTAAAGGATCAGTATCCGAGGGGGGATCGGGGCAGTGGGTGCCCACACAAAATTCGTTTTGTTGGGCACTCTTTGTTCTTGTGTCCTGAAAGATGGAGAATCAATGATTGAAATTAATTTTATCGGAGCCGCACAAACAGTTACTGGCTCAAAGCATCTTATTCGAACTTCACGGGCAAATGTATTGTTAGATTGCGGATTATTTCAGGGACATCGAAAAGAAGCGAATGAAAAAAATCGAAATTGTTTCATCGGTGATCATGAGCTCGATGCAATTGTTTTATCTCATGCTCACATTGATCACTCGGGTGCGCTTCCGTGTTTGTATAAGGGAGGCTACCGTGGGCCAATTTATGCCACACCAGCCACAAGAGATCTCTGTTTGCCCATGTTGATGGATACTGCATCGATCATGAAGGGGGACTCTGAGCATATTCAAAAACTCATTGATCGAGGAATAAAAAGTCTTGATCCGGTGGAGCCGCTTTATGAAGAGAACGATGTGATTGGAATTCTTTCTCAATTTATTGGGGTGCCTTACCATCATAAGCAGAACATCGCTCCCGGTGTGAACTTAACATTTTTAGATGCCGGACATGTGCTCGGCAGTGCCATCACCATCTTAGATATTGTGGATGGTGATGAAAAAATTCGACTCGCTTTCACTGGAGATTTAGGACGAAAACATCTTCCCATATTACGGGATCCGGAAGTTCCAACAGAGGTTACTCATCTTTTGATGGAAAGCACTTATGGTAATCGATTGCATGATCCGATTGAACTCACGACTGCCGCGATGGCTGAAGTGATTAAGCGTACTTTTAAGAGAGGAGGAAAAATTGTCATTCCTTCGTTTGCTCTTGAGCGGGCACAAGAAATTATTTTTGAACTTAAAAAACTTTATCAGAATAAAATGATCCCCATGATTCCTGTTTATGTGGATTCACCTCTTACGGTAAAACTCACGGATATTTTTAAACTTCATCCAGAGTGTTACGATTTAGACTCCTTCAATTTACTAAAAGGTGATGATTCGCCTTTTGATTTTCCTGGATTAAAATATATTTCCACAGTGGAAGACTCAAAGAAAATTTCTACATCCAGTGAACCGGCAATTATTATTTCAGCGAGTGGAATGTGCGAGGGTGGAAGAGTTCTGCACCATCTTCATTCCATCATTGAAGATGCAAAAAATACGATCATGATCGTTGGATATCAGGCTGAGAATACATTAGGACGACGAATTGTTGAACATCAGCCAGAGGTAAAGATGTTTGGTGAAATGCATAAACTCAATGCAGAGGTGAGTGTGTTGTACGGTTTTTCCGGACACGCCGATCAAAAAGGATTACTTCAGTATGCGGAAGCGGTTCGTAACGCTGGGAATCTGGAGAAAATTATTTTAGTGCATGGAGAACTCACGGGACAAGAGGTCTTAAAATCAAAACTTCATGAGTTGGGGTTTTCGTCGGTGGAGATTCCTGGGCCAGGAGATGTAATCGGTGTCAGACACCTTTATGATGCTAGACGCGTTATTTCACCTTCAGTAGCTCAGCCCAGTGTGTAGTGAAGCGCGGAGATCTCATTTCTGCTTTCATTTGTCAGTGTTTTTCTAGTCCACAGGAAGCCATTTTTACGGAATCGGTTCCATAACGTGAGTTGATGATGTCCATCGTGGTGAGGGCGCTTTTGAGGCGCTCATGATCAGGAATGTTGGGGGTGAAAAGATCCAACTGATTTTCAGTATCGGGATGAATTTCATTCACGGTGATTCCACACTTTTTAAATTGGAAGCCGTCGCGGAAAATTTCCTCCATCGCCTTTCGAGCGTATCGAATCATGATATTGGTTTCATTCACGCCGTGAGGAAATTCTACGTTTCTAGAATTATAATATTGAGGAGTGCCGACTTTAAAAGGGTTCGTGTGCAGAAACACGCTCATGTTAAAACAAACTGATTCCTGCTCTCTTAGTTT
>CANBTI010000112.1 GCA_947372355.1 Bdellovibrionales bacterium | reverse complement strand
GGTTTTGGAATCGGTCATCGCTAGAATCTAGTACTCAAATTCAAATATACAATTCTACCGGGCAGGGGATAGTCAACGACTACCTCTGCCCTTTTGTCTGTGACATTGTCACAACCAAGGGTGACGATCGTTCCTTCGGTAGGTAGGTAATCCACTGAAAAATTCATCAGGAAGTAAGCATCATGCATACCACCACCAGCCGCTGTGGAATGGCCCATAAAGTGAAAGTCATGATTCAACTTTATTTGTTCCGAAAAAGTATAAGTGGATCCCCAAAGAAAAGAAACAAAAGGCAAATCTGGATAACTAAAACCAGAATCTGCTAATTTTGAATAGGTAAACAAAGCGCCTACATTAGTGGTGTATTTCTGAGTTGCTTTCCATTTAAAATCTTCAAGTAAAGAGACTAAATAGGCATTTCCAGCATTTTCAGTCGTGTTGTTTTGATTTACCTGAATTTGATTTCGATATTCATTTTTAAGAGTAGTGGTGGATTCGATTTTATTTTTTGCAATATCAAAGCCTGCGATAGCCGCGTTTACCCTTTCCGGGTTTAAGTTCGGATTGCCATGATAGGTTCCATACAAATAATGACGGGAAGTCAGCGTGGGCATTTTTGCTAAAGAATTGAGTTCAAAAAAATAATTTGAATCATGGTCTATTGGATACTTAAATGAAGCTCTTCCAGTGGGGTAAAAGCCAACGTCGCTGACAAAGTTTCCACCTCCGGATAAGCGCATTTTCCATTGTTCATTGAATTGAAAATCATGGGAGAGCTGAGCGAGTATTGGCCACTCCTGAAATGATCCAAAAGTAGAACTTTGATAACTCACTAATCTTCCGGTTAAGGCGAGAGTATTTGCTTTCCAATGAATTGCATTTTCGATTCCATATTCTTGACTGCGATCAGAAGTTCGACTCACTCCAGGTGTTTCAAATACCATCTGATTTAAATCTGCGTAAAAGGTGCTTTCAAAAATAAGTTTCTCTTCGTCATCACCGAATTCTTGATGGGATTCTAAGGCAGGGATCACGCGCCAAGTTTTTTTTCGGGCAAGTGGGGTTGGGAATTTTTTATCGCCAGGATTATCGCCTTCTTGATCTGAACCCAGTAGATGAAAAATAAAATGACTCTTCGGCTTGCGGATAAAATAGTAACTGAGCGATCCTGCCGGCCCTTGCTCGCGTCCGAAATTCATTCCACCTAAAATCGCAATGTTTTCCTTTTTGGTTCCCACTGAAAAGTTCTGGAGATTCCGATCGTAATTGCCAGTCACTCTAGAAAAAGTTGAAGAAAATTTATGATCACGAACTTGAGTTCTAGTCCAAAGTTCTAATTGCATGCTTCCAGAAATGCCTTGTGGTGAAAAGCCAGCCGTTGATGGAACGGTACTGAGAGTAACGCCACTCCATAAAAAGCTAGGAAAAAAGGATAGATCCGGACCACCGCCTTGGGGGAGATTGAGTGGAACTCCAAGAGTGGATACTTGAGTGTCATCAATCGATCTTCCGCCTAAAGTGGATCCCATGGCTCCACTCGGATATCCATAGTTTATGGACGGAAATGGTTCGCTCTTTTCTATTGTTTCTAAAGTTCCACTTCGATTGGATTCAAAAGAGATCTTTTTTTGAGGAAGATATTCTTCTGCACTTAAAGAATCAAATGAACTACTCGCTTTCACTACGATCGGTTCGAGTTTGTATTCTGTTTCAGCTGCTTGAGCTGAATGAATTAAAAATAATAGTAAAAACAATTAAAGATCTCCACCCATTGGTCGTATTAAAATTTCTTCTACTGATGCACGGGGATGAATGAGAAGTGCATCAATGATGATTTGAGCAATATCTTCAGCTTGCATCATTTTAGGAATCATATCGGGCGTCACCTCTCCCCACATAGGAGTGAGTACAGCACCCGGTTTTACATCAATGATACGAATTCCATCTTTGCGTGCATAAAGGCGCATAGACTCGATCAATCCACGTTGTGCATATTTACTCATGCAATAAACTGAACTGTGCTCAAATGGTTTTTCAGCTGCAACGGAAGTAATGAAAACAAGATCGCCACGATGAGAACTGATTTTTGAATCACTTTTTGGAGATTGTTTACTCATTTGGGCATAAGCAGCTTGCATGAATAAAAAACATGCTTCTACATTTGTTTTCATGGTGAACTCAAGATCTTCGCGAGTGAGTTCCAAAAAATTTCCAAATCTTCCCACACCAGCACTATGAATCACTTGGTCCAGTCGTCCGAATTTTTGAACAGTGTGAGTAACGGGTAGGGTTGGATCATTGGCAAGATCTAAGGGAAGGGTGTCACAGGCTAATCCAGCTTTTTCCGCAAGGGATTGAAGTGCCTTTAAATCCGACGAGGTGCGCGAAGTGAGGACTAAACGAGGTGATCCCAAAGCCTCCTTACGATGGATGATGTTTTCAACAATCGCTTTTCCGATTCCTTTACCTGCGCCTGTGATCAAAATGACTGGAGAATTCATGCTGAATTATATACCATCGAAATATGTCGAAAACACTTCAAAAAATTTATGAAATTCGGATCCGTAAAGATTCGTTAAAGTTTGCTTCTAGTCACATGACTGTTTTTTCTGATGGTACCAAGGAATCTCTTCATGGACATCACTATCAACCAACGGTGACCATTCAATTTCAGGATGCTTCGTTTAAAAAAATGATTCCATTTTCAGCAGTGAAAATCGGGATGAAAAAGATTGCGGATCTTTGGGATGAGAAGGTATTACTGGCCATGAGTAATCCTCATTTCAAAATCAATAAAAAATCTAAAGATTCATTGGAATTTACTTTATGTAAAAAGAAGTATCTTTTACCTACAGACGAAGTGGTTTTGCTTAAAGTAGATAACATCACTTGCGAAGCTTTAGCGGAAGCTTATTACGAGTTTTTAGAAATGGAATTGGATCTTTTTGAAATTAAAAACATCACTAGCGTGAGCGTTTACATTGAAGAAAGTCCTGGGCAAGGTGCTGCTTTTACGGTGAGCCGTTCATGAAAGAACCTCAATCCATTTCGCTCAAAGTATTTCATCAAATCAAAGCTTCCCATTCATTACCTGGGTTTGATCAACCCCATTTCCATCTTTGGAAAATGGCGGTTCAGTTTAAAGCATCTTTACCGCTAAAAAGTGATCGATTAATTGATCTGGTTTTACTTCAATCGGAGATGGTGAAGATCACCGCACCCCTTGATCAAACTTATTTGAATGATACTTTAGGTGCATCTCCAACGAGCGAGAATATGGCCGCTTATATTTGGAAAAAGGTGAATGAAAAATTTCCATCAGAACCGCTTCATTCAGTTTCGATTACTCTTTGCACGCTTGATGGTGAGGCGAGCGGAGAAGCGACTATTTCATGAGTATTGTTCTTGATTCACTTCAAAAGATTTATACAAGCACCAACGTTGGATTAGCTCCTATTTCGCTCCATATTCCTGATTCCCAGTGGATCTCACTTTTGGGTCCTTCTGGTTCTGGGAAAACTACACTTTTAAAACTCATTGCTGGATTGGAAGAAAAAACTGGCGGAAAGTTTGAGCAAAACTTTAATAAAAAAGAAATTAGTTATGTTTTTCAAGATGCAGCTCTTTTGCCTTGGTTAACCGTGATGGAAAATATTATTTTGCCACTTACCTTAAGGGGGATCGCTGTAGCTTCAGCAGAAAGCGAAGCTCAGCCATGGATCAAGAAGCTAAAATTAGATAAATTTACCAAACAATATCCCTCCCAACTTTCTGGTGGGTTAAAAATGCGTGTTTCTGTGGCTCGTGCACTCATCACCAAACCAAAATTGATTTTACTCGATGAACCCTTTGCAGCGCTCGATGAGCCCATCAGAATTGAATTAGGTTTAGAGCTAAGAGAGTTATGGAAACAGCTTAAGCCAACCATTGTTTTTGTAACTCATTCCATTACTGAAGCTTTATGGCTCTCGGATCGTGTTTTGGTTTTCCAAGGACAACCGGGAAAAGTGATTTTAGATCGAGAACTACCTTTTGGTGAAGATCGAAATCTTGCGCTTCGTGCTCGAACCGATTTTCAATCGCAAGTGGAAGAATGTTTTCAATTATTGAGGAGTATTCCTTGAAATTCACTCTTAAACCGCTCATTCCGCTTTTGATTATCGTTGCCATCATGGAGTGGTTGGCAAGAGCTGGTATTGTTCCTAGCTTTTTAATGCCAGCGCCCTCTCAGGTAATTCAATGTGTACTGGATGATCCGAGCTCTTTTAAAAAGGCTTTTTTAGAAACCTCTGGTGCTTCCATGTTGGGTTTATCGATCAGCATGATCGTGGGTTTGATTTCCGCATTGATCCTTTCTTATTCAAAAAATATTCGCGAAATGTTTTATCCGTATGCACTTTTTTTTCAAACCGTTCCGATCATCGCCAT
>CANBTI010000111.1 GCA_947372355.1 Bdellovibrionales bacterium | reverse complement strand
AATGAATCAATGGATTATCAGTATTTTCAAATTGGCGTGGCATATAAGAGTGGGGAGTTTCAGCCACCATCGCTTGAGCCTTTGCAATAGCGCCCTTCATTCCGTTTGCGCCCGGAGTGAGAATCAAGTCAGCGCCAAGCATCAATAATAATGTTCTGCGCTCCTGCGACATAGTATCTGGCATCACTAAGGTAATGGAATACCCTTTAGCCGCTGCAACAAATGCCAACCCAATCCCAGTATTACCAGAAGTGGGTTCAATGATTTTCATGCCTGCTTTGAGCACGCCCTTTCTTTCCGCTTCCGTGATCATGCTCATCGCAATTCGATCTTTTACTGATCCAAGTGGATTAAAAAATTCGAGTTTAAAATAAATTTTCGCATCTAATCCCTGAGTCAGTTTAGGCATTTGAATGAGAGGTGTATTTCCGATGGTTTCTAAAATGGATTGGTAAGATGACATTCCACAAAAATAACATAAAACGGCACAAAACAGATAAAATATGCAAATTTTATCCTTTGCCGCGGCGACTCTAGTCAAAATTCTTACATGAACAATGATTATTTAATATTTATACAATATGTAAAAAATCATGAGACACTCATTGAAACGGTTTTAAAAAAGAATTCATGGAGGAATTCGAATGCGTCTCATACTCACCGCTCTTGTAGCGCTCATTTTTAATCTCACATCAAACACCAGTGCTCATGCAATTCCCAGCGCGCAACCCAAAGAATGGACATTCCTGATTTATCTCAACGGGAATAATAATTTGGATTCTTACGGCAAGATGAACATCAACCAAATGGAAAAAATTGGTTCCACTGCAAAGATTAACGTTGTGGTTCAATGGGCTAGTTTAGAAAATAAAAAAACACAACGTTTGTACATCACTAAAGATGCCGATACAAACAAGGTTACTTCTAAAATTGTGGAAGACATGGGCCAAGTCGATATGGGCGATTATCACTCGGTGATTGATTTCGTAAAATGGGGTTCACAAAATTATCCCGCTCAACATTATTTCGTAGACATTTGGGATCATGGAAGTGGTTGGCACTTAAAACCAGGTGAAACCATGAAAGATATCAGTTGGGATGATGTTTCTGGAAATCACATCACTACTGAACAATTGGCAACTGCACTCACTGAATCTTCAAAAATCATCGGTCATAAGATCGATATTTACGGTTCAGACGCTTGTTTAATGGCAATGGTTGAAATCGCGCAACAAGTAAACGATTCAGTATCTGTTTTCTTAGGCTCTGAAGAAACTGAGCCTGCAGATGGCTGGCCATATGATGCATTACTTGCGGGTTGGAACAAGTTATCAGCAACTTCAACTTCAAAGGATGTTGCCAACATTCTCACCAAAGAATATGCAAATTATTATAAAGCAAAAAGTAGTAATGCTACCCTTTCGGCGTTTGATTTGAGCTTTCTCGCTCCCCTCAATGCCTCGATCAAAAAATTCTCTACTAGTTTTAATGGACTAAATAATGGTGACCTTAAAAAAGTAAACCAAGCAGCGAAGGACTCAACCCATTTTGCTGATGATGATTACGTGGATTTTGGTGATTTCATTGATCATGTTCAATCACTAAAAATCAAAAAACTAAATCAATCCATCATCACAGAGATCAATAACAATACTAAAAACTTTGTGATTTCTAATAACACAGTGGGCTTTCCTAAAGCTCAAGGAGTTTCAATTTGGATTCCAACTGATTCCAGCACTTACTCTGAGTATGCAGATCGCTACTCTCGCATGGGTTTTGATCATGAAACTCAGTGGGGCGATGTAGCAAAGAAAATCGCGAACGCCAAATAGGTGTCCGACCACTTTTGGTAGCTCACTGCTCCAAATTAAAAAGCCCCGATTCTTCTAAGAATCGGGGCTTTTTTCATTTGTCTTAAAATTTATTCGAGATCAAATTTTTATTCATATCAAATCTTAGATTAACTGTGCGTTCGTATTCTCTTTCGATTTTTTTACAAACGGTTTCAAAATCTACACAAGAAGGCACGTAAACATTCACCCCGTAAATTACCAGTGAACCGTCAGTGGATACTTCCACCTTGTTATTTTTGAATTCAACAATTGGAATTCTTTTTACATCTGCATGCAAATAAATATCGGATGTATTTTTTCTGGTCAGTCTTTCCCAGGTATCGGTAACAAAGGAATACTTTCCATTCACTTGATAGGTTCCGTCTATTTGACCTTCGTAAGGATTACGCAAAACATCGAACTTCGGATCACTAAAATTTATTTTTTTATCTGCATGTTCAGTTCCCGTAAATAAACCACCCTCACCCATGCCTCCTGAAACTGGCGTAGTGGTATGATTACCTTTTACTTTTGGTCTAACTAACTCTCTAGAGAACCTGAAGTTAGGCTGATCAAACATACCTTCATTTAATGACTCATCCTCAACATTTTTTGTTTCTTTGATGGAAGGTTCAGATTCGGGGCTAATTTTAAATGTTGGATTTCTCAACAATCCTTCGATCGCGGTTTCAAAATCAGTGTAGTAATAATAACTACCCTTCAGCCATAAAGCATCAAAGATCGGATCAAGGGTCATGCTTGGATCAGGCAAAGGAACAATTGGTCTGAAGGATCGAACCGAGCCATCGGTTAAACTCCTCACATAACTAGCCGTTTGTGAAGTACGATCAAACTTCCACTCTTCAATCGAATGATGTGCACGCACTCTTTCTGCAGATAGAAATATTTGAGTGGAATCCTTAGGACTAATAAAAACACCTCCAGAATAATAAACTTCTTTATTCATTGTATTTTCAACATCCTGGATTGTTTTACCTCCACTCGTGATCGAAGTTTTTACCCATGCAGATGAATTCCAATTTGCGTAAACATATTCATGATTGAGCGCTTGATCCGTAACTGAAAACGCCATCACTGGCTGGTTTTGCTTATCTACACTCACACTCCAAATCCAAGCTCTCTTGTAGGGAACCCCAGGCTCAAATTGACTTGGATGATAAACCCGATCTAACTCGTCTAATCGAAATGGAAGTTGAGAAATATCACCTATGATCGTGCCATCGGCTTTACGAAAATCTTTACCATTAAAAACCATATAATAAATGGAGTTACGATCATTTTGATTAGGATGATTACTAGCAAATGCCATGTGAATTCTTCCCAATGAATCCGCAAAGTATTTTGCATAGGGACGCTGATCATTGATTAATGTTTTAATAATCTTGAGAGAGCCCAACCACGTTTTGCCCTCATCAGTGGATTTGGTCATGCGGGGATCCCAATCGTCTCCCCTCCAAAATAAATAAAGCTCATGATTTCGACCATCCACTCGAGAAATAATATTCGGATAAGTAAAACCACGACCCACTTCATCTTGATCTTTAATTTGATAATGGTTCATTGCTCCAAATGATTCAATATCACCTGGTTTTGTTGTTTTTGATGAAAATAGAGTGGGTCCGTTGTGTTCAGAATAAAAGATGATGATGTTTCCATCTTTAAGAAAAGCGATGGAGGGATTATTGTGATCATCAGTTGAAAGCTGTTCATCGAAAACTTTATGTTTTCTGGCTCCATCACGATTGATTTGTTCTACTTGAACATATCCATTTTTAGTGATGGATGAAATGTAAACGGCTTGATCATTTTCAATTGCTCTTGGATCGCCAAACCAACACCAAGCACCATTTCGAACAACGGTAGATAACTGATTTGAATCGAATGGCGCTAGCTTGAGAGAAGCGAGATCACGTTTTTCCAAACCTGAATTTTTTACCGTAGCGCAGCTACACAATCCAAGCACCAAAACGAACAAAATTTTATGATTAAACTTCAAAGCTGCTCCCACTCTTATTCTAAATGAATTGCAGCACTCTTCAATGGTCAAGAATTTGACAATGTATTCATCCATGATCCCGCGCACTATCACTTTAAATAGCATTAACCATGGGAACAACCGCTACCCTTGAATTAACTATACGAGTTTGTTTTAGAGGTTTTGATAAAATCAAAACTTTGCTATTGGCTTCGGCTTTGAGCAAACTATCAGCCGCTCTTAATTGCGATAAGCTTGGCTCTTCCTGATCTATACAAATGATTCCTAGAGTATGCGTGGTATTTTGAATCACCAATGGAACGCGAGCATTATTTCTAGTCCAATAGGATTTAATCGAATACTGCTCACCCAAACGATACTGAAACTGTGCGCGCAAATTCCTGTAAAGCAATGAATTCAGCTGATCATCTAACGTATGAAGCTCCTGCCCCAAACTGATCTCCTCATATTGATCTTCAAACAAAATGATTTCTCCACTTGATCCTCCTGATATTGGAATTCTACGGATCAAAAAAATCGATTCTAATGCGTAAAGTATCGATTTCTGAGTTTTAGGACTTAACCCTAATTCATTTTTAACTTCAGTATATGAATAGCCCTGCCAACCAAATGTGGCGATCATTTTTAAAAACTCAATCAAAACCTCAAGTGAAATTTTAGTTTCATAAACCATTCTTAAATCACGATCAAGCAT
>CANBTI010000110.1 GCA_947372355.1 Bdellovibrionales bacterium | reverse complement strand
GATCAAATCTATATTCAAAGATTAACATCGCAATTTCCATTGTTTCTGGTAATTCGGGATATTTTTTGATGAGAATGTTCTTGAGTTGTTCAAGCTCGTTGCTCAGTTGATAAGCTTTTAATAGTTTAGAAAATCTACTTAAAACTAATCCAAAAAATGGTCTATTTTGAGTATCAAATTGTTCATGAGCGAGTTCCTGAAAGAGATTAACTGCATCATCTACCGATGCAAATCCTGCTTTCTTATTGATAGATTCAAAGTAAAATAACGCTAAATCTTGGTATGCCGTTTCAAGGTAGGGTAGTTCTCCCTTTTTTAATTGATAGGTAAGGATTTCTTTTTTGATGTATTTAATTGCATAAGAAAAGTTGCTGAGATTGAAATAACTCCAAGATGCCTTATGAAGGGCGATCGTGTAGTATTGGCTATTCTCGTTTTTTTCAATTTGGAGTAAGTATTTGAGTGCTTCTTCGTGATGGTTTTCTTCTTGTGCAAAATCAGCTAAATCCATGAGTGCAGCATCTAAGCGATAATAGGTAGGATCTAGAGCTAAAATTTTAATAAAGTCTGATTTAGCGAGCTCAATTTTTTTAAGTTCTTTATATGCTTTGCCTCGTTTAAAGTAAGCATCAGTAGCGGAGATGTGTGACGGATATTTACGAATCATGTCACTTAAAATTGAAGCTGCTTGATTGAGTGATTCGGTATAAAACTTTTTATTAGTTTTGATGGATTCACCTTCAGTGTATTGAAAGCTGATGCCAGATTTTTCAAAATATAAATCAGCTAGTCGAATGAGGAAGTCTGGTTCACGTGAATCACCAGGATGATTGGCTAGAAATTTTTTTAATTTTTGGATGGATTGTTCTTGGGTCTGAATAGCGGCAAGTTCCTTGCCTTTGCTACGTCCTTCTACGGCAATTGCATGCGTAGGAAGATTGGAAATTAATATTAGAGTAAATAGTAGTGATCTCATCCTGAGTTCATTAGCTTTCAAAAGTTTAGGAACGATTTCCTATATTAGTTTGAGCTGTATCCTTTCTTTAAATTTAACACATGGCATTGGTTCAGTGTTAATGATTTTTAACATTTCGTTTAAATTAAACTAATTTAGTTTAATTTTATTCTTTGATGGCTGCAAACTTTACTTCAGAAAACCCCTGTGCAGCCAAAGTCTTTAAAATCGGCTTAATGGTGGAAAAGGGAATGGTTTGATCCGCCAGCACAATGACCTGATTACTTACTTTGACGGTGTCATTACTTTGAGCGATGAATTTTTGTTTCTCTCTCTCTTTTACCAATCTTTGAGTTAAAGAGGCTATTGTATCGTCTTTCTGAATGTCTTTGGCTAGTTCGGCTAATCCAATGATTTTTTCCTTTTCTACTAAGATATCTGTTTTGGTGATTTCAACTTGTAGAGAGGTTTCAGCAATTGATTTTGAGTGTGCTCCAGCGGGCAGCACGGTGCCATTTGCTGGTGCTATCTGAATAGCATCAGCAGCCATTCCTTTTAACAAAAACACAAGTAGGATGGTAAAAATATCGGCCATGGAAGTGATCTGTAAACTGACCTCTCCCGTTTCCTTTTTTTTCTTTTTAGAAAATAGTCTTTTTTTATTATTCATTTAATCTTCCTTAAAAATCGCCCATTACCACTGGAATGGAGCTTTTTTGAAGTGAATCCATCACTTTCGCAATATTAATATAAGGCACATCGTTTTCGGCAGTGATTAAAATCTGATTTAAGGTGAGTTTATCTTCACCTATTTTTTCGATCTCTTTTTCTAATTTTTCCAATGCAGTTGGATCATTGATTGCAAAGTGGGTGACCCCATTTCTTTTGCCTTTTGTTTTCATTTCAACAGTTTGATTAGCACTGACTTTCAAAATGACTTCAACATCTGGCTCTACTGTTTCGGCACTCGCGGTAGTGCCGGGAGTGTAAACCTCGAAAAATCCAATACTCAAAAAACTAGCTGATGCGAGCAAGAAAGTAATGAGAACAGTAAAACAATCGATAATAGGTGTGATGTTTAATTCAACTTCTTGACCAGATGAGCCGCCTAAGTTTGCGCTCATGATGCGCTCCGATCATTTCTAGCATCTTCCACTCCCATTGAGTAAACTTGGAGAGAATCATGAACAGTCATCCCACCGGCTTCAACTTCGGCAATCAAATGGTTTGCTTTACTGATGAGAAAACTAAAAACGATCATGCAAGGTACCGCTACTCCTAACCCCAACATTGTTGCATTCATGGCAGTAGAGATACCATTTGCAAGTAGGGCTGCTTTTTGTTGAGGATCTGCGTGTCCTACCGCAGAAAATGATTCAATCAAACCTGCAATTGTTCCCAATAATCCAAGTAGGGTAGCTACATTGGCAATTGTGGCAAGATAACTTGTTCTTTTTTGAATTTTTTCAGCGTATTGATTGCGAGTGTATTCAATGGTGTTGATCACGAGCTCTTCGGGTTGATGTGCTCTTTCTAACGCTGCTCTCACTACTTCTGCGGTTGGTTTGCCAGGATGCTGAAGGCATAACGCCATTGCATCATTAGTTCTGCCTTTTGAAACCAAAGATTTGATCTGACTCAAAAATCCTTCAGTGTTTTGCATTGAGTATGTTTTGAAAAGAGTTTGCACTCTTTCAAAGATAATCACAGCAGCTACTGCACCACTGATTAATATTGGTGCTACGTGAAAAAAGTTATTCTTAAAAAATTCTATTAAATTCATTTTTGACTCCTTCAAAAAAGTTATTTTGTTATTTTTCGCAAACCCATTCCTTGGTTTGAAGCTTATTCCAATCGCGGATAATTGTTGAATCCATTAAATCCCCGTGAGCGCTCGCTACATTCCTTAGTTCTTTTACTTGTGATTCCAGCTCAGCATTTTCTAATCCTCCCATATCACTGTCGCTAAGCAATTCATCAACTTTGTTATTTGTTTTTACTACACATGATTCCTTGCAGGGCGCAGCGCCGATGCAATAAGAAACTTGAATGGTTGATTCTGGACCCACGACAGATCCAATGATCACTTCCGATTTTCCGTGTTTTTTAACTAGTTTATGATTCACGGGCTTATCGTTAACTTTTACGCAAATGCTTTTATTGTTTACGTTTTCGTGATTGATCGGAAAAGCATTGGTATCATTTAGAAAATCTTCTATATCTCTATTTTGGTTTTTAGATTCATGTTGGTAAGCGTAACTAAAACAATTATTCTCTTTTTTAGGAGGCTCATTCTTTTGAGTTCCATCACTTGGTGCGCTTGAGTTGCTAGCGTTTCCTGAAGTGTTTGTTCCGTTAGTACCATTACTTCCATTTGAATTTTGAGAGCCATTACTAGTTGAAGCGGTATTGCTTCCAGTTCCTTGAACGGGCTGATCAGGGTGGCTTTCGCCACCCTGATTCAATCCACTTTTGTCTGTATTTCCTGCACTAGTGTTACTTGGAGCATGGTTGTTTTTTTGAAGGTATAAAAGAACCATGAGTGCCGTTAGTGCTAATCCGCTAAGTATAATGTGTTGTTTCTTCATGTTGCCGTTCCTTCCTAGTGGCTGTTGTCGTAACGATATTGAATTTCAATATGATCACCTGTTGAAGTTGTATTTGCTGTTGCTTGATTAAGCACGATTCCGTTAGGCATTAACACAGTGTAGTTAGATCCATAACTAAGACTAACTCTTGAATTATCCGCTTTAACGATATTCACGCGAAGGTCAGCAATAACATTTGGGAATAATGGTTCGTAGATGCTGTGAAGAACGTTAAAAGCTGCTGCTCTTAATGCAATCGCATCACCAACGATATTGTATACACTTGCAAAGGTACTTGTATTTCCTTCAATATCAGTTTTAGCAGACTCACGTCCTACTAAATCATTTAATGAAGTTAAATTCATCGCAAGTCCTGGAACAGTATTTGCTGGTCTAGTTGTTTCTAGGAAACTAGTCACTGAATAACTTAAGCCGTGATTAGGTTGAGCGGCTGTAAAAAAGTCATCTAAGTAATTTTTAATTCCTTTGCGGGCGTCAACTGCACCTGTGCTTGAGTTATAAACTGCTGCATTTTGGATTGCAGGCAAATCGTTATAAAGTTCAGATGTAGAAGGACCAGAGTAGAACCAGTTATTTTCATCAGTAATGATGCTGATGTTGGCAACTGCATCACTTCTAAAAAATGAAGTGTGAACAGATGGAACAATTACATTACCCCATTTAGTTAAACTATAGAGATAAGATACTAATGATTTACCAGTTAATTCTGTACCGCTACCAGTAGTGCCAACATTGATTTTAGTTTTAAAATCTGCAATCAATTGATCGATATAAGCATTTTGTTGTGCACTAGTGAGTGAGCTCCAGCCTGCAGGCTTAGTGCATGGCAAGTTTCTTTCTCTTTGGTATCCGTTAGGTCCTACTTTTCCTAAATAACGATCGGTAGTGATGATTGAGGTACAGATATCAAGATCTGCTCTGCGATAAAATGTATTAGCAAATGTTTCAAAACCCGCAGCTAATTTAGCTTGGTTATCTGCCATACTTCCTGAGTTATCGACTACGAATAAAAAGTCGATTTTTTTGATACTTGAAGTCACTGCATTGAAGCTTTCAGTAGCCAACGCGGTGGATGAAGGTGTTGGAGTTGGAGTAGAAGTGGTGACTGAAGTACTAGTTGAAGTCGATGTGCCAGTCGCTGCTGGGGTTCCAGCAACTTGAGGAATCACTTCATCTTGTATCACTGCATCTTCTAGACTTGTTCCAGAGTAATCAAA
>CANBTI010000109.1 GCA_947372355.1 Bdellovibrionales bacterium | reverse complement strand
ACTCAGCACTCCTATTTCCAATGCTGAGTTCTTTTATAGTATTTATTGTGGTAGTTAAGGTTTCTTCTGAAATGAATATCAAGGTGATGGCTTAAACTACTTTTATTTTCTCGCCCTGAAATTCAACCATTTGACCGGCTTTGATTTTTGCACGCTTCCGAGTATCTACGATTCCGTCCACTTTGACGTGTCCCGCTGCAATGATGTGCTTAGCCGCACCTCCGCTTTCACAAAGATCAGCTACTTTCAGTAGATCACAGAGTTCAATATGAGGTTTGCCCGGGGCTAGTGAAATTTCAATCATTTGAAACCTAATACCACTATGATATTAAAATGAATATGGGAATTATATCCGGAGTTTTTAAAAACAAGTGTCCTTATTGTTATCAAGGCGATGTTTTTAAAGGATTTCTCACCATGAATAAGAGATGCCCCTCATGCGATCAAGTTTTCTTGAAAGAAGAGGGTTATTATTTAGGTTCCATGATTGCGGCATATTTTTTTAGTGCCTTTAGTGTGATTCCTGTTTTTGTAGTTGGAGCATTTTATTTTCAGTTGGAAATCAATTTACTGATACTGATTGGAAGTATTCAGGTTATTGTTCTTTCCCCAATTTTGTATCGATATTCAACCATTCTTTGGCTTTGGCTTGAAACGATTTTCACTAAAAACACTTAAGTTGTTTTTTTCTTTTTTGCATATTTTTTTATTTCTTCATTGGAGAGTTGTATTAAATTGCTTCCCCCGTCATTTTCCCATTGATCAATTTCTTCTTTAACTGTTTTTTCTTTTTTTGATTCTGCATCATCAAAAAAACTGAATGAATTGAGCATTAGCTTTAATTTTGGTTGGGGATATTTTGTCTCATTTATGCTTTTTTCGTACTTCATATAATTTTAAATGCAAACATAATGCCATGAATCGATGGGATTATATGTCGAGCTTTTGACCAGTTTTTGTTCAGATTGCGTTCTAAATTGAATCTGGATTTGCGTACACTTGGTATGGAGTTTGCTCTTTATGAACTAACAGAGGTATCGAATATGGATGGTCAAAAATCAAAAAGTGATAAATGGAAAGAAGTAAAAGAAGAACTTCAGAAAACTTGGGGATTGCTCACCCATGATGAAATTGAAAAGGCTAAAGGCAGTTTGCATTCTTTGGCAAGTACACTTCAAAAGAAGTATGGGCTTGCTAAGCATGAAGCGGAAGATAGACTTAGGAATTTTGTAGATCGATTATCGAAAGCTAAACCAACAGTAGAATCAGAGAAAAATAAAAAATCAGTAGATCAAACACTTTGAAAAGGGAAATAATATGTTAGAAAATTTTATCAATACTAAAGAACTCAATACAAGCGTTGAACACATTCGTTCAGGAATGAATGAAGCAGTCACTGCCCTAGAAGGTAATGCGAAGGATATTTTGAATAAATCTGGAAATCTAGTGAAAAAGTATCCACTTTATACAATCATGGGTGCTGCTGCAGTCGGGTTTGTTGCGGGCTCTTTTTTGAGAGAAGCAATTAGAAAATCTAATTAATATGCTGGCGCTGACGTTTTGGTAAGTTTGATTTAAGCTGATCAGTAATGGCGGCTGTTGATTTATCAAAGACCACTTCATATTTTAAAAATGCGGGTAGTCCTCTTTTTTCATCGCGTTTGTAATCCTGAATTAAAATGTCTTTTGCAGTTTTTTCTTCTACTGCATTTTCTTTCATGAATTGAAATAGGGTTTCCGCTAAAGCGTTCAGGGCGATGCTATGACTTTCGGAGTGCTTTTTCATCATGAATTGAGTTAATACTTTAAATCGATCAAAAGGGGTTAGCCCTAGATGAATCATAGATTCAGATTCTAAAATGAACTTCATCGTGGAAATAAAGTTCCCACTATTTGCTGTAAGATCCCAATATTTTGCAAATTTGCTCATGAATTGAATTTCAGAAAAATTCATATCAATTGTTTTTAAAATTTGAAACGGGGGCGCATCTTCATAAACCATTTTGAACTCTTGATCATGCCTGATGATGGGTGTGCCCTTTAATCTTTTTAGAATACCCACCTGTACTTCATCTGGTCTGTAAGAATAGAGGGTATTAAAACCGAGTCCAAAACTTTCCATGGTTTCACCAGGTAAGCCTACAATCAAATCCGCATGGGTATGCACACCAGTATGATCGGCTAAAAACAATAAATTATCTTTGATCAACTCATAATTCTGACGGCGGCTGACATTTTTTGCTACTTCCGTATTAAAGGTTTGGATACCAATTTCAAATTGCAATGAGCCTTTAGGGAATTTTATGATTAAATTTCTTAATTCTTCAGGCAATCGATCAGGCACCATTTCAAAATGAAGAAACAACCCTTTTTCGATTCGATCTAAGAAAAATTGCAATATTTGATTGCTAATTTTAGGACTCAAATTGAATGTTCGATCAATGAACTTGAATTGACGAGCTCCGCGCTCAATGAGCTTTTCCAAATCTGCTAAGAAGTGATCTGTTTCAAAATTACGAACAGAAACATCAAGCGATGATAAACAATATTCACACTTGAAGGGGCAGCCACGGGATGCTTCTACATAGATGACTCGATGTTGAACATCATGATCTGAATATTGTGCATAAGGTGATTGGATCAGTTTGATATCAGGAAGTGGAGATGAATTGAATTTTTGAGATGGTAATTTAGAATCTTTCAAATAGTTTTTACAAAATTCATAAAAGCTAAAGTCGGATTCACCTTTCAAGATAAAATCAGCAATTTCACAAATACGTTGAGATTCAGACTCGTAGCTCACTTCTGGCCCACCCAATACAATGATGATTTCAGGAGCTACTTTTTTAATCGTTTGAATCACTTGAAGTGTTTCATCTGTGTTCCAGATGTAAACTCCGAAACCAATGATTTTCGGATTTTTTTTCAAAATTTGATCTGCAATGTCTCTCGCATTTTGTGAGATGGTAAACTCTAGAATTTCAGCATGATCTTTAAGATCTCTTAAATTGGCAAATAAATACCTTAAGCCAAAAGAGCTATGAGCGTAACGGGCATTTAAGGTGCTGAGGATAATATCTTTATTCATGAATTCATATTCTAAAACAATTCAGGTCTGATTTCAAAGAAACCAGACCTGAACCTATATTATTCTTATTTTAAATACACTTGATTAATTACGAAGAGCATTGAGTTGCTTTTCAAGGAATTTTTGGTTTACTGAACGACCACCAAATATTCCAATTCGCGCGCCTCTCATTTGTTTTACGATTGGAGCGAGTGTATCTGCTAGTTTAGAATATGCTGCAATTGTCGTTGCCGTTTGTAGATGACTCGATTTTGCAGAAACTAATGCATTAATTAATGAATCAATGTTGTTGTATTCACTCACACGAGCATTCACCGCTTCATCTTTTACATCACTGTAGATGCGATTCACGATTTTTGTTTTTAATGCTTCATCTGTTCCTTGTGCGATCACTTCAAAAGCAGAAGCGATTAGATTCAAGCGATCATTGGTACTCACAATCACCGTTGCAGATCCTACAGAAACTGATCCTAATAGTGCTTGCATTTGAACTGTGATTTTTCCATCAATCATATCCAATTGATCAAATCCAGTTAAGTTTACTGGAGTTGACCATACTTGACCACCCGCTAAGAAGCCGATTGGTAAAGTTTGTGTACGACCAAGTGAATCCGTTACGATGACTTTAACGGTGTCATAAGAGTTTACACGAGATACGTTTTTAATTGGCAAACTTACGGAGATTGTTCCGTGAGCGTAGTCTGCAGAGTAATTTGCAGCGCCAGAAGTTACTTGGCGAGTTACATATTGACTCAGAGGAATGCGTTTATCACCAATATTTAACACAACGTTAGCGTTAGATTGAGATGCAACATTTGATGAAATGTTAGCAGTTAAACTTCCGTTTTGACGAAGCGTTTTAAGTTTAGGCGCTACAATTACAGTTGCTTTTGCACCACTTACATCACCACCTAAAGTGATTGGAAGAGTAGCATCAACACCACCGTAGTTTCGAACGATGAAACTAGCTGTGATTCCTTCACCTGGTTCTACGATTCCATCATCACGCACTCCTGCGATTGAAAATGAATCAACCCCAATTTGTGGATGAGTTGCGTAATTCAAGTATTCGGCATCAAATGCATTTTTAAAAGCAGCTTGATATCCAGGAAGACTTGGAGTTCCGAAGTAGAACGCATTATTTTCACGTTGACGGAATTGTGAAGTGTAAGCAGTCACTAATCCAGTTTGGAAAGCTAAACGTTGTCCTACTTGTGTTCCTACGTATGCACCTGCATTCGTTCCATCATCTAATAAATCGTTGTACGAATTATTATAATAAAACGGTGCGATATTTTCGTAAGATTGAATAAACGCTTGTTGATAAATTTGTTTTAGATCGTAGTTAGTATAGATCGGTTGAGGACCAACAGAACCTGTAGGTGCAGTTGGAGTTGTTGGAGTAGTAGGTGCTGTAGGTCCAGTTGGGCCACCAGTTCCAGGACCATGTTGTCCGCCACCATTATTTCCACCTGCTTGACCGCCACCGTTGTGGCCTCCGCCTTGTCCACCACCTTGTCCGCCGTTGCCGCCTTGACCGTGATTTCCAGCTTGTGTTCCACCATTATTTCCTGGATTAGTAGGTGCAGGAGTTGGAGCTGGAGTTGCCACTGGTGCTGAAGGTGCTGGTGCTGGGTTAGTGTAACCAGTGATGATTTGTACATTTCCTAAAGAGCTATAACCAGAACGATCAAAGCCACCTT
>CANBTI010000108.1 GCA_947372355.1 Bdellovibrionales bacterium | reverse complement strand
GCGCCTTCAATTAATCCTGGAATATCAGCAACCACGAAGCTTTTAAAATCTGCAACCTTCACTACACCCAAGTTTGGAGTGAGAGTGGTAAACGGATAATCGGCAATTTTTGGATGTGCGGCACTCATTCTTGAGATTAGAGTTGATTTTCCAGCATTCGGATAACCAATTAGACTCACATCCGCGAGAAGTTTGAGTTCTAAGGTAAGCTCACATGAAGTTCCTTCTTCACCAGGTTGTGCAAATTTTGGAGCTTGAAATACTGCAGTAGCGAAGTGAGTGTTTCCTTTTCCACCGCGGCCCCCACGAGCAGCAACCCAACGTTGTCCATCTTCGGTGAAATCAAAAATAATTTCGTCAGTTTCTGTATCTTTAATGATGGTTCCAACTGGAATTTTTACTTCAATACTTTCGCCATCACGACCAGATTTTTGGCGACCTGATCCTTGTTGTCCGTTATCGGCAACGTATTTTCTTTTGAATCTGAAATCTTGAAGGGTGCTGAGTTGAGTAGTAGCGATAAAGGTAACATCTCCGCCACTTCCGCCATCTCCTCCATCAGGACCACCGCGTGGGATAAATTTCTCACGACGGAAGCTCACGCTTCCTGCGCCACCGTTACCGGCTGTTACTTTAATTTTTGCTTCGTCGATAAATCTCATAATAACTAGAACTCTTTACGGTCGCTAAAAAAAACGAACCGAGTCAGTAATCCGACTCGGTTCGTTTTATATATTTAAATTTGTTAAAAGTCGCCTTAAAATTAGGCTTGTTGCTTCTATTACCGTTAGGTAATGAAATTAAACCGCAGCTGCAGGATATACAGAGATCTTTTTGCGTTTTTGATCTTTGAATTCAAACTTAACTACACCTGGGATCATCGCGAAGATCGTGAAATCTCTTCCAAGACCTACGTTTTTACCAGGATGAAATTGAGTACCGCGTTGACGGCAAATGATTTCACCAGACTTTACGATTTGGCCACCGTAACGTTTAACACCCAACATTTTTGGATTACTATCGCGACCATTTCTTGTACTACCACCGGCTTTTTTATGTGCCATGACGATCTACCTTTATTATTTTAGCGGGCTCAAGATTGGATTTCCCATCTTCGAACCGGCTTTCATTAATTAAATTTAATTAAGCTTTCTTAGCTGGAGCTTTTTTAGCAACAGCTGGTTTGCTTGCAGATTTAACACCTGATTTTTTCGCAGCGATTGATACTGCTTTTTTAGCAGCAGTCAGTTTCTTACGAGAACCCAAAGTTTTAGCCTGACTAGCAGGACCTTTTGGTTTCAAGAGTGTAAAGAATTTTGCAAGTTTAACCTTTTTATCAGTAGCTGAAATTTCTGAAGATTTTGCACCTGCAGAAAGGCTCATGATTAAAAGTTGAGTTTGCTCTTGGCGATGCCCTTGAGTGCGGCGATATTGCTTACGACGCTTCATTTTGATGATGGTGATTTTATCACCACGACCTTGAGCAACGATTTCTGCCTCAACTTTAGCATTGCTGATGTAGGGCTGACCCAACACCACATCTGAATTAGCTTCAGAAGGATTGCTTAAGAAAAGAACTTTATCAAAGGTAACTTTAGAACCTACATCACCTGCAAGTTTTTCAACTTGGATGATATCGCCTGCTGTTACACGAACTTGTTTTCCACCTGTTTCAATGACTGCGTACATAGCTTACAAGATTTGCCCGAATCTGATTTTAAAGTCAAGTAACGATTGCATCAAATATTGAGTAAAAACAAAGTTTAAATCGCCGCAACGCGTAAAAAGGCTTCTATTTACACCGTGGTGATTTTAGGGAATAGTGACGACACAATAATATTAACTACAGTTGAAGGAGAATGCGATGGAATCGTGGAATTCGCAGTGGTCTGCTTGGATGAACTCACCCGTATATTTTGGGGTAATTGGCTTAATTATAGCCGTTTTCTTTTATTTCCGTGTCAAAAGTTTGCCGGATGGTAATGAAACGATGAAGCGTATCGCGGGTTATATCCGTGAAGGCTCCATGGCTTTTTTAAGTCGTCAGTACAAAGTTTTAGCTGTTTATGCCGCAGTGGTATTTGTGGCAATTGGCTACGGATTAGGATGGCTCGCAGCAGGATCTTTCCTTTTGGGCGCTTTTTTGAGTCTACTTGCTGGGTTCGTAGGGATGAAGGCGGCAACATTCGCTAACGTTCGTACTACTGAAGCTGCAAGAACAGGTGTGAAAGCAAATGCTCTCTTAACTGCACTCGATGGTGGAGCAGTGATGGGGCTTTCTGTTGCAGGGCTAGGCTTATTAGGACTAGGCACTGTTTATTTAATTTTTAAAGATCACGCAGAAGTGAGTCCGATTCTTCACTCTTTCGCAGTGGGTGCTTCATCGATTGCATTATTTGCTCGTATCGGTGGCGGTATTTACACTAAAGCAGCAGACGTTGGATCAGACATCGCTGGTAAAGTGATTCAAGGAATCCCTGAAGACGACCCACGTAACCCAGGCGTAATTGCCGATAACGTTGGTGACAACGTAGGTGACGTTGCGGGAATGGGCGCAGATATTTATGAATCCATGGTTGCAGCAATTGTGGCAACTATGGCGATTGCGATCACTGCATCTGCAACTCAAATTCCTCAATTAATTGCTGGTGAAGATGCAACTAACAAAATGGTTGCAGTGGGTTTACCACTTCTTCTTTCTGGTCTTGGATTAGCAGTTTCGATCATTTGTATTTTTATCGCTCGTGCGATGAAAGCAATGAATCCAGCAACTGTTCTTCGCGGATCATTAATTTTTCCTCCAATTCTTCTTGCAGGCGTTTCCTTCATCGTGATGAATATGCTTGGTATTACTCAAGCAGTGACAGCGGTAATTGCAATGGGCGCAGTAGGCGGAGCAATCATTGGATTAGTGACTGATTATTATACTTCTTCTTCTCCCGTGATGAAAATTGCTCGTGCATCGATTACTGGTGCAGGAACCAATTTGATTCAAGGTCTTGCAGTAGGGATGGAATCAACAGCAATTCCAATGTTAGTGGTGGCAGCAGTTGCTTACCTTTCTAATAAATATCTTGGTCTTTACGGAATTGCTCTTTCTGCAGTGGGAATGCTCGGCGGAACAGCAGTAGTGATGACCGTAGATGCTTACGGACCAATCTCTGATAATGCCGGCGGTATTTCAGAAATGTCTGGTCTTGGAAAAGAAGTGCGCGACATTACCGATGAACTCGATTCAGTTGGAAATACAACTGCAGCGATCGGTAAAGGTTTTGCCATCGGTTCTGCGATCCTTACTGTTCTTGCTCTCTTCTCTGCATTCAACATGGAAGTAAACCATGTGCGTGAAGCCGATGGATTAGCAGTGATGAATCTTTCGATCATCGAACCAAATATCTTAATCGGTATTTTGCTTGGATCTATTCTTCCATTCCTCGTGGGTTCAACTACGATGTTGGCGGTAGGTCGTGCGGCGGGTGCGATTGTTGAAGAAATTCGTCGTCAATTCGCAGAAATTCCAGGATTAATGGAATTGAAAGCAGATCCTGAACCGAAGAAAATTGTTGGAATTGCAACTGATGCAGCTCTCAAAGAGATGATGCTTCCAGGAATGATTGCTGTTCTTGCTCCAGTAGTAGTGGGCTTCTTGATGGGTGCTGCTGCACTCGCAGGTTTGCTTGCTGGTGCTCTAGCCGTGGGCGCAACTCTTTCTCTCTACATGGCCAATGCCGGTGGAGCTTGGGATAATGCTAAGAAGTTTATCGAAAAAGGAAAACTTCCAGGACATGCAAAAGGCGGCGATGTTCATAAAAACGCAGTAGTAGGCGACATGGTTGGAGATCCATTCAAGGATACATCTGGCCCTGGTATTGCGATTTTGATCAAAGTTATGAGCGTGGTTTCACTTCTCATTGCTCCATTAATTGCTAAGTTGTAATTTTTTGGTAATTGAAATTTAATAAGGTTGTGAGTCCATTGGTCTCACAACCTTTTTTATTGGTAGAATTACTTGGTTTTTTACATTTGCTTTCACTCAGAGGCCCTCCTGGCCTTACATCTATCGCCATCCATGGCGATGCACTTCGTGAAAACAAATATAAAAAACCAAGTAGTGCCTCCAATATAAAAAATGAAAATAATAGAAAGCAATGTCTTATGTCGATGCCAGAAAAAACACAGAAGCAATTCAGAATGATTCAAAAAGATGGTTCACTCAATATTGGAGTGAATTCAAAACGTGTGAATTATAGTGATCTTTATCACGATCTTTTAAAGCTTTCCTGGCCGAAATTTGCCACTTGGTTTGGATTAATGTTTTTCTTCATCAACGCTCTATTTGGATTAGTATATTTTTTCTTACCCAATTCTGAGTTTGAAGGTTTTCAACACACAGAAGGATTTTTAAGATACCTCGATGGATTTTTCTTCAGTGTTCAAACCTTGGGCACCATTGGATACGGAAGAGTCGCGCCTGTAGGAATCTTGGCAAATATAGTAGTAACTTTGGAGTGTTACACTGGGCTGTTTGTGATCGCAGTGATGACAGGTCTTATTTTTGCTCGTTTTGCAAAGCCACACTCAAAAGTTATTTTTAGTAAGAATGCTGTGATCAAAAAGTTTGATGGTATTCCTTGTTTGATGTTTCGTGTTGCCAATGAACGACAAAACAATATTACCGATGCTCGAGTTCGAGTTTTTTTGGTGATTCAAGATCTAAAAACTGGATACCGGGAGTTTATGGATTTGAAGTTAGAACGTGATTATTCTCCCATCTTCGCGCTTTCGTGGACCATCGCTCATGATATCGATGAATCTAGCCCTTTGTTTGGATTATCGATGGAAGATCTTAAAAAAAGATTAGCGGAGATCATGGTTACTTTTAGCGGAACAGATACAACCCTTTCTCAAGTGATGCACGCAAAAGGTTCATACATTGCAGATGAGATTTTAGTGGATCATGATTTTGTGGATGTGATTAAGCGCCATCCGGATACATCTGTTTCTCTGATGCTGGAACATTTTCATGAAGTATTAAAACTGTAATACCTCAACTAAAATTGTTGAATAAAGTGTAAATTTCCTAGTGATGATTCCTTGAGGGGTTTCTTATGCCAATAGGCATGAATTTGGCATGGATATCATGCCAAAACATTGCTATCTTTTCATTGCTACTGTAGAATGCGCAAAATGAATGCAGTAAATGAAAATTCAGATTTAATTCAATTTTTAAAAGATCGATATACCGATGCTAGATCTAAAAACACGAGTTATTCTCTAACCGCTTATGCAAGAGATTTAGGGGTTTCTCAACCGTTCTTATCGCGTCTTTTAAATAAAGAAAGACTTCCCACAGTTCGAGTTGCTGCACAAAT
>CANBTI010000107.1 GCA_947372355.1 Bdellovibrionales bacterium | reverse complement strand
CTAGAGTCGAAGGCTTCAACAACGTAGCAAAAGTAATAAAAAGAAGGGCTTACGGGTTCAGAAGCTTCGAAAACTATCGGTTGCGATTGTTAAATGCTTGTTATTAAAAAGTTGATGTGGGGCTTCCCACTATGAAGTGTGTTGAATCTGAAGTGTGTTGAATCGTTGAATCTTGAATCTGAAGTGTGTTGAATCCAAAATAGGATCAAATTTGATTCTTAATTTTGGAGGTGACGGTCAGATTCGAACTGACGAGTCCTTGCGGAGCTGATTTTGCAAACCAGTGCATTCAACCACTTTGCTACGTCACCATTGATCCAAAATTTAGGTTAATACTTGAGTCAGGCTAGCAACAAACCTTGGTCTCGTCAATGAATGCAAAATAGGTGTCTCAAAAGGTCCCAAAATTGTACGACACCTTATGGTTGACGCACCCAGCACCTATTGGTTGTCGGACACCCTTCAAGGGAGTCAAAAATATTTCAGCGGCGCGTAACAATAATTCAAGCCAGAATTAAAGGAGCAGGAGGATTACTTGATGCAACGGCTAGGATGGCTGTTGGTAGCGTTGTTTTGCACATTAAAATATACACAATTTGCACACGCGCTCCCTCTAGAGCCCGCAAAACTTGCGAGCGAACTCAAATTAAATTCTAAAATTATCAGAGTGAGACTTTCTGATCTGGGGAGTTCCTTGCAAATTAAGGGTAATGGTTTGGCGGCTTCTTTGGCCATGAAACCAGAGCTTGGAAATGTTCAAGCCGATGAATGGGAAGTGGACTGTAAACACAGTAAAATCACTCAACCCACTACAGGTAAATCTCGAATTATCCCGCGTTCCGGAATTTTGATCGAAGCACTCTCGGGAATTCTTTCAATCAATGGACATCATTTTCGTGAGCAAGTCGTTTTATATCCTAAAGAACTTCTTTCGCCTTATGATTCTAGCATCAGAACTAATTCACAATGCTTGGTCGTGAATCATTTGCCAGTAGAAAAATATTTAGAATCAGTGGTGAATGGTGAATTCAATTCTAAGTGGGCCGAACCCGCAGTAGAGGCGCAAATTATCGCCGCCCGCACTTATGCCGTTTATCAAATGAAGGAAATGCGCAAAGATCGTGGGCGTGTATTTGATGTGGAATCCAATCAAAAAGATCAAATGTATTTAGGTTTAGATGTAGCTGATTCTAAGGGTTCAGAGCTCGTGGCAAGAACCAAAGGGATTATCCTCACTGATCCACATTCACACACTAAAAATTGTCCGATCAAGGCCTTCTACTCGGCGTCCTGTGGTGGTGGAACGTTTTTACCAGGTCAAATCTGGGGTGGAAAATTTGCGGGCTTTAAAAAAGTGAAGTGTCCTTACTGCGCGGATGCGCCATCCTTCAACTGGAATTACACTTTGAGTTTTCATGAAATTGAAAAAAGGATTGTTCGCGGCTTAAGCAATGATGCGAATGTGAGAAAAAGTTGGCCAAAGGCATATCTCAATAATCCAAGTCAGTGGATGTTATCTAATGTCAGAGTCACCTCAGATGCCGAGCGCGCTTCCAATATTATTTTTGATTTCAAAGATGGTGAAACATTTAAAGTGATCTCGATCACCAGCAATGCCTATCAAGTTAGAAATTGGTTAGACGCGACTCAACTCAAAAGCACGCGCTTTACCATGGAACTGAAAGGTCGATCGGTTGTATTTCATGGTAAAGGATCCGGCCATGGAGTAGGACTCTGCCAATGGGGAGCTAAAAAAATGGGCGAAAAGGGTTTCACCCGTGATCAAATTTTAACGCACTACTATCCAGGCTTCAAAATTAGTAAAATACTGTAATCAATCATATTCTCATGCTAAATATTAGAAATGATTCATTTCGTTTCAACGTTGTTTTTGGTGGTGAGTGCTTTTGCCGTAGAACCTAATATTCAGGATTTTAAATCGCAAGTTTATCACGGTGATGGGAAGCACCCTCAACTGTGGGCCATTGAAGTTTCACCTCCAGTTGAACACCACTTTAATTTGGAAGCTCCTCGCACGGCGAAGTTTGAAAAATCTACATTTGAAGCAGTTCAAGAATCACCTGAAAAAATATTATTTCAACTGGAAAGCCAATCACTTCATTCAGGCGTGATGGTTGAAGTGAGTGCTTTTGTTTGCGATTCAAAAAAAACGTACTGTTTGAAAAAGAAAATGAATGTTCTGTTGGATGAAAAAAACTCCAAAGTGATTTCAGAAAAGTTTTCTAATCTAAAACTAACCAAACCTAAGGTTCCTTCTGTAAAAACGAATCAAACAGAATTATTCATCGATAATGATATTGTGAAAGCAATTGCAGAATCTAAAAAATCAAAAAAACCATTGTTGATCGATTTTTATGGAATCTGGTGTCCTCCGTGCAACCTTTATGATGAGACCGTGTTCAACACTCCAGCTTTTGCCAAAGTGGCTAAGAATTTTGTACTTTTAAAGTTGGATGTAGATGATGAAAAATCATTTGAACTCAAATCTAAATTTAAAATTGGTGGTTATCCCACACTTTTAATCGCCAAATTGAATGAGAAAGATTCATTAGAAGAAATAGAAAGAGTAGTGGGTTATCTCCCTCTTCAGGAGTTCAATCAAAAATTAACCAAGGCTTATCAGCATAGAAATGATTCTCAGGAATTGCGCTGGAAAGATCGTTTGGAGGAATTCCTTTCTATTCAACTAGAACAAAAGAATTACAATGAAGTGATCCAACTGACTGAAACTGCGAAAGATGCTAAAGTATTGATTTATAGATGGATCGCTGAAAATAAGAAAAATGTTAATTTCTTAAAAGATCCTAAAAATTTAACTTTAGTTGAAAACTCGATTAAAGAAATTGCAAACAATATTGAATCAAAAAGTAGTGATACCTTGGTTCAAACCATTGATTTTTTGAACGATGAGTTTTGGTTGAAGCAGGATCAATACTTTAAAATAGCCAATTCCTTTATTGATCAATTATTAAAACGGATTGATCCCAAGACAAAGTTTGTAAAGGGCACAGAACTCACGGCCGCAGATTTAGATTCTATACGCATGGATTTAGCTGAAACAATTAACAATGAAAAACTGGTAATTGATCTTCGGAAGAAAGTAATTGGAAGTTACGAAAAGTTAATTTCATTTTTTGACAGCCATGGAAGCAAAGATCTCAGAAGCATGAATTTGGAATATGGGTTTTTACTTTGGAAAGATGGAAGGATTGAGGAAGCTAAAAAACTTTACGATCATTTTATTAAAAAATACCCAGCTGAATTTACATTTTATTTTGCTGCCACTAAAATGTATTTAGGGATTAAAGATTACACCAAAGCTCGTGAATATGCAGAAAAGGCACTTAATTTCTCTTATGGTGATAATCGCATTCGTTCCATGGAGCGCTTGATCACTGTAATGGTGGAACAAGGTGAAAAAAAGGAAGCGTTGATGCGTGGAAATGAGTTTTTAAAAAATCTTAAAATCCCAGAAGGTTTGAATGTGCGAACAACTAGGTATGTAGAAAGTTTAAAGAAATTATTAGCAAAAATTGAAAAGGAAAATGAAGGTAAAAAATGATTCACCAATTGATTGAACAAATAAAAACGCTGCATAATCCTGCAACATTCGCGATGTGGTTATCAACGGGTGGGGTACTGCTCGTGACTGCAATCGTTTTTGCTGAAACCGGTTTACTTTTAGGTTTCTTTTTACCCGGTGATTCTCTTCTCATCACTGCGGGTGTGCTTGCTAATCCAGCTAATCCAAATGCTGTGCCGGGTTTGGTTTTATTCACTCTCCAGGTTTCATTAACGATTGCTGCAATAGCGGGTGATCAAGTTGGCTATTTTTTAGGTCGTAAAACAGGTGATGCTATTTTTAAAAAGGAAGACGGATTATTTTTCAAAAAGAAATACGTGGTGGAAGCCAATGCTTTTTATGAAAAGTATGGAGTGGCTGCAATAATAGCGTGTCGATTCATTCCCATTTTCAGAACTTTTGTGCCTTTTATTGCAGGGGTAGCAAAAATGGATTATCGAAAATATCTTCAATGGGATATTTTGGGTGGAACCTTATGGATTAACTCACTATTAATCGTTGGTTATTTTTTAGGTCAAACATCTTTAGCCAATCGTTTAGATAAAATTATTGTTTTAGTTATTTTCGTATCGGTGTTGCCGATCGTTATTGGAGGAGTCAAAAAATGGATTACACGTTCAAAGTAAAAAAAGCAGATGGTTCGGAAGTTTCATTAAAGGATTATGAAGGAAAAACGCTACTGATTGTGAATGTAGCCAGTGAGTGTGGTTTTACTAAACAGTATGAAGGTCTCCAAAAACTTTATGAAAAATACCAGTCTCGTGGATTAGAGATCTTGGGTTTTCCTTGTAATCAATTTGGTGGTCAAGAATCAGGTTCGAATGAGGAAATTCAAGGGTTTTGCACTGGAAGATTTGGTGTGAGATTTCCCGTTTTCGCAAAGGTTGATGTGAACGGTGAAAATGCTGATCCATTGTTTAAGTACTTAAAAAAGGAATCTAAGGGATTTTTAGGCAGTGAAGCCATTAAATGGAATTTTACTAAATTTTTAGTTTCTAAAACAGGTAAAGTGACCAAACGCTTTGGATCGATCGATACTCCTGAATCTCTTGAAAAGGTAATTGAAAAGCTATTGTGAAAAAGCAGGGGGTAATTCAGCAGTCACTGTTGTTATCCATCTTGATTCACTGTCTGCTTGTCCTCGCTTTATTGATTGTTTTTTATAAAAAAGAGAGTGTATTGGAAGATATACCGGTAGAAATTACCGAATTTATCAGAAATTTATCTAATCCAGATAAAGCACCTTCTCCAATGGCTAAAAAGAAAACAAGTCAATCGCCAACGACTCCAAATGTTTCAAATACTGCTTCTAATGTTGCACAACAACCTTCTGCCAACAGAAGCAGTAGTCAATCTCTAAATAGCGGCGCTGAATCTGTTTCAGAGGATTATGAAGTGAGTGAAATGCCCATTTTGCTCAATGAAGTGAGAGTTCCTTATCCTCCGGAAGCGAAGTTAAAAAATATTCAGGGTAGTGTGGTTTTTGATCTTTTGATTTCATCACAGGGCAAGGTGCAGGATTTGAAAGTGGTCAGTTCCCCAGATCCAGTTTTAACAGCTGCGGCTCAAAATGCAGTGAGTTTGTTTAAGTTTCGTCCAGCAAGAATGTCTGATAAATCCGTTGCAATTCGAATTCGTTACACCTATCGTTTCTTACTGAAATGATCTTCAAATATTTAGTATTTTTCTTAAGCACGAGTGTTTATGCCGCAACTTTGAATGGAGTTGTTTTTGAAAAAGGCATGAAGCTTCCCGTTGAAGAAGTTAGTGTGGTTGAACTGCCTAGCAAAACCCGTGCGGTATCAAATTCAAAAGGCGAGTTTTCGATTGAAGTCACTCCCTCATCCAAATTGATCTTTCAAAAAGCAGGATTTGAAAAATTAGAAACTGAATTGGTGGGTGATTCACCCAAGCAAAATATTTATTTGAATCGCTTGAGTGGTATTGAATACGAAACCACCATCATTTCAGATGAAAAAAAAGATCCTAGTCTTCATAAAATAAGAGCACGTGAAGCGATCACTTTGCCAGGTTCTGCTTCTGATGCAATTAAAGCGATTCAAAATCTACCGGGTGTGAATCGCACTCCTGGTTTTAGTTCGCAAATAGTAATTCAAGGATCAGCTCCAGAGGATACTCGTTATTCGATTGATGGGCATGAGGTTCCACTCATGTTTCACTTCGGTGGTTTGAGTTCTGTGTTAATGCCGGAGTTACTAGGCGATATTGATTTTTATACGGCTGGATATCAGGC
>CANBTI010000106.1 GCA_947372355.1 Bdellovibrionales bacterium | reverse complement strand
GTAAATTTGTTATTGTGAATGAAAAAAGTAACTGAATATTAAATTACTCATCAAGGCCAATTTTTAACTCTACTTAGAATTAAAGTGTAAAAAGTTTCAAAATCAATCAGGTAATTATTAATAATACTATGAACAATTTCTGGCTTTATTTGTTCATAGTCATGCACAGAAATATTTCTAAATCCAACCATAGAAATAAGTTTTTGATTTAAACTTGAATCAATTACTTGATGTTTATTTAACAGCTCAAAAGATTGACGATAAGAATTTGGTAATCCTAATCCTTCTTTAGATAAGACCACATTTGCTAGATCAATACAGGCTTGAATTGCACGCTGTAAATTAAGTTCATAAATGGCTAATTTAAAATCTTCATCTTTTTCATGAATGGTAGCCTTCTCAATCGCCATTAAACAATTTTTAATAATATTAATTTTCGATAGAACAACATCTAATTCAGACATATCTTTTTCGATTCAGTATATTTTCTTCAATAATCCGACGCGATATTTTGAAATCGGGATATTGAGCCAGTTGATTAATTTTCCAATTTAAATGAATCCCCTCAGAATAACAAACGAGTAAACGACCAGTTTCTAATACTTGCCTTGAAAAAATCGGATCCGCTGTATTTAGTGATACAAGATCAACATCACTACCAAACTTCTCTGAAAGTTGACTCACCATTTTTGTTATAATAGAAAATTCAGGAATTTTCTTCCAAAAAATTGCAATATCGATATCACTTTCATGATGAAATCGCTCTGTGCCCGCTGACCCTAATAAATACGCAAAATCAATCAGTTGGGCAAATTGAAGTTCAACTTCATTTTTAATGTGAGTTTCGGAGATTTGACTCATTCATTAAAAGTATAACTGTGTTTACTAAAATAAGTCATTTAAAATTGAAATCAACTCATTTCATTTAAAATTTCAAAACCCAACTTGCAGTGTTCACAAGATGTTATCAGAATGTTCACACTTTGATCGAATTTAATTGATTGCGTCATCAATAGCCCGTATCATGCGCATCAAGATGAAAACAGATAACGCTCTAAACACAAGAATCAACTACCGCAGCTTTCTGCGTGATTTATTGATTGAGAAACAAAAGAAAAATCAAAAGTTTTCATTAAGAAGTTTCGCACGATTGATCGCCATACAACCCTCTTATCTATCCATGATTCTTGCTGGAAAACGTGATTTATCAGAAGAACTTGCTCATCAAATCGCTGAAAAACTACTACTTGAAGATCAAGCAACAAAAAAATTCATAACACTCCTTCGTCTTGAAAAAGCCAGCTCGGCTAAACATCGTGAACAAATTCTCTCTGAATTACAAATCATTGATCCTGAAATCAATACAAACCGAGATCTCAGCATTGATGATTTCAGAATGATTTCGGAGTGGTATCACCTTCCCCTTCAAATCCTAGTTCAACTTGAAGATCAACCCTGGAGTGAAGAATGGGCGGCAAAAAACCTAGGAATCACTACCCATCAAGTGATTCAAGCTTTAGAACGCATGGTTGCGTTGGAAATTATGGAATGGAAAAAAGGGAGTCGACCAAAAATCCTAGGAGGACGAGTTTCGGTAAGTAGTCCTTTTAAAAATGATGCCCTTCGAAAATACAACACCCAAATGTTTGAAAAAAACATTGAAGCTTTAACGGAACAAAACCCAGATGAAAGATTCACGGGAAACATGAATCTGGCTTTTGATGAAAAACAATTAAAAGAAGCCCATCTGGTGATGAAAGAAGCGATGGGAAAACTTAAAAAAATTGCTGAGATAAAAGCAAAAAATAAAAAAATATATCACGCAAGTGTAAATGTTTTTAAACTAACGAAAAACTAAAGAGAGAATAAAGAAAGAAGAATATATGAATCAAGGGATAAAATTAAAAATTGGAAAAATCGCATTATTCGGAATTGCAGCCTTTATCAGCAGCGAGTCGATGAGTTTTGCACAATCAAACGAAACCCACGGTGGTGGTGAAGTGGTGAATCGTAAAGGGTACCGAGAACTTCGTGATTTGTTAGATCACACCAATTGTGATTGGAAAACAGGGGGGGCAAATGATTGGTGAAAATCCACAGGTAAAAGTAATTTTACAAAAAATTGCAAATGTGGATTGGTATTTCGCAAACGTAATGGAGCGTGAGATTAAAAAACTGGATTGGTGTATTACCGGTAAACTCATTAAGGTGAATACTGAAGATCGCGATTCAATCTCTACGCCTGTAACGCAAAATGCAGAACAAGTGGCGATTCGAATGCTTGAATCAACCGAGGTGTATTTAGATGATTCATTATTTAGTACACTTTCTGATAACAGCAAGGCTTTTTTAATTTTGCATGAAACCTTACACTCACTTCTGAATATCGATGAAACTCTTCGCAATAAAAAACTAAGAAGTACAGTTAAAACCTTAAATCGAATCACCACGGGTGAAATTAAAACAAGAAAAGATTTTTATTTTCAAATTCAAAAAAATGGCATCAAATATCCTGCATTGACAGGGGCTGTTGATCCAATCAAGAATTATATCCTTTTTGTATTCGGAGATGATTCAACTCGTGCCGAAGTTTTAGCAAAAGCTGGCAATATTAATTCATTAGTGCCTTCAGAAAATGAATTTAAACAAGCGCTTCTTGGGTTAACTGAAGAAGATGCAAAAACAGTACAAAAAGTTACTGCGATGAATTTGATTGATGAACTTTGCAGTGGAAATACCAATTCCAATCTAAATCAACTTCTTCCAAAAATGAATGAATCTGCCCTCATGGTTTGCATGAATTCTTCCCGTGGAAATATCGATGTACAAACAAAAATTGCGTCGCTACCAAAATTCCAAAATTGGATTCAATCACTATTGAAAGATCTTTCTGAAAAATCAATCAGCAAAGAACACTTATCATTAAAAATTCAATCCGTAGCGGCTACCATGAGCGCAAATGATACCAATGAAGATAAAATCATGCTCACCTCACTTGAAGGGATCAATCAATACAATTGGAATAAACTCAATCCATCGGGAAGGGCTTTTTATGAATATGTAAAAACCTTACTGAGAAATAACGATCGATTGAAGTTAGATCAAATGCTCCAAAATCCATTATTTTATAAAGCATTTTCCTTTGAAATGATTAAAACACAACTCAGTACAATTGTTACCGATATTCCCCGTGAAAAAAGATTAGCTGAAACCATCATCAAAGAATACTCACAGAATTTTTGGGAAACATTCTTGGTAAACCTAGGAAATGAAATTGGAATTGAAAATGCAAATACCTTCAAAAGCAAACTAGATCAAACTAAACTTGGAATTAAAATTTAATTAAAAAATTAAGGAATAAATTATGAAAAAACTCATTAAAAAAACAAGTCTCATCATTTTTGGAGCAGTTGCATTTTCAATGAATGCCTCAGCTCAAACCGTGATCAATTCAGATGAAATTATCAGCGCGCAGTTAAATTTAACAAAAAACGCAACAAGACAAATATTTTCTGAACTCCAAAAGAATACAAACAATAGTAGTGTTGAACATTCGGATTTTAATTCAAAAGTGAAAAGTTTTGCAACTTTACTTGATTCTGAATTGACTCAATATGAAAATAAAATGCGTTCTGGTGTTCTAGGTAATCTGAATATTTACATTAATGAATACCGTAACATTGAATCATCAGCAAATTACTCTAAAGAAGAAAAAGATGCCCTACTAGCTGAGGTTATAAAACAAATAACTACGGAATCAAAACAGTTGAAAAAAAATATTAGAAATCTAATCGATGCTTTAATTACCAACATTGGATTTAAAACTGAATATCTCAATCGTAAGATTCTTGAAGAACAAGAAGAATCAATAATTGAACCATGTGGGGGTGGTGGTCAGTATTATTTTAATCATTGGAATGGAATAATAGATGAAAAATATGGCACTTCCCCAGCTTGTAAAACAGCAGTACTCAATGTAACCGTAGGACCAAAAATTACTGAAGGCTGCTATTCTCAATCATGCATTATTTTAAGTAAGGTAATGTACACTAAATTTTTAACGATGATTAAACTTAATCTAGGTAAAAGAATCTTTATTCCGATCAATAAGAATAGCGAAGGTTTAACTATTTACCCATCTACAAATGCAATCGATACTTTTCTAGAATATATACAACTTTATAATATGAATGGAGATTCCTTAAAATTGCCATTTTCAATGAGTCAGGCTGATCTACTAAGTACAATTCATAATGAAGAAGTAAAAACTGAAGAGGCATTGCATAAAGCTCAAGAAATTGAAATTTCAACTCAAAGAGCAACTTCTCTGGAAAATGTATACGGTTACATTTCTGGAGTTCATTCCAATAAAACTTGTAGTCGCAATATGAGCCAGATTTTAATTATATTAGATAATACCTCAAAGTTTTCAATCTCAACAACTCTTCAGAAAGTTACTCTACTTGAAGTTAATCAATTAGTGAAAAAAGATATGCTTAATGAAAAACAACAAAACTGTCTTCAAGAAGCGGTCAAGATTCATCAAGGAGTTAATTAATCATGAAAATTCAAATATTATTTTTATTCATCGGAATGAATGCATTTGCACAAAATTCCAATCTAGAATTTAACTGTAATGCACAATGCATCTACGTTGATCCTGAAAATAGAACATTTGAACTTGGAGTTGCAGTTTCAGGCTGGAGTCAATACTCTCAAAATGAAGCTTTTCAAGATCTTCTTCAACAGTGTTCTTATCCCTATCAGTTAGTGCAATCAGTAGTGGGATATAGAAATTTATCAAAAAACACTCAAATCGATAATAACGTTTCAGTTTATAGTGGTTACAATTCACTTTCCGAGCGATATCAATCAATTTCTATTCATAAAATTAAACCAAGAAAAATAAAGGGCATAGAAATCAAGAAAATCAGAACTGATGTAAGCTCTGGATACTCAGATGTAAATCTCAATCAGACAATTCAAATCAATACGGAAGATCAAATGTATTTTAATCTAAAATTCGCAAACCCTGGTGATTCATGCCAAACAAATCAAGTGAATCCAAATGGAGGCCGTAGATACTCAGGCAATCATCCAATCGGAGGATAACTGATTTATTCAAAATTGAAAAAAGCCTCAATCCTGTTTTGACAGGATGAGGCTTTTTTCCTTAATTCCGAGCACTCTCTAACAAATCCTTCGCATTTTTGATTGCAGCAGGAGTGAGTTTCTCAGCACCCAACATGCGAGCAATCTCTTCTTTTCTGCCTTCAGCATTGAGTGCAGTCACCTCTGTTACCGTTCTTCCTTTTGAAGTGTGCTTACTGATTGAAAGATGATGATCAGCAAAACAAGCCACTTGAGGAACGTGAGTAATACAAATCACTTGATTGTAAGAAGCCACCGATTTTAATTTTTTACCCACTGTAAAAGCAGTTTGCCCACCCAAGCCTGCATCAATTTCATCAAAGAGATAAACTCCAATGCCGCCTTTATCGGCAATCACTCTTCGAATCGCCAGCATCAAGCGAGAAAGTTCACCACCGGATACAATTTTTTGAATTTGCTTTTTATCTTCACCTAAATTGGTTTGAACTTCAAAAGTGATTTCGCTGCCAAGTGAATCAGAACCCCAAGAAGTAATATCATCTTGGAAATCAATTTTTACTGCAACTTGAGCGTCACTCATGCGGAGCTCTTTTAATTCTTTATCAATGGCTTTTGCAAAAGTTTCAGAACTCTTTTTTCTTTTCGTATAAAGTTCTTTTGCAGATTTCATCACTAAAGATTTTTCTTTTTGAAACTCTTCTTCTAATCCTTCCAGGCGAGTGCTCAAGTTTTCAAGAAGATCGATCTCGCTAGCCATTTTTTCATGATGAACAATGATTTCATCAATAGTAGTGCCATATTTACGTTTAAAATTAGTGATCATGCTCAATCGTTCTTGAACTTCTTCCAAACGATTTGGATTCAAATCACCTGATCCAAGGTAAATACGAGTGAGGCGAGAAGCTTCTTCCAC
>CANBTI010000105.1 GCA_947372355.1 Bdellovibrionales bacterium | reverse complement strand
GGAAGCGAAGATGAAGTTCTTGATGATTAGGTTTTTCATTGATTTGAATTCAAATACCGATTCCGCATTTATAGAGAAGATTTCCTGTTTTAATTTCAATCGATTTTGAACAATCAAAACGACCCGCTTCTTTTTTAAAGATTTTTATTTCAGTGGTGCTACTTTCCGCTTCTATTTCCGTTAGCTGAAGTGATTCGTAGATGCTGAGATCACCAATGGTGTTTTCATCGTTCTCGCTTTGATCAATTTTACAGCTGTATCTAGCTTGATCAGCATTCGCCACCGGGCCATGTGAAAGTGGAGATTGTTTTAAACAACTGAGGCGACCCAATGTTTTTTGAATTCGAAGCTGTGGGATAAATTCACAAATTACACCCTCTGGCATTCCCAGTTTCACTTCAGGAGCTTCATAGCTGTTAAATAGTAACTTTAAGTTTTCTTGCTCATGTTCTTCGTTGAGAGAAACTACATTTTCACTTTCAGTTTGTGGCTTCACTGTAATTTCTTTTTTAGCTGAGTTTAATTTCTGTTTTTCGAAATCTTCATTCGTAAGAACAGAAACAAGGGGATTTCCCATTTTCATTTGTCCTTGATTGGAGAAATAAGGAGTGGTGCGTTCTTTTGCACAACCTGTGATGATTAAAAATACAGTGAGAACAAATATTTTTTTCATTTTAATTTTTAACCTTAGTGTGAAGAAGTTGCTCCAGCATTCATGTATTCAACTCTGCCTTTATCAAATCCATGAAGTTTAGCTGTTCCATGAAGTTCGATCATGTAACCAGTCGCTTGCGCCATTGGTACCGGAGAGTCGATTGTGTATTGAGTGGAATAACCTGTGTAAGTCCAACCATTAGTTGCATCATTTGGTATTAATGCTCCGTTTTTAAATACTTTGATCGTTGCAACGTTTGGATCAGTTCCAAGAACAAGATATTTTTTAACGAAACTGAGTCTTTGTACTTGAAGATTTTGTGCAACAGCATCAAGCGCATTTGGAATTGGAGTAGTGCAAATATCCTGGCTAATACCACCAGTTAATTGTGCTGCTTTTTCATAATCCATTCCAGACCAAGCACCACCTACGCGACAGTTGGTAGTATTGTGCGCTACAATTGCATAATATTTTACGGTTGAACGAACGGCCTGCATTTGAGCTACATAACTAGCTACATTTACAGTGTTAGCTTGCATGCCATTCCATGCAGAGTACCATCCATCAGAAGTGTCTTTACCGTTTGAAATGGTCATCACTGCGAGCATAGAATCAGGGCGGATTAAACTTAGGCTAGGATTAGCAACATTGTTAACATCGGTACGACTAATGAAGTTAGTTTGGTTTTTTAATCCAGATTCTCTTCCATTGTTATAAGTGTAATCCAAAGCAGGAATGCTTAATGTTGGTGTAAAAAACAATGGATTCATAAAAAACTGTGGATCTGATTGAATTGCACCAGGAAATGAAGGTAACCAACTTGTTGAATTGTTTGATCCGGATACGTCATTTGAATGATAGTTCGAAACCGCTACGGCTTGATTAACACTTGCTGTTAGGCCTGGGCTACTTTCGCTTAATGAAAGTGTCACAAATCGATAGTCCCAACCTTTGTTTTGTAAGCTGGTTGCAAAAGCTGCAATCTCAGGTTGTAAGCCAGGGTAAATGTTTTGCATGGTTCCGCCGTTACTTAGGCCAAGAACAATATCAACCTTAGGAGGTAAGCTCATGTCACCTGCTGCTGATTGATCAGAAACAACTGTGCTCGGTACATAGGCTTGAGGGCCACATGCACTGAGGGTTAGGGAAGATATTAAAATGAGGCGATTCAATATATTTTGTTTCATAAGGTATTCTCTCTACCCTTGGTATAAGCAAGCTCCGAGCCAGAATGGGGATGGGGTTTGATCAAAATATGAGCACAATATTCCCTTTATAATCATATATTTAAATAATTTTAGTTTAATCGTAGCTGTAGCCAAATTTGGCAATAAAGTGAGTACAGTGTCTAAAGTGTAGGCAGTGCGTAAGTAAGGTTAAGAAGATTCGGGATTTTGCCGATAGGCCTATGAGTATGTCTTACGAACCGTTATCGCGCGATTTAAATTCGATCTTGAACTCTTTCCTCGACCTCATTGGGTGCGATGGGGGGTCGATCTATACCATGCAAAAAAACCTACAAGGTGAGCAGGTATTGGTATTTAAATCCATGATCACTCGTAGCGCAAATATTGATGCAGTTCCTGAAGAATTAAAATCATTGGTGTTCCGTTTAGATGAAACCACGCTAGTGGGTAAAACAGGATTACTCCAAAAAGTTTTTAAAGAAACCTATGCTGCTCCTTCAAAATCCGAAGAAGTAGACGTTAATCGTTCTGAAAGTTGGAACGATGTGGTTCAACACTATTACACAAGAAATATTCTTTCTGCTCCCTTGATTACTCCTCGCGGTGATCTGGTTGGGGTAGTGCAACTGATTAACAAAATTCCATTTAACATCGATCTTTCCGTAGGATTTGATGAAAAAGATGAACGTTTATGCGCCGTGGTTTCAGGACAAGCAGCCCTTGCCATTGAAAACAGTGCACTCGTTTATGAACAAGAAAAAATTTTAGAAGGCTTTGTGAATGCCTGTGTAACGGCGATTGAGGCTCGTGATCCGGTGACTTCTGGTCACTCTCAACGCGTTTGTGATTTAACTCTGAGTTTGGCCGATGCAGTGAACCGTGAGTGTCGCGGACCACTAGCATTTGTTGAGTTTGGCTCTGTTCAAATGAGAGAGTTAAGATATGCAGCCATGTTGCATGATATCGGTAAAATTTCTGTAAAAGAGCACATTCTTCAAAAAGAGAAAAAATTATTTCCTTGGGAATTAGAAGTGATCGAAATGCGTTTTCGCATGATGAAGGCAGCAGTGGGCTTTCAGTATGCAGGTGAAAAAGATATATTAGAGAAAACACGAAAAGTAAAAGAACTGGAACGTGCATTACTCATGATTAAAACTGCAAATGAGCCTTCTTTGTTGCCTCAAGAGGTTTCTGAAGGAATCGCAGAATTGACTAAAATGCAGGTTAAAATTGATGATGGCGAATTTTGTTGTGCCCTTCATCAACGGGAAAAAGATATTCTCAGTATCAAGAAGGGGTCTTTAAGTGTTCAAGAAAGACTCGAGATGGAAAAGCATGTTTCCTTTACCTATGAAATTTTAAAAATGGTTCCATGGGGTCGCGGGCTAGAGCGTGTTCCTGAGATTGCTCATTACCATCATGAAAAACTGGATGGCACTGGCTATCCTTTGGGAGTGAAGAGTGAATCTATTTCTACTCAAAGTAGAATGTTAGCGGTTTGTGATATCTATGATGCGCTGACGGCTAAAGATCGCCCTTATAAGGCCGCAGTCTCTACTGAGGTAGCCTTAAAGATTCTTGGAGATGAAGTGAAGCAGGGCAAACTTGATGCTCTCTTGTATCAATTATTCGTGGATTCAAAGGCATACGAAATTGCCATCAAGCCTGCTGTCAAAAAAGTGGCTTAACTATCTCAAAATCATTACAGTATAAGGTTAAAGTTTAGTGTCAAAACGCCGAATAGTAGATGTGGACTGGCGTAATTTTATCAATAAAAAGTCTTTTAAATACTCTCTCGCAGGTTTTGGATCTGCGATGGTTGCTGGAGTATTGTTCTTTGTTGCTAAGCCAATCTTCCATGAAATTAATAGTTCATTTGCAGTAAAAGAATTCAAAACGATTGGAATCGTGGGTACTTACCGTAAGCACTATCATCACTTTTTTGATCAGTTGAATAAACTTTCAGTAGCAGATTCACGCGAACAAGATCTCGTAAGAGAACTTGCATCGGTTCAACAAAGTTTTGAATTAGAAAAAGCTAAAAACACTGAAAATGAAGTTCGTAAAGAAACTAAAAAAATTGCTGAAACATTGAAAGTGGAAGCAGGTTCCCCAGTGGCAAGAGTTCCAGATGGAATAGAATATAATGTTCCAAATCAAATTTTACCTCACCAACTTCAAGTTTTGGGCATGGAATATTTTCGTAGCCAAGAGTATGAAAAATCTGCTGTTATCTTTACCCAACTCACTAAATTTGATGAAGACACTAGTTTTCAAAAACCAGATAATTATCTAATTGCAGCAATTTCTTGGTATAAATTAAAGCATTTTGAAAATGCTACAGAATACCTGAAGCTGACTCAAAAGCATTCTAAGCCAGGCAGTGTTCTATTTCGCCAATCCCTTTTATGGCAATCCATCGTAGAGAAATCTCGTGGTAACAAGGGTGAATCGCAAAAAGCGCTCGCTCGTTTAATTTCAAATTATCCTCAATCAGAAGAGGTAGATTTAATTAATCACTCCAGAATGCCTGCATCTCATGAAGAATCTAAAGAAGGTTCAGATGAAAAATAATATTTTATTCATAAGTATCATATTGCTAATAGCGACTACTTATACGGCCAACGCTGAAGTTTGTGGTCGTGTCACTAGAGGAAGCAATAACGCCCAAATGATTCCTCTGAAGGGAACGACAAAAACGCAATTAGTTGCTGATGAGTCTGTTTCTTGTGGTTCTATGTTGATTACCCATAGCGATTCAGTATGGGTGGAACTATCCGATTTAACACAATTTAAAATTGCACCAGATTCATTTTTCGAATTTAGTAAAAAAGAAAGTAATTTACACAAATTATATCGTGGTGAAGTGATGGTTTCAGCGCCACCAAGTATCCATGAGTTTGAACTCACCACTCCTAATTCTATTTCTGTATTTCATGGTGGAGTTATTTTAGTGCGTTATACACCTAAAAATAAAGAAACTACTTTGGCTAGTTTTAATAGAAAAGTAGAATTTAAAAATAAATTTCATACGGAAGCACAACAGGTAGTGAATGTAGGTGAAATGAGCCGACTTTGGATTGGCGAATCTCGCATTATTCCTTCACAACCAGAAACCATGAGTCCAAATTCAGTCAGTTCTGCGTTTAAAGGTTTTTCTTTAAGCCAAGATGAAATTACTGAACTCACAGCTATTTCTCAGAGAACGATTGAATCGAGATCTAAATCGATGATCGCCGATCTGGAGAATTGGGAAGATATTGAAAAAGAATCTGAACAAGCAGCAGATCGTTCGATTGCTTCAACTGTTTCAAAGCCTAAAAAAGTTGATTTATCCATTGATTTAAATGAAGCAAAAATTGGAATGGAATTAATGAAGAAGCATCTTTATGGTGATGAAGAAGATCAAAAGATTTTTGATGAATCCCGTCATCCAGCAAGTTTAAAATCTTCTGAAAAATTAAAAGATATTGAATACCAACGCAAGAAAGCGAAGGAAGGCGTTCAAATAAAAAAAGTTCTGGAAAATATCCGGGGCTTTGATCCTGAAAAGGATTAGTCGGTAAATAATACTCCAAGGAAGGGAGTGCAGATGAAATACTTTAAAATATTAGGAATGGTGTGTGCATTTTTTTGGGTTTCTATAGCTCAAGCAGGTGTTTTTGAACTTGGTGGCAGCTTTTCTTGGAGTCGTAGTAACTACAATGCTGGAAGTTATACTTGGACCAGGGCGTATGGTGCATCCCTTGGATATTATTTCACTCAAGATAGTGAACTTGAATTTTCTTATCACGATAGTACTACAAAAAACTTTGTACAAGGTGTTCAAGACATTTCATATCGAGACCGCGTTTATAGCATTAATATGCTTTATTACTTATTTGAAGAACAGGCTACATTTAGACCCTTCTTTCGATTAGGAGTTGGGCAGTTAAATCGCGACGCAACAGGAACTTATACAGCTGCGGGATATTCTGCACCGGGCAGACTTGATTCAGTTTCAGTGATTGGTGGGTTGGGATTTAAAATTAAATTAATGGAAAAAGTAGCCATTAAAACTGAAGCTACATCCTATTTAACGGGTGGATCGATTGGTTCTTGGCAAGACAACTTGACGTTCAATATTGGTGGAGCATTTTATTTCTAGAAAAATTTTAGTATTTTTCCTCATGCCTTTTTTATCGTTATATTTATCAGGATGTAGCTCGCTC
>CANBTI010000104.1 GCA_947372355.1 Bdellovibrionales bacterium | reverse complement strand
CCATCACGAGCGCAGGAGTTGTTGCAGAAAGTGGAACAAAAAGAAGCACGGGTGCTATAAAAAGTGAAAGCAAAAAACAACCCGCTACCGTCACCGCAGTTAGTCCTGTTCTGCCACCTTGCTCAACCCCCGCCGCGGATTCAATATAGCTAGTAACGGAAGAAGTACCTAAAAGTGAACCAAACATCGCTGCAAAGGCATCCGCCTTGAGCGCACGACCTAAATTTCTAATCTCCCCTTTTTCATCAACAAGTTTTGCCCGAGTGGTTACACCAATTAAGGTTCCCATGTTGTCGAAGAAATCAACAAAGAACAAACTTAAGGTTAGAGGAAGTGCAATTCCGAGATGCTGCCAGAAATATTGAAAATCAAGTTTTAAAAATGTGGGTGCAAGACTGGGTGGTGTAGAGAAAAAAGTTGCTGGCAAATGTGCCTTCCCTAAAAAAAGATCAACCAAAGTAATAAAGGCCATACTCAAAAGTAAACTCGCAGGTACTTTTCTTTGGTGAAGAACTGCAGCCAAGATCAATCCCAATAAAACCACACTCACGCTTGGATCAGAAAAATTACCAAGAGTGATGAGTGTTGCCGGAGAAGCCACCACAATTCCTGCGTTCTTTAAGCCAATGAGAGTAATGAAAAAACCAATCCCTATGGTGAGCCCTTTCCTAACTGAGCCCGGAATTGCGGCTAAAATTTTTGGTCTTAAGTTGGTGAAGCTCAAAACAAAAAATAAAACTCCGCTATAAAACACTAGTCCCAAAGCACTTTGCCAAGGAAGTCCTTTACCTAAACATAGTGTGTAAGTGAAAAAAGCATTTAAACCCATGCCGGGTGCGAGCGCTAAAGGAAGATTGGTAAATAGACCCATTGAAAGAGTCATCACGGCTGAAGCAAAAATGGTGGCTGCAAGCAGCGCGCCTGGATCCATCCCGGTTTGAGAAAGAATAGCTGGATTCACAACAAGGATATACATCATGGCTGAAAAGGTGGTGATGCCGGCCAAAATTTCCGTGGTGATAGAAGTTCTATTCTCTTTAAGTTTAAACATACACTGAGCTTAACTTGCAGAAAAATGGAATGCAAACTTGATACTACTCAATGATTACACCGGGCTAATTAATTTAAACCCGATGTAACCATGAATGATATTGATGTATTGAATTAATTTTTAACAATGGTTTTGCAAGAAACCATATAAGAGTTTGGACTTGCTGGATTAGTATATCCAAGAGCTAAAGTAACAGAAGGATCATCGATTTGAGTTTCTATTTTCGAATTTAAATCGAATCTTTGATTACTAGAAGCATCTGCAATCAGTTCGTCATGAGTCCTGGTATTTTTAATCTTTAAAAAACCTCTACCAACAACAAGCACCTTACCTGCAGACATTGGAATCTCAGCAAATAAATCTGAAAATCTAACTTCTAAATCATCCGCTGTTAAAAAAATATCTGGGTTACTTTTTCCTTCAGATGGAGCATTGTTCATTTCCTTAGAGGCAATCGATACCCAAGGGGTATGAGATTTAAAATTAGCTCGCAGCACTTCACAAGAAGTGGTGTAAGTGAGAGTAGTACTGGCGAAACTTGCAGCAGGTAATATAGCTAGAGCAGTTAACATGAGGTTACGGATGGTTTTCATAAATTTCCTTTATTGAATGGGTTAAAACTTCTAACGCATTATGTCATAATAAATTTACTTTGTAAATAAAAAAATTGCTTTAAGTAATATTTATTTTAACCGACAATATAAGCATGACAAAAGGCGAACTCACTCGACTCCGGATCGTTGAATCAGCAATGGTACTCATTGGAAAGAAAGGCTTTTTTGAGGTCACCCTTGAAGAAATTGCCAAACACTCTAAGGTTCAACGCCAAGGCATCATCAACTATTTTGGTGGAAAAATAGGATTGTTCCGCGCTTGTGTACTTCAGATTCTGAGTGATTTTGCTTCAGAACACGCCCGTCAATCTAAGCCCAGCAACTCGGCCTTAGATCAACTGAACTTACAATTTAAACTGAATCTTGAAATGGCCATTCATCAAAAAGAGCGGTCGAGTTTAATTCTCTTTCTATACTTGCACGCACCTTACGAAGAAGAACTCTTAGCGATCTATCAAGAATCAATCATCAATGTTCGAAGCCGATATCAGACAATGATTGAAGCTGGGATCAGGGAGGGATTATTTAAACCACAAAAAAATCCTGAATTGATCGGCAGTTTATTTCACGAAATCATTGTGGGAATGATCATTCACCTATTAGCTCAGAACTCACGAGCAAGTGAAGTGAGGTCTGTGAAAGCAAAGTGGGATTTTGCCATTAACTCTATTTTGGTGAACGAATCGTAGCGCGCTTAAAAAACTGAGCCGGAGTAATCTGAATCACCCACTCTTCGTTACCCTGAGGACTCATTCTGCTCACAATCTTTTCAAAACCAAACTGATTGATCAACTGTTCTGCATAAACTTTATCCGTGATCGCAAACACCCGCGAAACATCTTCGGTATTCACGACGTGAGAACACATTTTCCACATTAGTTTTGGACCAAAATCTCGATCTTTTGGATCAACCGCTAATCGAATGAGTTCAGCAACTTTTTCACCGGGCTTACGATTGAGTTTAATTCCTGCGTATTTCTCAAGCGACAGTGGTTCCAGAACGGGATCTTTCGAATAAATGATTCCGAGAGATCCAGTGATATTAAATTTTTTAATTTCACCTTCTTGTTTAAATTTAATTCGAGGTTCTATATTAGGGCCAAGACTTGGTCTTAAATAAGGTTTTCCAGCAGAGAACGGTTCTTCAGTCATTAAAAAATACTGGAGACGAGATTCATTTGCGGAAGTGAATTCAGCAAGTTTTTTGGTTGTCGCCTCATCCATCCCTAAGTTTTTTTGGTAAGACTTTGCAATGAAATTTTGTTGAGTTTCGTGGGCATTTTGCCACTGCGGCTCTATTCCATAATACTTTCTTTTTTCAAGCGAGTTTAAATCGACAAAGTGAAAATTGATATTTCGATCTGGGTGATCAATGTGCACACTATAAGCAAATGGATTATCAGTGGATTCAATATTAATTTTAGAATCAAAGTTTTTTAGATCTAATAATAAAGTATTTAAACCAAGATCTACTCGCTCATCCCAAGTAAGATCTTCCTTAGCCTTGATCCAAGAAACGTTAACGTAATGAGATTTTACATGATCAATTGCAGCGAGTTCGATCGGTTTATCGGTTAAATGTCCAGGCGGATGCCAGCCAAATCTAAATTCGTAAAGTGAAGTTCTAGGGCTTTTGCCTGTCAGAAAATTAAAATTCGATTTGCTATGCTCTAAAGTATACCAATCTGATTGTTTGATTTTTGGAGTATCTTCTAGCAATTCATCAATGAACCTAGGTTCAGCAAAAGACAAAGTTCCTTGTTGGATGCTCAGTAGATTTTTTTCTACCGCAGTTGCATTTGGATTTTCTTTAAAATAAACCGGTTTTTTAATTTTTAGACCCAAATAAAATTGTTCACTCTCCTGTAGACTCGGGTTCCAAGGTATTTCAATCGTCTTTAAGATCGAATGATCTGCGCGAGCAACTTGAAGCTTCATAGTTTTCGCGGTGAATGGATCAGAAACAAGATTAACGTGAAGAGTTTTAAGATACTCCAACTCATGTGTTGGTTTTTTATGCCATCCCCACAGGTGTCCTGCGGACTCCCAATTTTTTTTAACCGTATTTGAATCCATCAAATGGCTATAGGGGGGTGCAGTCGTAATGCTATGTAAAAGATCCGACATGCATTTAACTTTCATGCACCCAAGTCCATAGCAGCCGATTTCTTTTTTAAATTTATGTCCTGCAGGTTCATCTGCGAGCACGCAATGGTTCGACATGATGAATGCCAAAACAAAAGCTAGAAATGTGCGAATGAACCTAAGTCCCATGTTTTCATTTCGGAATAAACCAAAAGGAACTATATAAACTTCAGCCAAGTACAGCTAGTTGAATATGAGGAGCGTCAAGTTTTCGACAATGAGCTAAATGGATGCAATCACTAATTTGCTTTAGTGTATTTTCCATTTTCACACGCTTCAGATAACTTCATTTCACGTTCAGCGTCACTGATTTCACCAGATAATTCTAATTCGCTTGAACCACGAAGCTTAGCTTCTGTAATTTTCTTTTTAGCTGAAATCTTTTTCACTCCGCAAGAAGTGAAGTAGATCGCATCTTTATCTGGCATCATATTGCCTACGTATTGAACGTGCATACATGCATCACCATTGCGTGGAGCGCCTGCATTTCCAACACCCGTACTATTTTCAGTAAGAACTTCCATCTTCAATACACGAAGAAATCCGGTTTGAGTGTAAGCTGTATTTTCTTTTGAGTTGATCACTTTTTTGATCGATTCATTTCGACATCCTTCAAGATCAATCGGTGACGCTTGAGAAAGAAGTGGAAGAACTGCAGCTAGAATACTGAAAATGGTGATCGTGTTAATTTTATTCATTAGATTTTTCCTTGAATTTTAAATCGAATACTACATTATTTTTATTGTTAAATCAAAACATGATTACATTACAAAAGTAATAGCTTTGAAATGAATTGGGTTTACTTCGTCTCAGAACCATATCTTGCACGATCTTCCCAACTATCAATGCAGTTCGAAATTTCTTCATAGAAACGGTTAGAAATTCTTTCATCATAGGGCATTTTACCATTAGGTTGATCCACTGATTGTTGATTTGGATAATTCAACATCTCGCATGAGCCTTCAGTGTCATTTTGATGGGAGCGTTTTGAAGGTTCAATATCATCACCATTATTATCACTAAATTCACTGTAGGGATGCATGGTGAACCCAACTTCGCATTTTCCATTTTTTCCAAAAGTAAGAGCTTGATTAAAATCACAATTGAAATCGTTGAAATGAATAATGAAATTGCCTTCACACCAAGTATCAGCACAAACATTGTTTAAAGCAGAAAGCATTTTTTTATTCCAAGCCTGAACCGTAGGTGAATTTTGACCCTCACCTGCTTTTTGATTGAGAACAGCGAGTTTATAAACTGTTGTTTTTCTAAGTGACTCTGTGATCTGATCAGAAAGTACGTAATCAGACGAAGCGCCTACATTGCTTTCCACTCCAGCTAATCCAGCATATTCATGATGTACTAATCGATATTGTTCTGGAGCATTTAAAACTTTAAATCGATCAATATTGCAACTGATATGATATTTTTCCTCTTCAATGTAACCACGACAGGTTTTCGGTTCTTTTTCGACTCTCACCTCCTCGTTAGTGAAAGTTACGATTACAGCATGGGGCAAAAGAACTTTATTCATTTCAGATTTATAGCTATTTAAATTAGTTTGAGAATTTTCAAATGATAAAGCATCGGCTCCACCAGCATCAATCCATGATGCAATATCAGAACGAATTTCATTCACTCTCATTTCAGAAGCATCTCCGCCACCACCCACATGATCTGAGGATTGAGCATTTGCGCTTGGCAAAAACCCCATACTCATTACCATTGCAACTGCAGCTAATTCAGCAATTTTAATCTTTAAACTATCTTTTTTAATTGGCTTCATACTACTTTTCTTTCTAATCGTTCATTTCTTGAGTTAAGGGAAAAAACTGTAAATTCATTTGATATACTTCATCTGCGTTCTTTGAAGTAAAGCGTCTTGTAAATTCTTTTTCAAATTCACGAATAAATTCTTTTGCTTCAATCATCTTACTGGAATCAACCGCTAAAGAAGTTCCAGTGATTGAGCGTTTCAAAAAGGATTTTTGATCAGTTTTAGTTAATTCGTTTTGGGCTTTTTCCATCATCTGATGATGAAAAGAACGCACAGCAACTTTGGAATCTGCAGAAATCCATTCGGAATTCATATTTACTTTTTTAAGTGTTCCATCTTTTTTCTCTAATAAACCAAGTAACATCAATCGCTCTATGGCTGCATCTGCTTCCGGTTTTGAGATTCCCAATCGTTTTGCAATCCATCGAGAATCAGAATTATACTCTTCTGTAGCCGTGAGATTTAAAATCGCAAGGTGATACCAATTAGAAATGAGGTGAAATTTTTCAGTATCAAAACTTTTTACTACAAAACTGGAGTCTTGATTTAATTTAGCCTGACGAATTTTTTGAGTGATTCGAGCATTTTCAGGAAGAGTTGAAAGTGTACATTCGATAAACTTTTTTTCATCACTCGGGCTGAATTGGAGGAGTGCTGCAATTTTATGTGCTTGTCTTAAAGTAAGCGGTCGCAGGCCATTCAAAATTAAACTGAGAAGCGCTTGACTCATTCCCAGATCTCGCGCAAAAGCTCGCAAAGAATAAATTTGATTCTTCTGCTT
>CANBTI010000103.1 GCA_947372355.1 Bdellovibrionales bacterium | reverse complement strand
CGGTTCTGCACCTTCCTTACTTCGACAAGAAGTAACAGAAGAAGATATCGCAGAAGTGGTATCCCGTTGGACCGGTGTGCCTGTTTCAAAAATGATTGAATCCGAAGGCCATAAACTCGTTGAAATGGAAGCCCGTTTAGCAACTCGGGTGATTGGTCAAAAGAAAGCGTTAGAAGCGGTTTCAAATGCAGTTCGTCGATCACGCGCGGGATTACAAGATCGCAAGCGCCCGATGGGATCATTCTTATTCTTAGGACCAACCGGTGTGGGTAAAACAGAAACCGCAAAAGCTCTTGCTGAATTTTTGTTTGATCAAGAAAGCGCCATTGTTCGCATTGATATGAGTGAATATATGGAAAAACACACGGTTTCTCGCTTAGTCGGCGCGCCTCCGGGTTACGTGGGATATGAAGAAGGTGGAACCCTTACGGAAGCCATTCGTCGTAGACCCTACTCCGTGATCTTGCTTGATGAAGTGGAGAAAGCGCATCCAGATGTGTTTAATATTTTTCTTCAGGTGCTCGATGACGGACGCATCACCGATGGACAAGGTAGAACCGTGAATTTCGCGAATACCTTAATCATCATGACCTCGAACTTAGGTAGCGACATCATCTTGAATGAAAAAAATCCCGTGATTCGCGCTTCTAAATTACAAGAAGTGTTGCGTTCAAGCTTCAAACCCGAATTCTTAAATCGGATCGATGAAGTAGTCACCTTCGATCACTTGGCTAAAACCGATATTGAGCAAATCCTTTCCATCATGGTGGGATCACTGAATAAACAATTGGCTGAAAAAGGAATGATGATCGAACTCACCAGTACTGCGAAAGCTCAGTTACTCGAAGAGGGCTATGATCCGGATTATGGCGCTCGTCCGATGAAGCGTGTTTTCCAAAAACGCGTTCAGGATATTTTAGCGATGGAAATGCTTCGTGGAAAAGTAAAAGCAGGAGTGGCGGGTGAGCCCGAAACTTATGCTCATCTCAAAATTGATTATGATCCTAAACGTGAAACAATGATGATTTTGTAAATGGGATCTAAAAATTCAAGTTAATACAATCGGCTAAATTCTTAGCTGCTGTATTATAAATTGAAAAAAGGGAGGATGGAAACGTCTTCCCTTTTATTTTTTTAATAATGAGGCAAGTAGCGCCTTGGATTTCTCAGAATTATTGGATGAAATCGTATCGATGAGAGCTTTTTTAGATTGCTCTAGATCATCCGGAGTTTTGCTTTTTTTCGGAAGCGCCTTGATTGGCACTTCATCATCGGTGATCAATTCATATTGTAGAGAAGTGGGCTTACCCGTGAGCCAGGGTTTTTCACCGGTTTTAGCGTGAAGGTAGATATAGGCAGAAGCTAAAGAATCCGAAAGAGCTTCATGATGGGTGAGAGGAATTTTAAGAACATCACAAACATTGTTCAACTTTGCAGGAGTGATTTTCAATTGATTGCGTGCAATTTTAACCGTGCACTCGGTTGGCTTTGCAGGAAGCGTGATTTGATGGTGTTCTGCTGTGGCTTTCATCACCCGAGCATCAAATTGAATGTTATGGCCTACAATGAGGTTTGCGCTTTCATAAAGTTTTGAGAAATCTTTATCCCACATTTCTTTGAAGGTGGGCGCGTCTTTCACCTTTTCCCAAGTGATGCCGTGGATGTAACTGAATTGAAAAACTTTGCTAGGCGGTTTGATGAAGGAAAAGTATTGTTGAATGATCTCGTTGTTTTCAATTAAGATCGCTCCAATCGCACATGCACTCGTGGCAGAAATATTTGCAGTTTCAAAATCAATTACCAGTACACGAGACATCAGGAAGATTTAACATGAACTCAAGAGTTTCACAACTAAGGTGAAGAGAGAACGGGTTTTAAACCGCCGGGTAGCTCCAGCAGGGTTTTCAGATTGCCCTTAAGGTCTTCGGTTACTTCTTTGCCGTCATGGAACAAAATAATTGGATTCATCGTAGAATCCATCGCTTTCCAAGCAACATGATCGGGACTAATGGTAAAACGACCCATCGTTTTATCCACAGGCCATTTTACATCATTAAAAACGATGTAAGCCAATTCAGAACAAACAATTGCATTTTCGGTTTCAACATCAAAATTGAAATCATAAGGTTTTCCAATTTGTGCAATTGTGCGAAGAATCTTTTCACTTGGATTATTAATTTCAGCCATTCTTAACACTAAAAAATCATCAATATCCATGAAGTGTTCTAGGTTATTAGTAGTGACTCCTGGAATCCGAAGTGCTTCGACCACTGATTTACCCGCATAAATATCTTCTAAGTAAGGTTTCATCAGTGGATGATCAATCAGGTAAATTTCTTTACCCTGATAGACCATTTTATATCCCAACAGTTCTTCGATATTGCCCAACCAAATCGCAACATGACCAAAAAAACCGGGAATGAATTGATCTGTTAATCGGAATGGAGTTTTCTCCATTAAAATATCGAGTGGCTTTAATTTTGATTTTAACCCTTGCATGAATACAGGATCAGAAGCATATTTTTTTAGTTTACCATCACGGGTTTGAACTTGGCCGGCGGTATTTCCAAAAACTTCACTTACTTTTTGAACAAGTTTATCCAAAATATTCAGAAATTGAGTTTCTGATAAGATTCTCTCTACAAACAATACACTTCTCATGCGGAAGATAAAATCATCATCATTCATTTTTGAAGCAGTAAAAGATTTTGCTATATATTGTTCAAAGTAGTTAATGACAATCGATTTTGGCGCCGCTTGTTCGATGAAGGATAAATTATTTTTAGTGCTGTTCCAAACCTCTTCATCTAAAGTAGTGCTAAAAGTTTTTCTTAACACTTGAATGCGATCCCCTAAATCATTTTCTAAAATAGTTCGCGCTTTTTTTGCCTGCGCCAAGGCGTGGGAAAGTTTAAATAAACTATCGTACATCATCAAAGTGGTGGAGCTCGCAATTTGAACGTTGAGTAAGAAATCTTGAGAGTTCACATCAACGTCATTGAGAACAATATTAAGATATTTTTCATACCTTAATTTTTTGTAGTTAAAACGAGTGTCCTCCTTTACTGAAAACTCACTACCGTGAGAAACAATGAATGGTTCGCCTTTGAGACGATCACTGAGAGGAATAATTTTTTCTTTGAGCTCAGTATTCCAAATATCTAATTTTTCGAATAGGTCTTTTAATTCTTCGATATCTACAATGGAGAGTGGGCGATCACAGCTCTTATCCATTCCAAATTCACAGGGTCTGGATTGAATGAATTGGATCAGCTGATCATTCAGGGCTAAGCCTTGCTCCAAGCTAGAGATACTAGGTTGGACGAGTGATTTTTGAGCGTAACTGGTAATGGAAAAAGTGAACAAAAGAGAGAAAAGAATAGTCTGAAAAAATCTCATATGAATATTATTTCAGTAGCCAGAAACCTTAGTCAATCAAATAGATGAGTAGTTGATGAAAACGATTATTTGAAAGCACTTCATGTAATATTTACAACACACTCAATTGGTTTTGCTGGGGGCGCAATTTGATGATGTTCTGCATTCGTTTTCATCACCTGCGCGCTGAATCGTTAGTTTAACTCTAAAATTTCGATGATGATTTTGATTACGACGAATTCGGAATTAAGTATGGATTCTTCAGTACCATCATTCTGAATTTTTGATCAATGGCCTCCAGTTCATTGGCGAATACATAACGTTGAACAAGATGAAATTCTTTTCCCCATTTAACAAGCCGACTCCAACAGAGCGTGTCCCAAAATTTTCCGATGCGTTTGATGTGTTTGCGTGCGCCACTGACGGTGATGGCGATTCTGCCGGCGAGCACTCTCAGGTAATCAGCCAGATCCTTGCGGTTTGTTGCTTTCACAAGCAAATGCAAGTGATTCCCCACATTCGCAAATCGGTAAACATGCACGTTGAAGCGGGATGCATACACATAAACCATGCTGGTTATTTTTGATTGGTTTTTCCGATGGTTGAGCGACCACGCACCCTTCGCGCGTTTTGATTTTAAAACAATATGCTGTGAAACCTTCGCAGAGAAGGGGCGTGCAGACTTTCGTTTACCCACGGATTCCCGGCCACCATGAGAGAGTTTTGGCTCAAGTTTGGCTTTGAGCTTGAATTTTTCTTTCGAGCCCTCTTGGAGAGATTCGATTAGCTTTTGTTGCTTCATCTAAGTTTACGATATCATTAATTTTAAGTTGGGGCAATGTCATATTTAAGAAATTAAAAAATCCAAAGAATCAAAACCCAATGAGGGTGGGCAATGATGTAGGTGCTATGGAAGAGGTGTTCCGGTGTTATAGAAGAATTACGGATGCGCCTTAAAGGCGAGTTGGGCAAGGAGAAGATCGAGTTACGGCAAAACTTTCCCAGGATTGAGCAATCCCTTCGGATCAAACACTGATTTTAATCCACGCATGAGCGCGATTTCAGCAGGAGAGCGAGAGAAGTGAAGGGCATGGCGTTTCAATACTCCGATGCCATGCTCGGCGGATACGGAGCCATTGAAGGTTTTCAACACTTCAAATAATTCCAAATCCACAGCCTTACATCGAGCCAGAAACCCTGCACGCTCAGAAGATGTGGTGCCAAGATGATGAGCGGCCTCTGGAACATTTGCCGGACCTTGGATGAAAATATGTAAATTTCCATCACCGATATGGCCAAAGAAAAATACTTTTGCGTTTAAACCTGAATGAGTTTGTGTAATAGAATTTGTGTTTGTATTTTTATCAGAGCTTTTCATACCGAATGCCATTTCATAACGTGCATGAATCTCAGAATAAAACTCAGTCAATCGAGCCACTGGAACGGATACATCTTCTTGGTGAACGTCGTGACCAGAGAGAATACTTTCGGCCACACCCTCACGATAGTGCCAGAGTTCGCGAGCTTCACGATCATTTTGCGCCATCACACCATCCATCACTAATCCGGTTTCAAAAATCTCGCCCAACCATTCACTGCATTCATCTAAACTCGCATTTTCCACTTCCATCAATACGAATGCCTGAGGTGCCAAAGCATCGGGTGATGTTGCCCCCATATTCACTGGCGCTTTTAAATTAAAATGGCTCATCGTGATTTCTAAACACGCGCGATCTAAGCATTCAAAAGCACTGAGCGATGAAATTTTGGTGCGAGCAAATGAAAATAAATCAATCACCCGTGAAAAATCCGCGCAGGCAAAAAAGAAAACTGCGCGAGTGCGAGGGAGGGGGGCGAGTTTCAAAGTTGCTTCGGTAACTACGGCTAGAGTTCCTTCGCTTCCAATGAGTAATTGTCTGAAATCAAATCCGGTATTATTTTTTTCTAATTCTCCGTTGAAGTGATGAATCACGCCATCCATGGTTACGGCAGTGAGGCCGAGTACCCAATTTCTAGTGTTTCCGTAGCGTAAAACACGCACGCCGCCTGCATTGGTGGCGATATTTCCACCCACACAAGAGGATCCCTTAGAGGCGAAATCCACAGGCCAGGTCACTCCACTGGGTTCACAAAATTCATGAATCGCTTGCGTGATTGCTCCAGCACCGACACGCACCGTGAGTGCGCCTAAATGCAGGTCTTTAATGAAATTCATACGGGATAAGGAAAGCACCACTTCACCATTTTGGGCAACGGCGCCGCCGGAAAGTCCGGTGCGTCCGCCCGATGGAACGATGGAAATACCCATTTCTGAGGCCATTTTTAAGATGCAAGAAACTTCCTCTGTGGTTTCAGGAAACAAGATTGCCGAAGCATGAGGAGTGAGTACGTTACTCCAATCTTGAGCGTAGTGTGCGCACTCGCTGGATTCAGCCGTAAATTGAGATGTTTTCAAAAAGGCCTGAATTCCAGTCAAAAAAGTGTCGATTGTTTTCATTGAGAACAGAATGCCCCAAATTTGGCAAGACGGGCAAGTAAAAATAGTCGTCAAGAACTAAATTTGCATTATTTAAAAATGTTTCGTAAAATTAAATAGAAGCCTTTTGTGGTCAATAAAATTAACACAACAAGTTTCATTAAGCCTTCGCAAGGAAGCGAATGCAAAAGGGAGATACAAACATGGAAATCACCGAAGTAAAGGTTTTCCCTGTCAACGAAGAGAAGCTCAAAGCGTACGTGACGATCGTGCTCGATGGCTGTTTTGTAGTGAGAGATTTGAAGATCATCAATGGATCGACAGGTCTTTTTGTTGCGATGCCGAGTAAGAAACGTTCCGACGGAAGCTATAAAGACATTGCGCATCCTTTAGATAAAGGCACTCGTGTAATGATGGAAAAGCAGGTTCTTGAGGCGTATTTAGCCGAGATCAAGAGAGGCTTTGGTTCTTCTTCTTCAGACGATGACAGCTTACAGGAACGCCACGGTAACGAGTAGCGTTGTAAATTTTAGTCCCTGATCTCACAGGTCAGTCTTGCAGACTGATTTCACCTGTGTTACTTTTTTTTAATCTTATTTATTCAGTCCAGTTTGTTGGGGCGTCGGCAAGTGGTAAGCTTACGGATTTTGATTCCGTCATTCGA
>CANBTI010000102.1 GCA_947372355.1 Bdellovibrionales bacterium | reverse complement strand
ATTAATCTTTCTTCCCTTAAAAAACAAATACCCGGGAGACCACCTTTTTTTAAATACAAATCGATTGATTTTCGCCTTTGATTAGATTCTTTATCAGTTAGCTTTTCAAACAAATCATTAGTGAAAGAAGGTCTGTTTAATACTTCAACAAAAAAATCAGGAAGTGGTCTTTGATCCAATTCTGAAATCGTAAGTGGATACAATTCAAAAAACATCATCCTTCCGGCCAAAGATTCGCGTATCGCTTTTCTGCTAGTGAACCTAACCGACCCAGAGAGTATAAACTGCCCAGGTTGCTTCTTCTTCCGTACATGTTCTTTTAAAGCTGGAAACAATTCAGGCACCAGCTGACATTCATCAATTCCAAATGGATGTTTTTTTAATGAACGAACAAAATCTTCTGGATTTTCTTCGGCTCGTTTTTTTTCAATCGATGAATCAAAAGTAATATAATGATCAGTAACTTGATTGATAAAGGTAGTTTTCCCAACCTGCCTATGACCGAAAACACCTAAGATTGGGCTAGCTTTCACTAACTTTTCATACAGGGGCTTTACACTTCTCGCTCGATCATGTGCCATAGTTTAATAATAACTGTGGCAGTCTTTTTTGTCAACTATGTGCAAAAACGACTGCCACAGTACTTTTAACTCATTACTTAAATCAGCGTATTCATCCAAGAACCCGCGTTCATCACACGATTAAAACCATTCTTCTTCAATATCCCCACCGCCATTCCGCTTCGGGTTCCAGATGCGCAACACAATACGATCACTTTGCCGGGATCGAGTTCTTTTGATCTGGAATGGATTTCACCCAAAGGAATATTGATGCTCTGAGGATTGGAGGCTTGCGCAAACTCACCTGCCGATCTCACATCCACAATCACCGCACCTTCAGCCAATAATTTCGGCAACTGCGATTTCACTTTTCTAAATCTCAAAAAACGCCAAGCAAAGAATGCAATCAGGAGAGCGGGGACTAAATATTTTTGAAGTTCATTCATGAGATGAATCGTACTCGATTTTTTTAGTGTGTGTAAGGATATTTAGAATTTTTAGTTTTAGCTATAAGCTGACCAAGGGTTTCCTCAGCTTTTGAATACCAGCGATAATTTAAAGTGCTTTCATTTCCAATTCCGCACTTCATGGAAAAGTTTGACTGATCTAAATCATCGTACGTAAAAACTTCGCCTTTTTCCTTTTTTATCACTCTTAGAAAATCAGAGTAAACATTAACCTCAAAACCTGAATTATGATTTAGATGATAGTTTTGGTCCAAATATGATTCAGATACCGACGCAATAACCGAAAAGTGTGGATTTCCAATATCTTCTTGTCCAGATGTCACAACTTTAAAATCACTATCAATCATTTCAGTAGGATTTAAAAAAGATATTTTTCCAGATGAAATTAATCTTAACTCATCAATCAATAAGTTCGAATCTTTTGAATTTTTGCTATCTTTATTAAATGAGTTGTTAAATACCAAATTAAACTTAAACTGATAAAACCAATAACTACCATCAGGATGAACAATTAATCCTTTACTTTTTCCTCTGCGTCGGAAAGTTACATCAGATGATTGACAAATGAACCCTTGATTCCTAATTATACTTTCTCCGGCTTTCCCCGGCACCCATTCCTGATAAGTCTCTAAATGTACATTCGTCGTAATGCGTGATGAAACTTCATAAACAGATGGAACATCTTTACTGAGTGGTTTTTCAATTCCTGCTTGAACCATGAGTTCATGTAATACGATTCGGTAAAAGCTTGGTTGGTTTTCTAAAGTTTTATTTGGGAGAGCATCAGAATTACAAACAAAATATCGATGTCCTGGATTTGCAAAACTCATGCAATCGCGGACCACACCATTTGCATCTTTGAGCTCATCCTTTTGAACTACTGGATGAGTGTTAGAAATCAGTTGTTTAAAAGATTCAGTTGGATGAGTAGCATCGTAAGCAACGATCTCAGGGAAAACCGTTTTACTTTCCTCAGAGCTAAAATATGTTTCTAATTTTCCCATGTAATAACGAAGATCAGCTTCGGTGATATTTCCACCCCCCGAATGCCCAGATCCTTCTTCACCCATCACAATAGATGGAGCCAAGTTAGACTGCGCAAAACTCATTTGAGAAAATGCGAGCGTACCCATCCATACCGCACTCAAACCGATAAATTTTACTAACTCTCTTTTAAACATATTTGCCTTTTTCGTTTTCATTTTCGTTCTCCTTTTTACCATTTCCGACTATTTTGGTCAATTTATTTCAACCTATTAATATTATTATTAAATTCAACCATTTAAATTTAATCAGCCCCAGAAGAGCCTTTCATCTGATGAACGTAATCTAATACATATTAATTACATAAAACAGATGTAAATAATAAATTTATGTATCAATTATTAATAATTTTATTAAAATAGAATCATGAAGTCTCACTTATTTGAATTCACGGATTATCGCAAATATCTTGAACTTTTCCTTTCAGAACGAGGAAAGAAAAAAGAACTCTGTGAATTCATTCCCTGCCAAACCACATTTTTATCAAATGTGATGTCGGGTACAGCAAACTTGAGTTTAGAACACGCAATCAGAACCGCAGAGTTTTTGAACTTAAGCGAAAAGGAATCTCACTACTTCATGCTGATCGTTCAACTCGGAAAAGCCGGAAGCAAAAACTTAGAAAACTACTACTTAAAACAAATTCAAGAAATCCAAAAAGAACAAAACAAAATCTCGAGCAAAATCGCTAGCCATGAAACGATCGCCATTCAAGATCAAGTTACTTTTTATAATTCATGGATGTATGTAGCGATTCATATTCTTTGTGCCGTTACTGAATTTCAAACACGGAAAGCGATCAGGGAATACCTTCACCTCTCCCAAAAAGAAATCGATCCCACTATTGATTTCATGATTCAAAACGGAATCATCACTGAAACTAATGGAAGATTAAAACAGGGCTCTACTCGTGTGCACTTAGCAAAAGGTTCTCCTTTTCTGATTAAACATCATGCAAATTGGAGAATGAAGGCCATTCAATCGCTTGATTTTGAAAGAGAGCAAGATCTGCACTATACGATGGTGATGTCGCTTTCGAAAAAAGATGTGGATCAAATGAAAAAAATCATCTTTGAAGCCATCACCAATACTGATCATCTTTTAAAAAACACAGGTGATGAAACCGTTTATTCATTTTGTATGGATTGGTTTAAAATTTAATTCAAGTAACGATCAATTTCACTCGCTAGGTGGTCTTATCTTACGATGTTGATTCGGCAACTCACCTGCCATTAATTGCCGAATAGCTTCAAAAACTCCAGAAAAATTGGCATCATACTTTTTTTCAAGGCTGTCGAATTTATCCCAAACTGCTTTAAAATCAGACTCAGAATTTTTTATACCTATAAAGGCTCGCATTATTTCAATATTTACTTTCACCGCGATTTCACTTCTAAGCACACTGGAAAGCATAGCAATTCCTTCTTGAGTAAAAGCTAATGATTGATATTTTGAGTATTTTCCTCTTCCTTTTTCTAAGATGCCAATTTGGCATCTTAGAAGTTCTTGCTCATTTTCAGTAAGAAGGAACAGAAAATCGACCGGAAATCGTGCTATATTTCTTCGAACAGCGCGATTCAATGCTCCCGTTTCTACAGCATAAAGCTCTGCCAAATCTGAGTCTAGCATTACCCTCTGACCACGGATTAAATAAATTTTAGATTTAATTTTTGGTACAATTGAAATTTCTTGTTTTTGCATTCTTGCAACAATGCAGGAATCAAACCAGTTCAATCGCAATCGCCGTTGCTTCACCGCCACCGATGCAAATGCCGGCCATTCCGCGTTTTAATCCGCGATCTAAAAGTGCATTGATCAAGGTGATCACGATGCGCGCGCCGGATGAACCAATCGGATGACCAAGACTAATCGCCCCACCATTCACGTTCATTTTTGCATGAGGAATTTCTAACTCTCTCATCGCAGCCATCGTTACCACTCCGAACGCTTCATTCACTTCAAAAAGATCTACGTCTGAAACTCTCCAGCCGGCTTTATCAAGCGCTTTTTTCATCGCGCCCGCAGGAGCGGTGGTAAACCAAACTGGATCTTGTGCAAACGTTGCTTGAGAAACAATGCGAGCAATGGGCTTAATGCCTTTAGATGCGGCAGTGATATCACTCATGAGTACGAGCGCTGATGCTCCGTCATTTAAAGTAGAAGCATTCGCTGCGGTGATCGTTCCATCTTTTGAAAACACAGGTTTTAAACTTGGAATTTTATCAAACTTTACTTTCGCAGGTCCTTCATCTTGAGAAACCACAACCGCATCACCTTTTCCACCAGGCAAAGTGATCGGTGCAATTTCAGAATTAAATTTTCCTGCCGCCTGAGCGGCTTGCGCGCGCTTGAAACTTTCTACTGCAAACGCATCTTGATCTTCACGAGTGAAGTTCATTTCTTTTGCACAAAGATCACCACAATTTCCCATGTGTTGATTGTTATATGGATCCCATAGCCCATCATGAATCATGGAATCGACGACTGCGCCATTACCCATGCGAAATCCACTGCGTGCATTTGGCATTAAGTAAGGAGCGTTGGTCATACTCTCTTGTCCGCCTGCTACTACTATTTCACTCTCACCGGTTTTGATCGATTGAACACCGAGCATGATTGCTTTCATGCCACTGCCACAAACTTTATTTATGGTTAATGCGGGAACTGAGTTTGGAATCCCTGCGTAAATGGCAGCTTGTCGAGCCGGCGCTTGCCCGATTCCTGCGGTGAGTACATTTCCCATGATCACTTCTGAAACCTGCTCAGGCTTCACGCCAGCGCGCTCTAATGCAGCTTTAATAGCATGCGCTCCTAATTTTGGGGCGGTCATCGATGATAACGCACCTTGAAAACTTCCAATCGGTGTACGAGCAAAACCAACAATTACAATTTCTGAATGATTCATACTTTTTAATCTAAAGCTTGCATGCGATCGCTTCAAGTATTATTAATTTATCCTATGAAACTCAGGATATTATCACTACTTTTATTCAGTGCATTCATCTTAAACCACGAAGTGAATGCTGGCCCTTTCACCCCCCAAGATCTTCCCGATCTCATTGAACGCATCTCTCCATCGGCTGTACATATTTCTACAAAACTGGATCAGCGTGCGGCATTTAAAAATCAAGGTTGGGGAGATTACTTTGAGTTCTTTGGAATCCCTCAAGAACAACAACAAAGTGGATCCCTCGGAACGGGCTTCATCATCGATATGGATGGATACGTGCTCACGAATTACCACGTGGTGGAACAAGCAGTAGAAAACCGTGCGGTTGAAATTGTAGTCACCCTAAAAGACAAACGCCAATTTGGCGCAAAAATAATCGGACGCGATTCCAAAACTGATATCGCCCTCCTCCAACTTCAAGATAAACTTGCTCACATTCCCGCGATGATTTTGCCTGCAAAAATGGGCGATTCCGATAAAGTGCGAATCGGCGAGCCAGTCATTGCGATTGGAAATCCATTTGGATTAGATTACTCAGTATCGGCAGGAATCATTTCCTCTAAAAACAGAAATATCGGACAAGGCCCCTTTGATAATTATCTTCAAACTGATGCAGCCATCAATCCTGGAAATAGTGGCGGTCCACTTTTCAATACCAAAGGTGAAGTGATCGGCATCAACTCTGCAATTTATTCAAAATCCGGGCAATTCGGGGGAATTGGATTTGCCATTCCGATTAACGATGCAAAAGTAGTTCTCACGAACCTTAAAAAATTCGGACGCGTGCCTCGTCCTTGGCTTGGAATGATCTCTCGTCAAGTAACCCCTTCCCTTGCCTATGCTTACAATCTTCCACGTTCTAATGGAATTTTAGTGATTAACATGGTAGGTAAAGCACCTGCCGATCGCGCAGGTTTACAGGTAGGCGATATCATTTTTGAACTGGATGGAAAAGCAGTGAAAGAATTTAAAGAGCTTGAAAAAGCGATCGCTCAACTAAAGCCAACGGAACAAGCACAAATCACCATTCAACGTGGTGGGAAAACTTTGAAAAAAGAATTAAAACTGGAAGAATTCCCTCCACAACTCAATCGCGTGCAAGAAGGCGTGATTTAAGGATCACCTCAAAAAATGAATTTTGATAAAAGAATCATCACCCCTGAAAATAAAATTGCACTAAAACCAGCAGATCTTCCAAAAGATTATTTAAAAATCGTGGAAGAAACACTCCTGGAAACTCTAAAAAAAGGGATCGTTGAGCTTAAAAAAATTCATCCAATTTGTGATTTAAAAGCATGCGGTGCAATTTATTCAGATGAAGTGATTCTTGCAATCACCATTTCTCATGGCGAACAAAGTTTGATTGCCACCACAGTATACGCGAGCGCAAACTTTGAACCTTCGGCAGAAGAGCCAGGAATTGAATCTGTACTTAGTCATTGCTTGGATTCTTTAGGAGCAGTTCTCATGCATTACCTTGATCCCGCTTACCCTGATCGCATCGCTCAAATTGCAGATGCACCGATTAGTGCACTAGAAGAG
>CANBTI010000101.1 GCA_947372355.1 Bdellovibrionales bacterium | reverse complement strand
AAATGTATTTGAATAAGAGGATTACATTTTTTTCCCTATTTTTAGTAACAGTGGTTGTACTTCAAGCTTGTAGTAGTTTACCAACACCAACACCACTTTCACCGCATGAGCAACAAAGTGTGGATACGGTTAAATCAAAAGGCTTACTCAATGAGTTTCAAAATAAAGTGCAATTTGAAAAACTGCCAAAAGTTGAAAAATACTTAACAGCAGTAGCTCGCCAGATTACTCGAGAAGAGGATGCGCTCAGATCTGAAAAGGTAACCGTTCGAATTCATAGTGATTCAAAGCCCGAACTCAAGAAAAGCTTTTCATTTCCTGGAGTGGTCATTTCCATTCCTAAATCTTTTCTATTTGCAATTAATTTTGAGAATGAATTGGCAGCGGTCATTTCTCTTGAACTTGCGCAAATTGAACGCCGAGAATTGGCAAAAGAACTAGATAAAAATGAAAGTCCCATTTTGTTTGGAGAGCTGAGTATTTTCCATTTTTCCCAAAAAAACAGGGGTGAATCCATCGAATTGGGTACCAAACTGATGTATTCCGCAGGGTATGATCCACGTGGAATGGCGGCATTATTCCAGAAGTTTTCGAATTATTATGTGGATTCATCCACAACTACAGGGCAAAAAGAGTTGAGTCATTATATTAAACAGGCACAAAAGGCCAAAAATGATTTTATGCCCTCACTTCAACCGATTGTGAGAAGTAACGAGTTTCTCCTCATGAAAAAAGAGTTAAAGGATTCATTATGAGTGTGAATGGAGATCAAAAGAGTATGGAAGTAGAATTACAAAATTTTGTTCAGCAAAAGCAAAGAATAGTACAATCCATTGAAAAGTTACCAGGAGATGCCAGCACTCGTAGTTATTATCGGGTTAAAGCCAATGATCAGTTGATGGTAGCGATGTCGATGGAACCATTTTCTGAATTGGGATTAAATGTTCCATTTTTAGCGATTCAAAAACATCTTCATTCTTGTGGAGTCGATGTTCCCCAAGTGATTGATTTGGAACCCTCAAAAGGACTCATCTTGCTTGAAGATCTCGGAGACATCACGCTTCTTCGTCGCTTACACGAAGTTGAATCAGTTGAAGCCGAAAGAGTGTATTTTGAAAAAGCGATAGATGCATTGGTAAAAATGCATGTTTATTCTGGGCCAAGTTTTGCAAAAAGTGAAGAAGAACGGAATGCCATTGAAGGTTTTCGTTTGAAATTTGATGTGAAAAAACTGATGTGGGAAGTGAACTTCACCATGGAACATTTTTTCTTTAAACATCTTCAAAGAAAAATTAACGATGCTGATCTAAAAATTATTCAAGATGGATTCACTCAAATCTGTACTGAACTCGATGCATCTCCAACGGTATTTACTCATCGAGATTATCATTCTAGAAATTTAATGATTACAGGACATGGAAAAGATGAACGCTTTGTGATGATTGATTTTCAGGATGCTCGAATGGGTCCACCTCAGTATGATCTTGCATCCTTATTGCGCGATAGTTACTACCAACTGGATGAAAAACAAATTGAAGATCTCGTTCATTACTACCTTCGTAGAATGAAGGAAGAAGGCGCAGAAATTAAAGATTTGGCACAATTTAATCGATTATTTGATTTAATGGCAGTTCAAAGGAACTTTAAAGCGATTGGTAGCTTTGCTTCATTCAATAATCGTCGTGGAAATCCTGCGTATTTGAAATTCATCGGAAATACTTTCGAAAACATTCGCCGTAATTTAAAAAAATATCCTGAATTTAAAAAACTAAAAGAGGTTTTGTTCTATCACTACTATTTCTAAGGCTATGATCCTGGCTGCAGGATTAGGCACTCGATTAAAGCCTTTTACTCTACACACCCCTAAGCCGCTGATGCCGCTATTGGGAGTGCCTTGCATAGAGTTTAGTTTGCTTCAACTGAAGGCAATTGGGTTGAAAAACGTGGTAGTGAATATTCATGCACATGCTTCTCAAATGGAAAAATATTTGGGGGATCGTGCTCAAAGTTTAAATCTCAATATTCAGATCAGTGATGAGAGTGCACAATTATTGGGAAGTGCGGGTGGATTTAAAAAAGCGCTTTCCAAACTGGAATCCGTAGCAGGAGTTTCTGAAGCATTTTACTCCATGAATTCGGATGTGGTTTCTCTTGTTGATCTAAAAAAACTGGCACTTCGCCATCAGGAACTTCGTGCCCAGCATGGCACGCTGATCACTTTATGCTTGGCTCGAGGGAAGACACTAGAAAATTTAGAGGGGAGTTATACCGAGATTTTGGTAGATGAAACTTCTGGTTTAATCACTGGTATTGGTAAAAAGAAAAATAAAGCCCATTTTTACACTGGCACAGCGGTTTTTGAAACTGCAGCATTTCATCATCTTCCGCTCGATGTCCCTTCTGAATTTACGCCGGAGGTACTTTTACCTTTAATCGAAAAGAAAAAAGTGGGTTTTTTCTGGATGGAAGATTTGTGGATCGATGTGGGCTCTCCGGAGTTATGGTTAAAATCACATTTTGAAATGCTGAGCTGGATGAAGAGTTCTTCGTCTTCCCAGATTTGGATGAATGAAGTGAGTGAAGGAATGAAAAAAGGATATTTTTCTGAAGAGAATCGAGTGGTGGATTATGATCTTCATCCATCGGCACCCAAACCTTTAAACCAAAATTACATTCAATGGAAGGGAGAGAGAGCAGATGTTTGAGATCAGATTTGTTTCTTGGGGGATCTCCCGTTTTATTTTGTTATTAATGGGATTGTTTCCGATGCTATTTATTTTACCATTTCACAATAGCTCCCCTGAGTTATTGGTTTCAGGAATATTATTGGCAGTGGCTTGGGTATTTTTACTTTCTCGTGGTTTTTACCGATTCTCTAAAGTTTATTTTTGGAGTGTACTCGCAGGGCTTACCTTTGAACTCGTTTTTGCACTACGCGATAAGAACTTTATCCAAATGATCACTGAAATCTTGTGTGTGATTACTTTTTTAATCTTATTCCATTGGCTAGAGCGCCAATTGGAGCGTGCCCAATATAGTCCAAACGTGAAATGGTATGAAGGTCTTCCCCAATTTTTTCCAAAAGTTCAGATTGAAGTATATTGGAAAGAGCAGTGGTATAGGGCTAGTTTGCGTAAAATTGATGATTACGGGATGTTTTTGTTTCTTCAACAAAGCGAGCAAGACGCCAAGAGCTTAAAAGTCACTCGTTCACTCAAAAAGACTGTGTTGCCCATCAAAATATTGTATCGAGATCACTCTTTTGAGGGTGAAGCCCATCTTAAATCGGTTTTTTATGAGCGTTGGCTAGGAATGGGGCTTCAAATTTCCCCAAAAGATTTGTATCATTTTACTCAGTACAGCAAAATTGTTCAAAATTTAAAAGGAGAAGGTTATGCAACCTAAATTGAGATTAGTAGGGGTTTTGGCGATTTGTGTAATTTTTTCTTCTTGGTTGAGTGGATGCACCTCAAAGGTAGAGGATCAAACACCAGCTAAAACTCTAGAGAGTTATGTTCAAGCCAGTTTTAATGTACTCGGGATTCAAGACAAAGCCAAAATGGAAGAACTTCTCACTGGAGATACCAAACAAAGATTGAGCGTTTGGAGTGATGAACAGTTTTTAAAAGCTTTTGTTGAAACAAAAAAGAAATTTGGAACACTAAAAGTTTTAGAAAATAAAAAAGTAAGTGATCAAGAAGTGGTACTCACTTATGAGTTATCCTTCAAAGAAGGTGAAAAAGATAAAATTGCCCTGATCACGCAACGAAAATTATGCACTTTGGTTTTACTCGATGGCGGCTGGAAGATTAAAGAAGTTCGGAGTCAACGTGAATCCATTGAATATTTATCTGAGTTGAGTTTACCTTAGGCATGTTTTTAAACCGGATCATTTCCTACGGCATTTCAATGGTGAAGAAAAAGAGAAGAGCAGTGGTGCTCAATTCACCTGAATGGCTGGAGTCGCTTGAGCGCTGTCGAAACTCATTTGGATTAGAAGGGGTGAACTATGAGTATTGGAGTTATCCAACACCCAGCCCTGAAGGCTCTATTTGGATCAAAAATAATAAATCGGTAGTACTTTTTTTGAGTGAGGGTTTTTTAAAGCTAGCCACTGAATCTCAAGTGGTGGGGATGATGGAAAGCTTAAATGCCGGAAACTTTCATGATACGCGTCGTGAAAACAAACAAATTACATTTAGTCTCTTTATGGAGCAATTAAAAGGCGAATCCCGATTTTTTAGATACTGGATTTTATCTTTTTTTCTTTATCCTCTTGAGCGTTTTTTAAAAATAGCTAAGATATAACTATGGATATGCCCAAAGTTGATCTCACTACTTTTTTTCTTTCAGTATCCGCTTCAGCAATGGAATCTTTGCAATCGATGCCACCGGATCTAAGCATGGCAAAACACAACATCGATTTATTGGTATTACTCGAAGAAAAAACGAAGGGTAATCGTACTCCAGATGAAGATCAGCTTCTTGCTCAACTTCTCTATCAGGTTCGGATGATTTTTGTTCAGGTGGATGCGAATAAAAAATAATTAATTCACGTTTCTTAAAAAACGGTTTGAATAAAGATAAACAAATCGAGAAGAAAGAGCGTATTCAAGATCTAATTCTGAACCCACCACCCCTAAAAACTCATGAAATAACATTTCACGAATTTTTTTACTCTTCATTTTTTGTACTCGCGCTAAATTGAATACGATCAAATTTTTTGATGGAAAATTGAGTGCAGTTCGAACCTCTTTCACGCCGTTCATTTTTTTAGTAAGTGTGCGGGTAGTGATTTGAATTTTAATTTTGCCTTTTCCAAGTAACGCACGTCTAAGTTTTTGGTAAAGCGCACTGTCACAGGTGGTGAGTGCTTTCTTTTCCCAAGGTTCATTTACCGTAGCAAACTCAGTAAACTCTTCACAGAAATCATATCTTTGCATGATATCGGCAACTTCACTGGAGTGAGCCCATAGCGCTAGTTCAGTTTCTTCTCCTCCATTCCCAACGCTGCCTGAGCCGCCTTCTTTTTGGGCCCAAACTGTTGTGGAAGTAGTAAGTAGGGTTAGTGATAATAATAATATTTTAAGCATATAAACTCCTTATTCAAATGATTTGGTTAAACCAAAAAACTGTATACTCAGGGTTGAAACCTGATTTCCTTCTGTTGTTGAAAATGTTTGAGCAATGGAACTTGCAAATTGACGAATTCTCTCACGAATTTCATGAATACTTTCTTTAGAGCAAGGAAACATGATTGCGTTTAGATCACGATCTTCTGGTGACTGCATGTAAATTGCACTAGAAGCACGTTTTAAAATTTGTTCATGAAAGTTTTTCACCGCATCTGAAACAATGCCATCTGGCCCAACCACATCTTTGTGAGCAGCGAATCGTTTTCCGTCTTTAAGTTCAGTTAATCCTAATCGATCCAAACGGGCTAAGGCATCTTTGGCTTCTGCTAAGTGAATGCCGAAAACTTTTGCAATCCATTCTGGCTCATCTTGGTAATGATCCAATTTCATTAATTGTAAAATTGCCAAATGATACCAATCTGAAATCAATTTAAAATGATCCACAGAAATTTTTTGTTTAGAATTTTGTAGCATCAATTTTGTCAATTGTTGCTCAGCCTCAGTGCGGGATTTTTCTGCGCGGGCATGTTTTTTCTGAACTAAACAAACAAAATACTCTATTTCAAAATCTTTAAGACCTAACTTTGCTGCAACTTCTTCAGCACCTTTGGTAGATAATCCTTTTTTACCGTTTAAAACATTGCTGAGGCGCCCAGGGCCAATGCTCAGATCTCGGGCGAATGCACGAAGTGAATAGTGACTATTTCTGGCGTGTCTTGAAAGCCATTCTTGCTTCAAGTATTCGCGATAATCTTGATGTGCAATAGGGGAGTTCATTTTAGATTTCACCTTTTAAAGCGGAAAGTTTTTGTCTTAAACGATACAATTCGTTATACTTATTCTTGATTTCATCATTTTGTTTATCGAGTCTTTTTTGAGCTAATTCTAAATCAGCTTTGAAGCTTACTGCTTGATTAGCAGGCAATTGGTATAAGAAGATCCATGAGCCAGTAGTGGCTGCAAATCCAATGATATCTGCCGCTCTTAGGGTACGGTCTGCATAACCTACAGTTGGTTTTAATGCAGCAGCAATGCTTGCAGCAGTGATGGTAATGGATACCCATCTACCTATTTCTCTATGATTGATCGCTGAATCTAATTTATCACATAAATCATCAACAAATTTACTTTGAATTTTTAATTCTTTTTCTTCTTTTGATAATTGCACGGCTCTTCTTTGAATGTAAATTTCTAAGCGTTGAACTGGAGTTAGGGCTTTGCCTTGTAAGCTATATTTTAATTTTAATGAATCAATTTCATCTTGTTTTTGTTTGATCACATCAATTTGCGAATCAATGGTGTATTTTACTTTCATCGCATTTTGAAATGCTGCTTCTGCATGTTCCGCACTGAGATCATAAGCAAATTTAATTCCATATCCAGCGCCAGAAGCAACCATCGTTGCGCCCGTCGCTTCAAAAAATGGTTTCCAGCTCGCTGCTGCATATTTAATTGCATCATTAAATCGAATTACACTGGTTCCAAAAGCATAAATCCAGACTACCGCTACCACTGGAACTGCAATGTAGGTGCCTGTTTTCACGGTAACAGCAAGGGCTCTAGCGTGATCAAGTGAAATGATGAGCTC
>CANBTI010000100.1 GCA_947372355.1 Bdellovibrionales bacterium | reverse complement strand
ACCACAGGAATGCTTCCATTCATCAGTTGGCGAATCGCTTCGAAAACCACTTGAAACTGATCATCGTATTTACTCTCAAGAGCAATAATTTTTTTAGCTAGATCCTGGTTCACTTCTAACAGTTCTCTCATTTTCACAAAACTTCTCATGATCATTAAGTTTGTTTGAATTGCTTTATTACTTCGAAGAACACCTGAGAGCATTGCGATGCCCTCTTGGCTGAAGACAAAGGGCAGATATTTACGGTGTTCGCCATGTTTAAAACTTGATATTTCAGATTGGAATATCAAGTTTTTAGATTCTATTTCAGTCAATTGAAACATAAAATCATTCGGAAAACGTTCTAAATTTCTTTTCACCGCCTTATTTAAATTGAATGTTTCCACTCCATAAAGTAGGGCTAAATCACTATCGAGCATCACCTTCTTACCTCTGACGAAATAGATCATTTTGTCTATATTTCGGACTTCTATTTGATTCATTTTTACTCCTATCTTAAGATTCCAAATTGGAATCTTAAGATTTCCTTTTATTTTCAATTAGTTACAACTCAACTTATCCAAATTAAGTTTTTTAGCTTTAAACCATTGCAGCTTTAAAGCCATTGATTTTGAGCTATACTCATCAAATGAGAATTGCAGTTTTTGATTCAGGCATGGGTGGAATTACGGTTTTAAAAGAACTTCGAAAAAGTTTTCCGCAGTTTAATTTTCTTTATTACGGAGATACCGCCAATGTTCCTTACGGAACTAAAAGTCATACTCAAATCAAAACACTTGTTAAGGCTGCTTCGATTGAAATCAAAAATAAAAAAGTAGATGCGATGGTGATCGCTTGCAATACCGCTTCATGTATTGCGCTAGATGAATGTTGCGAAGTGATGGGAGAAACTCCTGTTTACAGTGTAGTGGAAGCGGGCATCGCTACCATCACTCGAATTCTTAAAAAAGATCCGAGCAAACCTGTGTTGGTATTAGGAACAAAAGCAACGGTGAGAAGTAAAACCTACTCCACCTCGTTAAAAAATATTTTTGATGTGAACATTCCTGTTTATGAACAAGAGTGCCCACTCTTAGTGCCCATGATTGAAGAGGGCTGGATTAATCATCCCATCATGCAACAAACGGTTGAAGAATATACAAAGGCTTATCTTTCACTTTCACCTGGTATCGCATTTTTAGCCTGCACTCATTATCCTTGGATCAAAAGTGCATTTGAAAAAGCTTTACCTGGGTGGCAAGTGATTGATTCAGCTGCGCTCGTAGTAGAAACCTTAGCTGAAAATTCGAAAACTTTTTTATTAGAAAATAAAACTGCTGGAAACATCGAATGGCTTCTCACGGATCAAGAAGTGTTTTCACCCTTGATTGAACTTTCTAAAGAAATATAAAAAAAGCATTCTGAAGTTACGTCAAATATATTGCGCGATAGAATGGCCAATACTTCGTGTATTTTTTGCGGATAGTTTGCGGGGTTATATCCGGTAAATGGCGGGATGCGCGGTTTTACATTCATGGTCGACGTGCGACCACTTGGTTAGGGCTTTAGAAACTCTAAAATTGCTGTTCTTTCATCGTCGCTTGGCTGAAGCTCTGCAGAGTCTGGCGGCATATCGTGGGATTCGAGATATTTTTTAACTTTACTGAGTCGCTTCATTTTATTGGCGTTATCGATTGGTAATAGTTTTACAGCATCTGTACCGGCATGGCATTCAGTACAATAACGAGTGAAAAATTTAACCGCTTCTTTTTTATCATAAAGTCTTGAGAGCAGCTGCTTACTCACTACGGGCTTAGTTTCCGTATGGGTCGGAATTGAGCACTCCACACAATTCTGGTTTTTAATCGGATCCTTTGAATCTTTTAGTAAATCACCGATTTTTTCGTTCCATAACTCTGGGTTTATTTTTAATTTATCAACGAATATTTTTTTAACTTCGTCGTTTTTAGTCTTCGTACGATAACCTTTTTGTATTTTAGTAAAATCAAAACAATTCAATAAATTTTGTTTTAGATAATCAGCTGCGAATTGCTTGCGAATGATTCCGACCAAGGGTCGCTTGAATAGCGGGTCGGATTCATTTCCCAACTGAACTTTCAATTTACGTTGTTTGATTTCAGGATATTGAACTGTACGCTGTACCCCGTTCATGAATACTGTATGCTCAGATTGAATATCCACTCCTAGTGTTGATGAATGCTCTTCATAAGTGAGTTCGTAATTATTTTCCGCGCTTGGATTCATTTGCTTCTCAATTTGAGTTATATCGCTGGAATAACCACCATCGGATTCGCTTGCTCGAGAGGAAAAGGAGGAAAGATCTTTCAAAGAAACTTTGGAAACTGTGGCGTATTTATCCCCATTTTGATCAAAGTTGATATTGGGGAGCACCGACGACGCGTACCCAAATCCATTTTTCGGCCACTTCTGCACCAGCATCTGAATGAATGAGTCACTGACCGGTTCGCGCCTCAATGAAATTAATAACAACTCTGCTTTACATTGGTCATCTATTCCGCAGATATTCTTACATACATTTCCGAGCTGTAATTTTTTTGCTGCCCTACGAACTACTCCATCAATGAGAGAAGGGCTGGCGATTGCATTCGTACTATTAAAACCTTCAAAAGGTGTGATCTTCTGTTGGGAGCGTTTTTCGAACGCGAAGGGATTATATTCATCCCATGGATCCCGTGACCAAATCGGACCTTCATTTTGGTGGCAGGAAATACAGGTATTGCCATCTTGTCGAGTTACTTTCAAATTTTTGTTTGTCGAGCCAGGTTCAAAATTTGATAGGATAAAAAATTCATACTTTGATTTTTCAGGATTCCAAACAATAGCTTCCGCCTGCTTCGCATTTGAAGCATAAGCTAAAAACATTTTACTCTGCGCTTGGGCATATACTATTCGAGGACTTTCAAAATTGACCTTCGCTTTTTGAAGGGAGCGACTTTCAGGTGCCATCGCTACAGAAATCCCATTGAAAGAACTCACTTCCTCAGGCGCGTAACTAGAAACCATTTCTTTAAAAGATTTTTCATCCGAATGGCGCAGAAGTTTGTTCAGCTCCTCCGGCAGATCCGTATTCGTTTGAGCATAGGAATGCGCCATCAGCTCAAGCGAAGACAAGGTAATGAAAACAGCTATATTTCTCAGTAATCCCACATCACTTTATCGGCATTTTAAACTTAATGCTAAACTAGTGTCAAAATTAGAACACTTTCGTGGCGACTTGCTCAAATATCTTTAGTATCGCTAAGAAAATGAAGTATCGTCAAAAAATTATGCCGAAAGAACGTGCTAATGCGCGCCGCAACCGGTGTGCTATAGATGTCCCATCTGTGAATATTACTTCACTCAAGATCGCGGAATGAGATGTCTTTAGGTTTACAGCCAACGAGAGGCATTTGTTCAGGGATTTAGTGGAGTTGAGGAATCATTAGGAATTTCAAATGCTCCACGTGTAACAGTGATGACCGTTGGAGGCGTGTTGCATGTTCCCGGTAAAACAATCGTTGGCGCATTATTTGTCTGTGGGCAGTTTGGAATTCCTGTTGTTCCTCCAGTCACTGTAACTATAATCGGAGGTGTATTTGCCGTCCCCGGTATAACAATCGTTGGGGCAGCATGGTTAGGAATACACGGATTGGTTAAGTCCTGTGCGAATGTTATTCTTGGTAAGAATAAAACTACTAAAATTATACTTTTCATTTTTAAATTCTCCTTTATTCAAGTTAGAGCCTTGTTCAATCTATTCGTCATACTGCTTTTTCTTACCAACACTCCAGATAGTGCCGACCAGTACTTGTGAGAAGGTAGCGCTTCTCATTTACGATGTGGTTAACTACGTCAAGCTCAACTCCAAGAGTGATGAAACCCGACCCTTCAAAATTGGAAGACGTATCTCCACCTGAGAAATTACAGCTGACAGTCTTTCCCGGAATTGGTGTACAGGTCACATTTGAAGTTGGCCAATGCACGTCCGGCCATTTGCCACCGAACTCTCTAACGGTCATAGGAACAACTGCAGTTTTTTTACTGTAAACAGGCTTTCGTTCAAACCAATAAAACTGCATCACCGTATTCCCTAATGAATTTGGATAATAATCAAAGTTGAAAGTCATTTGATCATCCATCCTAGCCATACAAGATCCACTCCAGTTCTGAGGTACTCCAGCGCGAACCTGAATAAAAGGAAATCCTGAAATCAAATGGGCGACTACCTTTCGGCTTCGACGGGAATCAGTTGCGCCATAGTAACGCTCAAGACGATATATAGCTTCATGCATGATCAGCGCAGCCTGATTAGTTATATCAAGCGCATTCCAGATCTCTTCGCTTACCAGCAATAAATCGTCATCTACATAATTTGCAAGCTGCTCAAAATTGCATCCAACCGGAATAATTACCTCAGCTGCATCATCTACTGGTTTCAAAACGGCATTGGAACCGACTAATCGAAATATTTTTCTCACATGCTCAACTAATGGAAGCAGATGAACTTCCGGTTGATCCATTGTTTTCATAAGGTCGGATTTCAATTCTTTTACTGCATAGTCAAGATTTCCTGCAAAGACTATTGGATTGAGACCGAATAGATTTTTAGCTTCAAATACATCCAAAACCTCGGCTTTTGAGATTTTTCCTGCAGAGTTCCGACAAACTACGGCCTTGCCGCCGCCGCCACCTTTGGAACCGCCTTGTGCAATTGCGTTTTTCGTGGAAATCAGCGCGAGAGTAAAACAAATGGCTACTAATAACGGGTTTTTAAAGTTCATAATTTGCTCCTGATTTTTTTCAATTTAATTTTCGATAATGGGAATAAAGAAACGGATATAGAGTAAACTTCATCGTGGGTGTCTCCATTTTTCATGTACTCATCCAGTTCTTCAATAAAATTTAGTATTCGTCGTTTGGCTTCAGTAACTCTTTCTCTGCTGCCAACCAACATCATAGAAGATTGCACTCTTTCGTCGTATGGTACATTTTCCAGTGCCTCTACAGCCTTCGTTAAAATCTGTTTTTGATGTTCTCTAAAAGCAGGAGTCGAATACTCATTTCCTGAATTTACGGCGCTACTGAGTGAGTCTTTCCATCGTCCTTCAGTATCTACAGATAAATAATTTAATCTTTTAAGGCGCTCAACTGCGGTATGGGCCTCTGCCGTTGTGATGCCAAGTACTCTTGCAATCCAGTTAATGTTTCCTTTAAAACCATCGGTTCTAGTTAATTCTAAAATTGCGAAGTTATGCCAGTCGGCGATTGTCCTAAATGCATCTTCATTAATTTTATTGAATCGGTCAAAATGCGTAACTCTTGGTGCTTCAGCTTTCATCAATGCTACAAGTTTTGAAGGGCTGATGCCAAGCTTAAGCGAGAGCCTTTCACACATTTTAAAGGTTAGTTTTCGCTTGCCATTCAAAATTTGTGCGAGAGATGATGGTTCTAATTCTAGCTGTCTGGCAAATGCACGAATAGAAAAGCGAGCATTCTTTTTGGCTCTCTTTAGCAATTCATCTTGTAGGTGTTGGCGAAATGCCAAATTCATTTCCATTCCAAATTAGTAAAGTGAAACGTCGCAATTGACAAGGCATTTTGACACAAATCGTGTCAAAATTTGACTCATATTTGATGTTTAAATAATATTTAATATCGTCGACAGTCAAAATTTTATTGCGAAATAACGCTCAAAAACGCACTCCATCATTTGCACGATTAATGTCCCAATATCACCGCTTATTTCTTGATTGTAGAATGAATGTTTCAATACTTTACATTCATTGTCACAGATCTTGCTTTGCTAACGGCAAGAACAAAACTATTACCCCCGTTTTTGAAGCCATCATTCACAATATTCGAGGCCAGAAAGTTATTCTTGATTACGATTTGGCGAAACTTTATGGAGTAGAAACTCGGATTATCAACCGTGCAGTAAAGAGAAATATTGAACGATTCCCCCCAGACGGGATGTTTCAACTCAATGAAATTGAATGGGAATCTCTAAGATCCCAAATTGGGATCTTAGACGCTGCAAGGGGCCAATATACGAAATACTTCCCCTTCGCATTTACCGAACTCGGCATAGCGATGCTTTCGTCCGTATTGAGAAGTGACATTGCAATCCAAGTAAATCTTGCAATCATGCGTACTTTTATCGAACTTCGGGATCATTTCCGTCAGGGGAGAGATCTTGGTTCGGAACTCAGTGATCTCAAACAAAACACGAATCAACTTTTTAAAATCGTTTTTGAAAGGCTCGATACTATCGAAAAAGACGATCCAATTCGATCACCCGATCGAAGGAAAATTGGGATTAAGACTTAGACTTAGCTTTTGAAATTCAAAATTGGAATGTCAAAAGTTTTTGCAGAAATAACGCTCAAAAGAGGCCCTCAAAAACACAGAATATAAGTCCCAATCTAATACACTCATTAGGTAGTAAGTCTAAGGCTTTAAATATGGCTGAGCGGCAGTTTTTACGCACGACCCAGCTAATGTGAATAAATAGTTAAGGTGACTTCAAATTAGTTTACTAACAGAACTCTATTTTACGATTCTTCTTATCCTAACACTCCTAGATTGTTCGTGATTTTAACGTCATGTCTTGTTCTGATGTAAAGACTTCCTGATCGAGACTCGGCTACAACCCCATCAATTTTGTAAATTTTAGAAAGTGCAATTGCTTGTGGTTTCTCAACCCATCCCATTTTTTCTACATAATAGGCAATTACGATTTTACTCTTCGGATCTTTTAGGACTCTGGTTATTCGAAGCGGAAGATTGGTATGTCCCATCTCCCAGCCCTCGAATTGCTTGATCGCCTTTACTAAGTCTTCGAACTGTTTTTCATTTAGGTCTCTCATCATTGTTTTTGGATTTTTAATTCCAATTTTTGATAAGATAAATTTAAGATATTTTGCGGTGTTGTTTTCTTTCGGTGGTGCAAAACGTTTAATTGTATATTTTAAGCTGGCATTTTTGTAA
>CANBTI010000099.1 GCA_947372355.1 Bdellovibrionales bacterium | reverse complement strand
AACCAGCAGATCTTCCAAAAGATTATTTAAAAATCGTGGAAGAAACACTCCTGGAAACTCTAAAAAAAGGGATCGTTGAACTTAAAAAAATTCATCCTATTTGTGAATTAAAAGCATGCGGTGCAATTTATTCAGATGAAGTGATTCTTGCAATCACCATTTCTCATGGCGAACAAAGCTTGATTGCCACCACCGTGTACGCGAGTGCAAACTTTGAACCTTCGGCAGAAGAGCCTGGAATTGAATCAGTACTCAGTCATTGTTTGGATTCTTTAGGAGCAGTTCTCATGCATTACCTTGATCCCGCTTACCCTGATCGCATCGCTCAAATTGCAGATGCACCGATTAGTGCACTAGAAGAGGCTCCATTCGAATGGACCGAAATGGAAGAAGCCAAAGTAGCAACTTGGGTAAAGATTGATAAATCTAATCCCGCACTCGAAGCTCTTGCCGATGATTGGCTTTTGAAAAATGATCCTTCTTACTCAAAAGAAGCAGCATTGGAAGAAGCTGAAGAGTTTTTGAATGAACGCTTAGAAGCAATTCAAAAAGTAAAATCGGGTGGTGGCGGAGATTCAGGCCCAATTAGGCACTAAAGTGAATTTCCGATACATGGATCGATGATATTTGTGAATTCATTTGGTCCTCCAGGAGATACTCCACCACCATTACACGGAGGTGAAATGGTTGGCCCCGGAGTCACTACTACTGGTGTAGGAGTGGGCACAGGAGTTTGAACTGGCGTTGGCACCACAGTAGGTGTCGGAACCGGAGTGGGTGACGGCGTTGGCGTCACCACTTGGCAAGTGTATCCAGGAAAGAAGTTCACCACAGAACTACAACTCGCAGAAGCGGTGGTGATCACACCCGTACTCACGTTTAAAAGATTCAATAAAAAAATCTTATTAGATGAATTCACAAAAGCGACCAAAAGATGATAACCAACATGCGATTGAGCTAATCCTGCTGCTACCGCAACCTCAGCACTCACTGGCTTAGGAATAATTTTTACCAATCCTGCTACAGAGGCAAACGAAGAAAGCGAAGGACTCACTAAAAATTTATTTGCACTAAAAGTAATCGTCGCAATCATTCTATTGGGAGAGTTTCCATTCAATCCACCCATCAACTGTAAAGCAGAACCAATTTTAAAGAAAATAGGCGCAGTGAGAGAAGTGAAAGGAACCGCAGAAAATGATGAATTTGCAGCAGGAATTAAACCAATTCCATAATAAGCAGTAGTGCCATATGTGATCACTGAAGCATATGGTGCAAGAAGCTTCACCAACGAAACGGTTAAATTTGCAGTCTTACCATTACTACTCAAAAATGAAAGACTCACCATTCGCGAAAGCACTGATGGAACTTGAGTGTTTGAATTGGAAGCAAGTGTTACTGCATAATTTTGATAAATATTTTGATCTGCTGCAAATTCAGAACCGAGTACGGCAGCAAGCTTAGATTGCAACATGGAAGAAGTGTAAATTTGATGAGTGTCACTGGAAGGTAAATCCAATACTTCACTCACAACGATGGGCCCAGAAGTTCCATGAGTGGACGTAGATAAAACAGGAACTGGCGTAGGAATGGGAGTCGCATTGGGTTGCACACTCAAATCTAATCCAGAAGTTAAGCTACCTAGGTTTATGATCGATGATGTGCTCGGAGTGGAGGCGAGAGCTTGAACTTCAATATTTGAAATTTTTTCGCTAGTTACTTTACCTGCCTGACATGCAGACAAGCTCAAGATAAACACAAGCATCGTGATTTGATTATAAAATTTCATCTTAGTCCCCCGACTAAACACCCTAATTACAGCCAGTTAATATGATATCACAATCCAGATCATTTTGGTCAACTATAAAATAAGATTTTTTATGCTTATTAATTTATTGTTTGTTTACAGGGGGATAGTCGTTGAACTTTATCATTACACTCGTGGTGCTTACCGTTGGCGTCTATTTCGGCGCCGATCACCTACTCAGCTCGCATTTAAAGACAACCCCCTCCACTAAGCCTGAAGATGAAAAAGCCTTGGTTCAAAACATGGCTAAGTTCTTGGAGAAAAGTCCGGATCTACGAAAGAAAATTAGTGATAGTGGGTTAACGATTACTACCCCTACCCCCAGCATCACCACACAAAACCAAGATGACGTTGATCTAGCAAAAATAGCCCGTTACTTTGGTTCTTCTTCAGCGGATCAATTTTTTAAGAATTATTTAATGAAGAAGAAGAAAATCCGCCCCAATAATTTAGATGATCAAACTCAATTATCGATTGAAATGAATGAATACATTCATCTGCACCCTAAAGAATCCATTGAAAGCATGGAAAGCGCAATTCAATCGATTCCCCAAGAAATGAAAGCAGAAAGAGAAGCCATTACACCGATCTTTATTCATTCTTCAATAAACTTCATCGAAGAATTAGATGGAGATGTTCAAACCAAAAAAACTTATTTTAAAAGATTAATGAACAATACAGATAATCCGGAAATAAAAAATGCTTTAGAAAGCCATTTTCCGGATTTATTAAACTAGAATTCTTCGTCGCCGAAATCTTCAATTTCTTTCTTAATTCCACCAATGAGGGCATCGATAGAATCTCCATCGTAATCCAAATCATCGATCGATTCATCGAGCTCTAGATCATGAATCACTTTGGTGAAATTTACTTCGGTAGAAAGATCTTGGCGAATCACATCAATATATTTATCTGGGTATTTGCCCACTAATTCTTCGATATATTGATTCAATTTTCCTTCTTTAAGGATCATTTCTTTACGCTTAATTTTTTTCCAATTTTTAATGTAATCCAAACGGCAAAAGCCTTTGGTGGTTGCTACGTTTTCGCAAGCTAACTCACGACACATGCGCTCAGAAGAAGATCCTGTCTTAGCGGCTTTCACTGGCTTTGCTACTTTAGCAGGCTTGGTCAGTGGTTTTGCCAAAACAGCCGCCACTACTGGAGCAGCGGATACTTTTCCTGCTTTTTTAAGATCTTTTACTGGAGCCGCCACTGGAGTTTTCGCTAATGTCTTCTTATCAGCCGGCTTTACTACTGCTGCTGGCTTAACAGGAGCTGTTTTAACAGTTTTTACTGGAAGTACCTTAGTTGGCTTTAAAGCCTTTGTCGCTGGTTTTGCTGCTACTTTAGCGGCAGGTTTAGCTGGAACTTTCACTTGGGGCTTTTTAGCCTTGCTTGACATTTTGACCAGTAGCTTCCCAAGTGGTTTCTTCAACGCCTTTTTCAAAAGAGAAGAAATCGGCTTCTTGTTTTTACTCACTTTTTTAACGCTACTTTTAACTGCAACTTTACTTTTTTTCATGGTCTCCTAATTGCTTGCCCAAATCTAACACTACCGTCAAGGATTTTCTTGACAACTCCTCGATTTTAGTCGAATTTACTTTCTCACACCAGTTTAAGAAAGGGTTTACGGACCATGGCAGTTCCTAAGAAGAAAAGTTCACGTAGTCGTACCGGCATGCGCCGTTATTCAGCAGCTTATAAAATGGATCCTATTTCAGGAACCACTTGTGCATTCACTCATGAACCAGTGCGCACACACACAGTATCTATGAAGTCTATTAAAGACGGTTTATACAGTGCTGCAACTGTAAAAAAAGCAAAGAAAACGACTAAAAAGTCTACTTCTGCTAGAGCTTAATTACAGCAACATCATTGCAGCAAAAGATCATCGATCAAATATGATCCGGTCATTTTGATTCAACCGATGAACTCAGCAAACCTGTATATACATAAAATTTCATCAAAACTCCCGAACGACTCTTTGTCGAATCGGGAGTTTTCTTTTTTGATTCCCGAAAATGTTCGCCCTGAAGATTTTAATTCAGAAACAGCCGATTCATGGATTCAAGAGCGCACTGGAATTTCCAAAAGATCCATAGCCTCAAGAAGCTTAGTGGGAACCAGAACCGCTCCCATTGAAACAGAGTTTCAATTAACACTAGAAGCACTCCAATCATTTCAAGTTACATCAAACGATTGGGCAAATCTTGATGCCATCATCGTCGTCAAATCAGGACCAATCCAATACTCCCCTTCTCTCAGCCAAAAACTGGTTCAGCATTTTACTGAAAAATTTTCATTTGAAACGCCTAAAAAAAGCGGAGTCTTCACTTTAGATCTTTTTCAACCCAGCACAGGAATTCTTGCTGCTCTAAAAGTGATGATGGGTCTTCCATTTAAAAATGCTTGGCTCATCACTCCTGAAATTCTTTCTCCTTTTGTAAATTTAAAAGATCCTGCCAGTGCCATTCTTTTTGGGGATGGTGTGGGCGCACTTTGGCTAAACCGAACTTCCCAAAATTCACTATTTCAGATCAAAGATGTTGATTTTGAATCCATGCCTGATACCAAAAAAGTTTTAGGGTTTTTAGATACCAATGAAAGCTCGTACATGAAAGGACCAGAACTTTTTCGAAAAATCATTCCTGAATTTAAAAGATCTAGTCAGAAAATTTTGGCAAAAAATCAATTTAGTTTGCACGATATAAACTACTATCTTCCCCATCAAGCCAATGCTCGAATCATCGAACGGGCAGCAAGCTCTATCGGTTTTGAAAGTAAACAGGTGATCACCAATATTAAAAACGTTGGAAACACAGCAAGCGCTTCCATGATCATCGCGCTTGATCACTTTTTACAATCACATCCTAAACTAAAAAAAGGCACAAAAATTTTGATGAATGCTTGCGGCTCAGGACTCACAAGCGGGGCTGCGATCTTGGAGGTAATGGAATGAGTAACATTAAAAAAGCTGGATTTTTTCCAGGTCAAGGCTCTCAACAAGTGGGCATGGGTAAAGTGTTTTATGATGAATTCACTGTTTTTCGCCAGTCCATAGAAGAAGCATCTGATTCACTTTCTTTTGATTTAAAAAAACTTTTATTTGATGGCCCTGAGAGTGATCTTTTACTCACCGAAAACGCGCAACCCGCTATTCTTGCAGTATCCACAGGTTGCTTTCGTGTTGCAGAAACAGAGCTCAATTTAAAACTGGATGTTCACCTTGGCCATTCATTAGGAGAATATTCTGCACTCGTTGCAAGTGAAGCGATCCCTTTTTCAAATGCGATTCAATGGGTGCGAGAGCGTGGTCTTTCCATGCAAAAAGCTGTTCCAGTTGGTGAAGGCACCATGAGTGCAATCATTGGCGCCGAAGATGCTCAAGTGATTGATTGGTGTAAAGAAGCAACGATGCTTGCAACCGAAGCTCGTAAAAATGGTGGTCATCACTTCACTGTAGATTGCATCGTTGAACCTGCTAACTTCAATGCTCCTGGGCAAGTTGTTGTTTCAGGATCCGTAGATGCGGTGGATGCCCTAGAAAAAATAATCACTGATAAAAAAATTCGCGGCATCATGGCAAAACGTATTCAAGTGAGCGCCCCATTTCATTGCTCGCTCATGAAAGCAGCACGCACGAAGATGGAATCCATTTTTGAGTCTGCAAAAAAAGATTCATTACTTTCACCACTACAAGTTCCCTATATTCCGAATCGTACGGCTCGCATCACTCAAGAGGCTGGCTTGATTTTTCCATTATTATCAGAGCAAGTGGATCATTCGGTGATGTGGAAACAAAGTGTAGAAAGTTTACTACCGGAATACACCTTAGCATTTGAATTCGGACCAGGAAAAGTACTGCAAGGACTCAGCAAAAGAATTGCTAAAAACATTCCTGATGCAAAATTTGAAGTGTATCCAATTTATGATCTAGAATCTCTAAAGCTTGCTGAAGGAGTTTTAAAATGAGCGAACAAAACAAATCTATTGCCCTAGTGACCGGCGGATCTCGTGGAATTGGCGCTGCTATTTCTCAAAAATTAGGTGCTCAAGGTTTTCACGTGATCGTGAATTACGTTTCTAATGAAACTAAAGCTGCCGAAGTGGTTCAAAAAATTACCGCTGCAGGTGGATCTGCTGAAGCGATGAAATTTGATGTCTCTCACGAAGATGAAATCGTGAAAGCCATGGAAGAGATTTCTAAAAAAGGAATGCCTCTCACTGTTTTGGTAAACAACGCTGGAATTTCTGAAGATTCCTTGATCTTGCGATTAAAAAAAGAATCACTAGATCGCACACTCCAAACCAACCTCGTGAGCGCCATCCTCCTCTCCAAGGAAGCCGTAAAACTCATGATGAAGAACCGTAACGGTTCAATCATTCAGATCTCTTCCGTAGTAGGTGAAATGGGCAATGCAGGCCAAGTAGCCTATTCTGCCGCAAAGGCTGGCATGCTGGGGCTCACGAAGAGTCTAGCGAAAGAAGTTGCGTCGCGTAAGATCAGAGTGAACGCAGTCACTCCTGGTTATATTGAAACAGACATGACTCATGAATTAAATGAAACTCAAAAAAACACAATTATCGATGATATTCCAATGGGTTGCCTAGGATCGGTATCAGATGTGGCCAATTTAGTCGGGTTCTTAGCCGGCCCCGATTCTCACTACATTACTGGTCAAGTGATTGGGATCAACGGTGGTCTTTACATTTAAAACTTTGCGCGTTAGAAGATCAATTCATTAATTAATAAGGAGACATATAAATGTCAGCTAATACAGAAGAAAGAGTGAGAACAATTATTTGTGATCAACTCGCAGTTGAACCAGAAAAAGTAAAACCAGCATCTTCATTCATTGAAGATCTCGGAGCAGACAGTCTCGACATCGTAGAATTAGTAATGACCATGGAAGAAGAATTCGACATGGACATTCCAGATGAAGAAGCTGAAAAAATGAAAACTGTGGGTGATGTAATTAGTTACATCAACGCTAAATCAAGCGCTAACCACTAGATTTTAAATGGGCTTCTTGAGGCTCAGGTATTAATTTTAAATAAAAAAGCCATGAACCAGAATGATCTGTACCCCTAAAATGGGACAGTTAATAAAAGCCTCGGGATAAAGTTAGATGCCTCCGATATTTTATCGGGGGCATTTTTTTTAGATCCCACTGTGGACGCTCGTAGTTATAGTATTTAATTTCTTTTGTCACATGTGTTTTA
>CANBTI010000098.1 GCA_947372355.1 Bdellovibrionales bacterium | reverse complement strand
AATCAAAAAACATTTAAAAGGCTATTACCCAAAGAAAAAGTTACACCTTCACCTGAAAAAATACATAAAATCCGTGTGACGATTCGTCGAATTAGGGCAGGTATTTATTTAGCGGAGCATGCAAACAAGAAGTTAACTTTTCAAAAACTGGACCAGTCTTTAAAAAAACTTTCTAAGGATCTTTCTATAAAACGTGAACTTGATGTTGCAATTCAGAATTCAAAAGCTTTTCAGGTGCGCCTCCCTCATCAGAAGGCTTTATTGCGTAAGGTTAATTTAAAAGCCCTTAAAGCATTAGAACAAAAAAGACAAAAAAAGATTGTCAATAGACTACAAAAATCAATAAATCAAATTCGTGAAGAAACCCATTTAAATTTAATTAAAAGCCTTCGAAAATTAAAAAATGAAATTAAACCATGGTTGAGTCATACCTTGACTACCGATGAAGATCTTCATCAGTTACGTTTATAAATGAAACATCTTAGATATTCATTAGAAATCATCAGTCATCCTCAAAAAGAATTAATTCAATTACAAAAACATCTAGGGCAAGCCCGCGATCTTTTTGAGTTACAAAATAGAATCGGACCTAATGAAAAAATTAAAAAAACTGAAAAACAAGAAAAAATTAAGGCTAGAAAAATTGTATTACCCGCACTTTTAAGCTCATTAAAGCAACTGAACTATTGAAACATCAAAAAACGCCATTATTTATTTTAATAGTATTGATCATTTTCGTTATTATGTATTTTGTAATTCGTACAAATCAAAAGCCACAAACCAAAAACGAAACAGTCAATGATGTGATCACCATCATTAAAGAACTTGATCATTAACTATATTTTTGAACAAGACTCTTTAGCGCCTGTAATGGCAAGGCACCCGATTGTCTTTCTATTTCTTTTCCATTTTTAAAAATAATCAATGTAGGTATGCTTCTAATTTGAAAAGTACTGGAGGAATGAGGGTTTAATTCTGTGTTCACTTTTAAGAAAGTTGTTTTTCCTAAAAACTCTTTTGCAGCTAATTTAAATGTAGGTGCAAATGCTTTGCAGGGGCCACACCATTCGGCCCAAAAATCAACAATGACTGGCACGGAGCTTGAGCGGATGATTTTTTGTAACCCCAAATCATTCACCTCTTGTATGCCATGATGGAAATCGAGTTCCGATTTACAATTTCCACAAATTGCTAGATCAGAGAGTGCTTTTTCGTTTGGAACTCGATTTAGTTTTTCACATTTTTTACAAAATACCAAAGTATCCATAATGAATTTTCTCCTAGGCATGCTAATCTTATCACCATGAACGATAAAGTTAAACCATGGAACGATCGCTATTCGAATAAAGAATTCTACTACGGTATAGAGCCGAATACTTTTTTAAAGGATCATTCTCAGTCTATTGCGCCGGGTGGGAAAGTATTATGTTTGGCTGAAGGTGAAGGTAGAAATGCGGTTTATCTAGCAAAACAGGGTTTCCAAGTTACCGCGGTTGATCAATCTAAAGCTGGACTTGAAAAGTTAGTTCTTCTTGCTCGTGAGAATTCGGTAACGGTTCAAACGATTGTTGCAGATTTAGCTGAATTCTCTATAGGTGAAAAACAATGGGATGCGATTATTTCTATTTGGTGTCATGTACCGCCTCTGCTAAGAAAAAAACTTCATCATGATGTCATTCATGGTTTGAAGAGTGGGGGAGTGATGATTTTAGAATCCTATCACCCAAGACAACTCAATTTTAAAACAGGTGGGCCACCCAACGCTGAACTCATGATGACAATAAAAGATTTAGATTCTGAATTAAATGGTCTTCAATTTCAAATTATTCATGAAATTGAGCGGGATGTTCAAGAGGGAAAGGGCCATAGTGGTTTGAGTGCAGTGACTCAAGTGCTCGCAAGAAAACCTTAAGGAGTTATTTCCCTTGATGAGCTTTTTTTAGTTTATCGATATCTAGTTTTTTCATTCCCATCATTGCTTCATGCGCTCGTCCGGCCTTCTCTTGATTTGAATCTCCAAGTAGATCTCCAAGAATCTCTGGAACGATTTGCCAAGTGACTCCAAATTGATCGGTAATCCAACCACATTGAAGTATTTTGCCCTTCTTTTTTAACTGATCCCAATAGTAATCAATTTCTTTTTGTGTTTTACAAGGAACGTAAAATGAGATCGCGGGAGAAAATTGATAATATTTACCTCCATTAAAGGCTAAGAACTCTAATCCATTTAATTGTATGTGTCCGGACATTGAATCCACTTCAATCACTTTTGATTTTTTAAATACCGAACGGTAAAATTTAAAAACAGTTTTAATATCTTTATTGAACCATAAAAACGGAAGTGTTTTGTTTTTCATTCAATTATTTTACTTCGTTTTTATTGGTTACGCTACCAGCAAGTTCATTTAAGTCTTTTTTAAATTGAATGTATTCATTGGCCGTAAAATAGCCTTTTTTTCTAGCTGATTCTATGCCGTTTTTAATGGAATCTAATTTCTCTTTTAATTTTAAGACCAGTGCTTCTAGCTTTTGTGTTCTCAATTGATAAAGTGTTAAAAACTTTTGTTGATCTACTAAGCCTTTTTCGGTGAGTAGGCTTTTGTACTCGGCTTCTGAAATTCTAATATTTGAATAGATGCCTAAATTATTTTTAACACTGAGTTCATAATTACTAGGCTTGTCAATTAATTTTTGTTCTCTCACATTAAGTTCACTGAGTTCTGTAATATCTGTCAGATGTACATTTGAATGGGTAGAAGAAAGTACGGTTTCTAAATATTGAACACCTTTATCTACTCGTTCTTCATTTAAAACAGAAGAAGTGGTGAGATGGATTCGGTTCAATTTTTCAGAATCACTAAGATTTTTTGGTAACTTGGCTTTTGCTTTCTCAATATTGAGCATCGTTTCTCTGGCATGCGCGGTTGTAGCAGTTTGTGCTAGATCTTTAGCATAGGTATGAATTTCTTCAAAATTCATGAACTTATTGTAAATGGATTTTTCTTCCGAAGTGATATTTATTCCTTTTTCAGCTCTTATTTTCCCATCAAAAATTGAAACTGCACCATTATTTAATCTGTTTTTTGCTGCGATCCCATGAAATGCTTCATGTCCTATGATGCTATTAAAATATCTATTTCCCATCATTTCGCGAGGCAATACTATGGCTGCTCCCGTTGTTGTTCCTTGAGTGGATGAATAGAATTGAAAATTTGATATTGAATATCCACCAGAATTTCTTTCAGATAACTCAGCATCGCCAAAGTATACATTGATTCCCTTTTTAGACATTTGATCAGCATATCTTCCAATTTCAGTATTTTTATCTGGAATAATTTTTTCTCCGGTATAGGTTTTCCATTCAAATTGGCCATTTCCATTTAATTTGTAAACTTGGTATGAACCTGCTTCGGATAAAATATTTTTAGAATCTTGAAAGCGGATTAATTTTTGAGGTGCTTCAATCTCAATTGATTTTGGCATGAAATGTTTATAGGGATTAAAAAGTTGAATGAGAGTTTTTTGAACACAGGTATTCATCTCGCCATGGGAAATCCCAGGACTAACGAAAATGATGAATAGGATGAAAAAACCTTTTAACAGCATCTATCTATTATCGGTATTTTCATCATTTTTATGAACGGTGACAGTAAATTGACTCTCTTTATTTATATCAAAGATAAACCGATAGGAATGAGTGAGTTCACTCTTCAAAAAACTTAGTTTTATCGCCATCTTATTACTTTGGAGTGATTCCTCTTGGTCTACAGAGAGTAAGAGTTGTTCGTTACCAGAAATACTTCCAAAGATATTTCTCGCTGCTGATCAACACACAATTCCATGGAATAAAATAATCGGTTTTAAGGAAACTGAGAATACTCTTAAAAACGGGAAGATCATTTCAATTCGTCCGTTAGGAGAGGCGCAAGAGGAAGTTGGCAAAAAACTGGGTGGTACCCATACTGTATTTAAAATAATTCATGAAAATGGCACTGAGGCGATTTGGAAACCGAGTGTGAGTAACTCTGCTGATGGTGAAGTGAGTGCGTATCAGGAAGCAAGATTGGTAAAATCAAGGCAGGTGCCACCGACGGTAAAAAGAATCATGTCTGAAGAAGGTATCGATTTAAAGGGAGTTAAGCCTGAAATATGGGAAGAAGTAAAAAATATTGAAGGAAGTTCCCAGTACTATGTTCCATCCTCTATAGATTTAATTGCCTATGATGAAAAAGCGAAAGAAGCCTTAAAACAAGTTTCTAAAAAAGAACTCAGCGATCAGAAAGTTTTCTATTTCGTGTTTGGTCAGTGGGATGCTCATAAAGGGAATATGATTATTGATGATACCCATTCTCTTGCCTTGATTGATAATGCAGCCGTAAAGGATAAATTAAAAACCCAGTATGGTGAATCTCCCTTTCGTCGTCACATGATGGTAATGCCATCTGCACGTAATTTACTCAATGAACCTGCTACCTTTCCATTTGATAAAGCAGTGAGATTAAATAATCCAAGCAAAGAAGAGTTCGCTCATTTGTTAAAAGAAAAAATAGATGAAACTCAAGTAGAAAGCTATTGGAAGTGGATCGCTACCAAAAAAGATAGATCGATGGCTGTAGTGACCTGGAAAAACCGAGTTTATATTCAAGGAATCGGCTATCAAAACTATTCCACTAAGGCAGAAGTGTTCTCCGCTTCTACACTGGAAAATTATCGAAAGCTAAATTTTCATTCTCTCCGAAATGCACTTTCTCCCGTCATTGACGATGAACAAATTCAAGATATATTAGAACGTAGAGACCAGCTTTTAAAGGCAGCACGCACTACGCCAATCATTCCCTAAGTTAAATTATGCAGGGATATGCATAATTTAACTTAATTATACTTACTAGTATAATTATTATGATTGTCATATTCTGTACTTGTAAATACGGAGAAAATTGCATGAAAAAATTAGCATTCATTAAAAAAAGTAACGGCAGTCACTGGGTTGGTGATGGTTTCCCAGTGCGTAATATTTTTTCCTATAATGATATCGCACAAGAGATGTCGCCATTTTTGATGATGGATTACGCGGGTCCTAAAGAGTTTCCTCCCACAAGTAAAAAACTAGGAGTGGGATCCCATCCTCATCGTGGTTTTGAAACCGTGACCATTGTTTACAGTGGTGAAGTGGAGCATCGTGATTCAACAGGCGCGGGGGGTAAAATTGGACCAGGCGATGTTCAATGGATGACCGCTGCTTCCGGATTAGTGCATGAAGAATTTCACGGAACTGAGTTTGCTAAAAAGGGTGGAACATTCGAAATGATTCAACTTTGGGTAAATCTTCCTAAAAAAGATAAAATGGTGAGTCCTCGTTATCAAGAAATCTTAAATTCTCAAATTCCAGAAATCCAATTGCCTGAAAATGCAGGTTCGGTGCGAGTGATCGCAGGTGAATATGCCAATAAGGTTGGTCCAACCAATACTTTCTCCCCCATGAATGTGTGGGATGTGCGTTTGAAGGCTGGATCAAGTTTGAGTTTGAAAGTGAAAGAGGGAGACACCACTTCTTTTTTGATTTTAAAAGGTGAGGTTCAGCTTCATTCGGGTGAAAAGGTTTTGCCAGCAGAATTGGCTTTGATGGAGCGGGCTGGAGAAGAATTTTCTTTTTCCGCAGTTGAAGATTCCGTAGTGCTATTTCTGAATGGCACTCCTCTAAATGAACCCATTGTAGGTTATGGTCCGTTTGTGATGAACTCAGAGGCAGAAATACGCCAAGCATTTGTAGATTATCAAAGCGGTAAAATGGGAAAGATCTAAATTTTAGTCGTCACAACGAGGAACAATCGCTTGAAAACGATTGATCACTTGATTGTCTAGGCGCGATTCAAATACAGAGGTAACCACAGAGGTATGTTGAACGGTTGTTTCTGGGGTAGTGAAGCTCAGTGTAACTTTAGCTTCATTTCCGTTTGAATTCATGATGATTGAATAACTTAATTGGTTTTCATCTTTCAATTGATTTGTAGTTGCTTTGTATCCTAATGAATCATTTAATTTTGCTTTGAATGCATCTACATCAAGACCTGCAAAGTGAGAAGCATCCACAGTTCCTGTGATGTTTAATTTACAACTAGCCATAGCAGGAGCTGCACTAGTTAAAGTTGATACACAAAAAGCAATGAGGATTAGTTTTTTCATAAGCGCATTTTAGCACGCGAATAAAAGTGTTTCAATAGGGTTTGTGTAAGAATTGAATTTACAATGAATATAATTTAAGGAGCTTGGCCACCGTCGGTGATGGTCCAGCCTTTGGTCACGAGAGCGGCTCGAGCGGTAGTGGCTGCGCCAATTGAGTATTTAGCACTGCCGACACCTAAAGTAATATTGTTTGGAGCAGCTTGTCCTGAAATAGTGGTGAGCATATTGCTGTAGTTCACAGTGTTTATCCCAGAGTAAATAAACATGCCTGCCATAGTTGTTGCTTTAGTAAAATCCCAACTCGTCATCACTGGATTAGCGAGTGGCGCATTATTAAACATATAGGAGAAATCAGTAACGCTAGAGGTATTCCAGTTTGAAGTGTTGGGAGTAGCGATCGATAGGGCTCCATTGTGGATTGGGCAAAATAATCCTGCCATAGTGGTTACTTTAGAAGTATCCCAAGATGAAACATCTGGGTTGGCGAGTGCAGCATCCGCAAACATCCATGAAATATCAGTAACCTTACTCATATTCCAACGACTAACATCTGGATTTGCTATTATGGCTCTTCTAAACATGGAAGCCATACTGGTTACGTTCGAGGTATTCCAATTGGATACATCAGGATTAGCATGATCCGTAACATAAAACATATTAGACATATCCGTAACATTATTTGTATTCCAATTAGTGGTGTTTGGATTTGCAGCAGAAGCTAATAAAAACATCCCTGACATGGTAGTAACATTCGCAGTGTTCCAGTTAGTTGTATTTGGATTTGCTGCAGACGCAGAATAAAACATATTACTCATATTAGTAACTTTAGAAGTGTTCCAGTTTGTAGTGTTTGGAGTAGCAACGGGTGCCTGTAAAAACATAGCATTCATATTAGTTACATTTGTTGTATTCCAATTAGAAGTATTCGGATTTGCAGAAGTAGCACCGTAAAACATTTGCGACATATTAGCCACATTGCTCGTGTTCCAATTTGAAGTGTTTGGATTCGCAGCTGAAGCCTGACAAAACATTCGATACATGTCAGTTACATTATTCGTATTCCAATTGCTTGTATTTGGAGTTGCAATAATGGCACCAGTAAATAAATCTCCCATGTAAGTAACCTTTGCAGTATTCCAATTAGTAACATTTGGATTTGCATGAGTTGCACTCAAAAAAGTATAGCCCATGTAAGTTACATTTGAGGTATCCCAGTTTGAAGTATCTGGATTTGCCAACGTTGCGTAAGCAAACATTCCCTCTAGAGAGGGTATTTTTGAAGTATTCCAATTAGTGGTATTTGGATTTGCAATCGAAGCGCCATAAAACATTTGAAACATGCTCGTTGTATTGGAAGTATTCCAATTTGAGGTATCAGGATTTGCATGGGATGCGTTTGTGAACATGGAACCCATACTAGTAACTTTGCTTGTGTTCCAGTTTGTAGTGTTTGGATTAGCATTCGTTGCGTTTAAAAACATTTGAAAAAAGCTAGTCACATTTCCAGTATTCCAAGTCGACGTATCCGGAACTGCGTTCGTTGCATTTCGAAACATGCCAGTCATATCGGTCACCTGAGATACATCACCTCCAGCGACTGTGGTAAGATTAGAGCAATTATAAAATGAATAGTAAAAACTTTTCCAGCCCACTTTTCCTAAATTCGGAATAGAAATTAACTGTAACGGATTTCCTACGCCAGATATTGAAAAGGAAAATGCCTCTATATTTCCATTTAGGGTAACAGTATAATCCCCAGCAGTGGCGTAAGTGTGAATTCTATTTGCTGAGTTGTATGCAAGAATAGTAGAAGTCGCAGTTCCATCTCCCCAATCCACAACGGCGTTATAAGTAAATCCATTCACGAGTGGAAGTGTGATTGTTTCATTGGCAGCGGT
>CANBTI010000097.1 GCA_947372355.1 Bdellovibrionales bacterium | reverse complement strand
TAGCATTGCTGTTAGAGGAGAACATTTAGATAAAGATCGCAATTTAGACCCAGGTTATAATTTAAAAGTTAATGGAAAATATCTAATTTTGAAATTTAACAAAGCTGCCAATCGTTTTAATGGAATGTGCTACTATTTCAATCCCGAATATAAAAATTAAAAACCTAGTTTAGTTCATGAACTTTAAAACAAAAAAGGGCTCTTCGAAAGAAGAGCCCTTTTTTGTTAAATAGATCAATTTTTATCATACTTATTAACTCTTCAATCTGAACAATATCTCAAAACTTACTTATCTCATGAGCAATTTACCCCTTCTTCTCATCTCCAAAAATCTCAAAGTTTTTATTAACGAAATCAATCGACTCGGTGAATTTTGTCAAAATCGATTAAATTCACCGACACGGTGAAAATCATCCACTGATCACAAAGAATGATCACCTGATCACATTTTAGTTGCAATGCGATAAATTTAGGTATATGATCCAGCTCATGAAGAAAGTGGGCGTTTATCATTATCAAAACCCAAGGCAGTTTTTGCTCGATACTCTCGTTGCAAAACAAAGAGAAAACCCGAGTTTCTCTGCGCGCGCATGGGCAAAAGAAATGGAACTCAAGGCCCCTAGTCTCCTGATCATGCTTTTGCAAGGCACTCGCCCACTCCGCTTGAAACACGTGGAGTTTTTGCAAAAAGGATTAACACTCTCAACACCGGAACTTTTATATTTCCGCGCAATCATTCAATTAAGCAACGCTGAAAGCGATGAAGAAAAAAAATTATGCCGCATTTGGATTTCTGAAATCAATCATCATTCCGATTTCAAAATCAAAGAAATTGAAGAGTACACCGTGATCGCGCAATGGGTTCATTTTGCAATCATCAGCATGACCCAACTGAAAAAATTCAGTGGTTCGCCAACAGAAATTCACTCCTACTTAGGCGGCCGCGTATCGATTAATGAAATCAAATCTGCGCTCATCCGTTTACAAGAATTAAATCTTCTCTCCATCAATGATCAAACCGGTAGATTGGAATCAACCAATCAAGTGATTTCAACTAAAGATGATGTATCCATGAAGGCCGTACGTGAACATCATCGTGGTGCAATTCGAATGGCGGAACAAGCACTCGAATCACAATCAGTTTTAGAAAGAGAATTTCAATCCTTTAGTTTGGCGATTGAGGAAAATAAAATCCCACTCGCAAAAGAGCTGATCCGAAGATTCAAACAGCAATTCACTCAAGCCATTGCCGTGAAAGAAGCCACCGCGGATCAAGTGTATCAAGTAAATTTAAATTTTTTCAGGCTTACGGAGTGTCCTCGTGATGTGCAAACTTCACTTGAGAACGAAGATGCCTTGATGCAATCGGGTCGCAACCTGACCCATAGCCCACAATATTCCGAAATAGAAGGAAACAGTTAGTATGAAAAACCGTAAATTATTTGTTCTTTTAGGACTTATTCTAGTAAACCAAATTACCCCATTGGCTTTCGCGCAAAATAGCGCGGGTGCAGGAAATGGAGGCGATGAATGCGAAAGACGCATTCTTTCCATTCGCGACAATATCGCATCTTGGATTAATGTAGGAAATTATGAAAGTTTAAAACTCCCAAAAGAAGTAACAACAGAAATTTATAAATCTCAAATGTTGAATGTATTAGGAAGAGCGGTAGTGAGTTGTACAAAAAAACCGATTTTACTCACTAAAGGTAAGGATACCGTTGAAAAAACTTGTATCAATAAAACTGATTCAAGCGGCTCATTATCGATTACTTGTAATTTTGACCGCTTTATGAACCCAGTGATTGATGATGAATCCAGCACGAAAGGGGCAATTCAATATCGCTTGGTTCATCATGAGTACGCAGGCTTAGCAAAACTTGAAAATAATCTCACTGCTGAATCTCGATATTTTATTTCAAATCAAATTTCTGAAAAACTCGTTTGGGAAACAGAACAAAAGCTACCCATTATTAAACCTGAACCTGTACCGCCAACCTCCTCACCGTTGAACATTTCTTACTGTATTCTTGAAGGTGACGTTGCTGACGATCGCTTATTTAAGACCTCAGATCCGACTGAGTTATCAAACAAATTTACGGTTTTGATCAACACCAGAAGATTGTATACACGTAAATACTCCTACCCGTATTGCAATATTATAAATTTCAATTCAGAGTTTCCTGCAAAATTCTCTGAATCTCACTACTTGATACTCGAGCTTAAGAATGGTGATGTCGCATTTAGTAATGGCAATACAATGGGCCTACCGATTTCGATTAAAGAAGGCGCTAATTTTTTACCCACTGAAATAGCGTCAGCTTATTTCACGTATCGGTCGAAGAAAAAAACATTCTCATTTAATGGCTCACCCATAGACCTCACCGTGACTCGAATTAATCTTGGTACTGACATGGAAATCAAAGGCTTTACGGTTTCAAAACTATCTGCCCTTCAAAAAACCTATGTAGAATTGAGCAATGGTACTGTTTTTAATTTCGAGGGCGCAATAGCGAACATCCATCGAGACGGTTCGGTAACAATGGAAAACGTGAGCATATCAGAGCTAAAACGAAACGGTGACTTGAAACCCACCGGAAAAACCGTGATTGTTGAATTTAATTCAGATCTTGAAATGGCAACACCAAATTTAAACTAGTGATTAATTAATCAATAAACCCAAAAGGGCTCTTCTTTCGAAGAGCCCTTTTTTACTTTAACTATGAATATGACACACTAAGCATCAATAAGTCGCCGAAGGCCTATTTTTTGATTTTTGCTGCGCCTAAAATCATTTGAATCGTAAGCTCTTCACGAACGCGGTATTCAAAATTAGATTGATCGCGAGGATTTTTCTCGAAACGATCTTTCAAGGTTTTAACATCAACATCAAAGTTAGTTGCCATCTTGATCATTTCTGCTTCGATGTCAGATGCTTTTGGTTCGATTTTTTCTTTTTTAGAAATTGCATCGAGCAAAATGCCGGCGCGAACTTGAGTTTCAGCGCGTTTTTTGAAATCTTGCAATTGGCTCACGATCGCCGATTGAACCATTTGATCATTGAAACCATAACGTTTCAATTCGTTGCTGTAATCATCTGCAAGTGCACGCATTTGGGAATAAACCAACCCTTGTGGCACTTCGATCTCATTTTTCGCAATCAACGCTTCAATCATGTTGTTACGAAGAATGTTATCGGATTCTTCTGCTTTATTTTTAGTGAGCATCTCTTTTGATTTTTTATCAAAATCAGCAAGACTCTCATAACCAAACTCTTTTACTAATTCTTCAGTAAAAGCTGGCAAGATCTTTTCTTTCACTTCGCGTACATCAATTGTGTACTCAGCATCTTTACCCGCAAGATTTGCATCGGTGAAATCTTTTGCGTAAGTCATTTTGAAAGTTTTACTTTCGCCGGCTTTTAAGCCAACGATGTTTTTCTCAAACTCAGGAATCAATTGACCACTGCCGATTTCAGCACTGCGATCTCCACTCAAGTTTGGTTGTGCTTCCATTCCTTTATCGGTTTTCACTTTTCCGTCGTATTTGAAATCAACGAAATCGCCTACTTTTGCTGCGCGAGTAACAGGAGTAATTTCTGCTTTACGATCGAGTAAATTCTTTTTCAATTTTTCGATATCGTCTGCGGTTACTTCTGCAGATGGTTTTTCAATGGATAATCCTTTGTAATCTTTTGGATCCACTTCAGGCACTACTTCCACCATTGCCACATAAGAGAAATCTTTTCCTTCACTCAAGAGAAGTTTTTCTTTTTCGTTTGGACCTTCAATTTGTGGTTCACCAATGATGCGAAGAGGATGAGCTTTCAATGCTTGGCTGTAAGTTTCATTGATCAAAGAGTTGATTGCATTTTGCTGCACCTCTTCTTTGTAATATTGCTTCACCATACTGATAGGCACATGGCCTGGGCGAAAGCCTTTAATTTTTGCAGTTTTTTGAGCTTCCGCAAATTTACGTTCGATCACTTGATTTACTTTTCCAGCAGGGATCGTAACGATGAATTTTTTCTGAACTGAAGATACGTTTTCTAATTTAATCTGGGTTTCCATATAAGCCTTCTGTTTGTTTCAGAAGATGCTATACCAAACACGCTCTAATGTCAGCCCCTTTGGAGGCGCAGTAGTGCCAACAAGTGAACGGTCTTTTTTAATCAAAATATCCTGCATTTCTTGGGGATTTCTACGCCCTTCGCCCACCTTCAGCAAAGTACCTGCAATGCCCCGCACCATTTGCTTCAGAAACCCGGTTCCCACGAGTCTTACCCGGATCACCGAATAGCCTTCTTCATTCAAATCCGCGCCTGGAAAAACAGGCATCATTTCCTGAGTTACTTCCGCTTCTAAGATGGATCGCACCGTTGATTTCAAAGGATTAGCATCCGCTGCTTGAAAAGCTTTAAAATCATGTTCACCTCGAAGATGAGAGATCGCCTCCTGCATCTTTGCTACATCTAAATTTTTATAAATCCACCAAGTGGTATCCATCAAATGAGGCAAAGGACCAGGTCCTTGCTGAAAATAATAACTGTATTGTTTCTTCATCGCAGAACGTTGAGCATGAAAATCTTCACTCACCCGATCCACCCTCATCACTCGGATCTCTGGTGGAAGAAACGTATTCATTCCGCGTTTTAAATTATCAGTAGTGAGTTTTTGATTTTGAGTTCTAAAGTGTGCCACTTGCCCCACCGAATTTACACCGGCATCGGTGCGCCCACTTCCAATTACGGTAATTTTTTCATCCGTAACACGAGAGAGCGCATCTTCTAATAGTTCTTGAATTGCAGGAAGAATTGGCGATTCAGGCCCACCCTTAGACTGGCGTTGCCAACCACAAAAATTTTTACCCAAGTAGGCAACCCGAAATGCATATTTAATAGTCATGATTAAAACTCAAAAAGAAATCCAGAATAAATGCCCGCGCGCTTGAATGTAACCGTTGATTTAAATGTATTGAGGTAAAGATATTCTAAAAATAAATACGTGTGTTGAATTCCATTAGATAAGTAACTGTCTCTACTCGTTCCTGAATCGAGAAAGTCCATTAAAATAGAGGTACCTAAACTACCTGCATATACTGCAGAATAACCACGTTTATCACCTTTGGTGTCGTTACGAGTTTCTGTATAAAAAATTGCGCCAGGCCCAGCAGTAATATACGGACGAAGTATTCTGAGGAGATTAAATCGATAAGTGGCATTGATGATCCATGGAACTTGGAAAAAGCCAAAACCAGTGATGGATTGACTTGAACCATTAAATCCAAATTGCAATAATCCTTGGCCACCAGAGTATGCCAAACCGAAATCAGTTCCTAAACCAAAACTACCAAAATTTTCTGAATGAAAAAGTTGTCTTTCATAATGAAACATCAGTTCGGGTTGGAAACCACTTCCATAAACGTCTTTAAAAGTATGAACGCTATTGGCAACAGTTACCTGCATTCCTGGAGAAATACCAAATTTAAAGCCGGCAGCATTTTTGATATCAGGCATTTCGCCTCTACCTAGTTTGTGATCTCGCCCCTCTTTAACAACGGTGATTGGACTCTCACGATCAACAGTTGCTGGTAATTTATTTTTTTCTTTTTCCGAATATCCATTCGCTGAAGCTTCGGTTTTTTCTTCTTCTGCTAATTTTTTTTTCAATCGATCAATGTAAGATTCATTTGCCGAGGGAGAGAGGGGTTGGTTTTCGAGTAATTTTTTTCTTTCTTGCTCTGAATAACTCTCATTAGAAGTGGGAGCATTTTTTTCTGGCGGAAGCTCTTTTTTTAATCGATCGATATAAGGCTGGGTTGATTCTTGAGCTGCCACTTCTTCAGCAGAAGAAAACTTTAATAATACCCAGGCCATTAATTCAATCGGGGCTAGAGCCTTTAATGCAATCGAACGAATAATGGGTTTATCCCAAGCCCATTCTGCCAACGCTGGAGAATAGGTGTAATAAGTTTTAATGAAATCACGACCTATTGAAAAATGAGAAAGAATTTGATCGCGAAACTTTCTTAACATCATCACCGGAGCTGCTTTTCCATCTTGATAAGCAGCGGTAGCGATGAAGCATTTACTCTCATTCAGTATTCCACTGATATTTTGGGATTGCACTCCACTACAAGTAGCAGAAGATCCTGTTGCAGAAATGATACCTGCACGGTTTTGCGCCTGTACAATCATCAAATAAGAGTGATCTGTTAAATTAGTGGTATTGGTAAAGCCAGCAATGGTTTGTTGTGATTGACCATAAGGAGCGTAAGAAATAATTGCATTACTTGTTGATCCATCAAGCGTGGCAGCAACACTCACCTCATTGGCCATGGCAATTAAATACTGAAGAGCAGCCCCAGAAGTTCCATTTGTTCCTGTTGCTCCAACAGACGCAGTGAATAATCCCGTGTTAAAATAAATTTGAGTGTCACCTGGAAAATAAAAATTAGCCGGACATGAAGTCGAAGACATAACAGGTGCAATATCAGAAACAGCTAAGGTAAAAGAAGAAAGCAAATCAGAATTTCCAGTGCCTGTTGCAGCCGTTACCGTACTACTTGGAATAGTTGCATTATCCACTACTCCAAAGTGAACCGCTATGGATTGAGTAAAACGATCATTACTCAAAGTAGTGTAATGAGTGCATAAATCGCCTGATACCGTTGCGCAAAGAGCTGTAAGTGAAAATGAAATTCTCAGCGTCGTACTTTGGGTATAAATCGCTGCTTTTCCATCATCAAAACAATTTGAATTACCACAATCTAGCGGCGGACCCATTCCGCTCACAATTCCCGCTCCTGCTATGGTAATTTCAGAATTACTGCTTAAATTCACTAGTGTTACACCGATGGTTTTTCCAGTGGTGAAAGTTGCATCACTACTCACATCAACATAAACCCGATCAGCAGCCGCATTCACACTCGTGTTTAAAACTCGATATCCTTTTACCGTATTTACACTTCCAACTGCCGGAGCTCCCGCTGCGTTCCCAGCATAATCAATCACAATGCCAGTATCACCCATCACATATTGTGGATATGGATTCGGCGCATTCACGAGCACGGTTGCATTTGCCGTAATAGTTGAAAACAAAACTACAATTAAAAAATTAAACCGGTGAAGAAGCACTCTTCTCTCCTGAATTTTGTTTTTTATCTCGAATAAAGCTCATGTAACCTGCCCAAATCATTCCGATCACTAAATATGAAAATCCTGCTGCAAACAAAGTAATTTCAGGCATTTGAATTGCGCTTAAAATAAACACTACCGGAATAAGTAAAATCCAAGCTTTTCCTTTTGATCTCCAATTCAAATCCTTAAAGGATGGAAAAGGAATATTGCTCACCATTAAAAGTGCGAGGAGCAATCCGATTATGGCCATGAATACATTTAGGGTGCGTCCAGAAAAGATTCCTGTCTCTAATTGCAACATCACACTAGTGACAATAATTCCAGCAGAAGCGGGTGATGGCATTCCTTGAAAATATCCCTTACGAATTTTCTTCAATTTAGTCGGATCTTTTTCTTCGGCGCTTACATTAAAACGAGCGAGTCTTAATGCTGCACAAACGCAATAAAATGCGGCCGCACTAATTCCAAAACGCGAAAGATCATGAAGAGCAAATGAGTAAAGCATGATTGCTGGAGCAATCCCAAATGAAGTGAGATCAGAGAGTGAATCGTACTGAACTCCAAAGGCAGAAGTCGCTTTTGCCATTCTTGCCACACGACCATCAAGAGAATCAAAAATTGCTGCAACAATGATCAACCAACATGCACGATTAAAATCGCCTTGAATGGAATGAATCATCGAAAGGAACCCACAAACAATGTTGGCGGTGGTGATGAGATTAGGAAGGATGTAAATTTTTTTCATATGTTGCCTATGTCAACAGGCTAACACATTTAATGCATTATGCAATTCCGCCGCGGTGAATCACTGGCGCTACTTTCAACTTACCACTTCTTAAATTCACCTCAGCCTCGGAATCGCGTAAATACCTTGGTTTCAGCATGGATGGATCACGAAATAAACCCTGTTGAACCGCTTCCCAAACCAAAGTAGCCATCATTCTGGGCTGCAACTGATGTTGAGTGATGGAATGAACTTCTAATTTTCTTTTCACAGGTAAAGCCTTCCAAAGATCTGGATAGCGTTCAACCGATTGCCCCAAAGCCACCCATGAGGCTTTTGCATTCTTCTTTAAATATGCTTTCGCATTTTCCATTACTTCTTCAGGTGTGAGTGTTTTTTCGAAGGTGCCGCGAGACCAAAT
>CANBTI010000096.1 GCA_947372355.1 Bdellovibrionales bacterium | reverse complement strand
ATTTCTACCGATGTTGCATGGCCTGAAAAATTAGTAGATCCTCTGGTTTCACATAAGATCACTCAGTTTCAGGGCCAATCTGTTTTTCAAATTGGGAATTTAGATCCTGTGTTAGCAAAATCAGATCCTGATTATGTGATTTCAAATCTAGTGGCAATGTTTGATCATTATGCCCGACAGTTCATGCCTGGGAATCAAACCAATCCTGAAATGTTACAGAAGTTAGTTCTTGAACTAAAAAGAAACAATGTGAGATTCATGCTCACTACACATTATCCAGAAACTGCGGATGCCATCAAAAAGCTTTCACCAAAACAAAGGATCAGTATCGATCTTGCTCATGATCCTCATGCTTCTGTAGTGTGGGAAGAAATATCCAAGCAATCGAGTGGAAAAATAAAACGGCCATCTAATGAAATGCAGGGTTTTGTTTTTGATCTCGATCAAATCGGAATGTTCAGATATTTCGTTTATCAAAAAAATGGAATGGATCCCCAACGCTTAACTTTGATTCGCCCCGGGTTTCATTGGTGGTTGCAAGGTGCTTCGGAACCTTGAACTTTTGATCAGATTAAATTCCAATCCTTCTTTTATTATTTAATGAGCTTTCTCATTTTGTGTCCAATCAATTCAAATCCATTTTTTTCATTGATGGAAAGCATTTTTGTATTTTTGGCACTTACAAAAGTTGAAATATGATGAAGTTTATGAGCTTTTGCCCAAGCTTCACCTTTTGCCTTTAAGGTTCTGGCGATCCCTTTTAGTCGAAACTCTGGATCCACCCATAAGGTATGAACATCAGCAGCCATCAATCCATGAGGTGTTTTGAATTGAGTGAGTGCGTGATAAGCAATGATTTTTCCACTTGGGCTAAGAGCTACTTCAAAAAAATCATCATTTTTAAACTTCAATAACTGATCTAATCGTTCAGAAATGGTTTTTTTATTTACGGTAAAAAATGAATCGAACTTTGCTGGAATGGTCATATCGATAGCAGCGATTTCTTCCATCTCCTTAAGATTGTTTAAATCAACACTTCTATATGAAATTTCCATTTTACTATATTACAAAATTTTTTAGACTTAGGCACTGTTCAAATGGAATCGCGAATTACTGAAGATATAGTTAATCAATGAGTAACTTCATTCCTTCGTGAGTAGATTTAAAGCCGAGATCTTCATAAAAACGAATTGTATCTGATCTAGTTTTATTTGTCGTTAATTGAGCTAGTTTGAATCCTTTAGTCTTTGCGCGCGCAAGTGCAAACTTGAAAAATAAACGACCAATTCCTTGACCACGAATTTTTGAAGATACCCTGACCCCTTCGATTAAAGCGCGTTTTGTTCCTTTTAAAGATAGATTGGGAATATAGGTAAGCTGAAGAACTGAAATAATTTCATTTTCTAGAACCCCGACAATAATTTCATTGTTTGGATCATTATTTATCTCTTGGAATGCCACTAAATATTCTTTTGATACTTCGTTTGAAACTTTTTCGCGAGTTTGACCCAGCTCATCGTCAGCAAGTAAGCTTACTATTTCTGGCAAATCATTAATATTTGCGACCCTAAAAATAACAGAATTAATATTTAGCATAGTTACAAACAAAACGAGCAAAAACCTCTGCGTTACCATTATTAATGATTGCAACGCTTGCTCTACTCTTAGTCACTTCAACTTGAAATTTGTTTGAATTAACTTTTGAAGAGATCTTATAAAGATTTTGTTCGGTAGAGATGTATTTTTCAGTAACTATCCATTGGTAATCTGGTTCATATTTATTAAATTTAAAATCACCGATTTGAATTGAAAGTGATCCGTTTAATCGTGAAACGATCAAATCAGGATATTCACTTTTACTTAAACCTTCTTCAAGAACTTGATTATTAATGAGCTTCGAAAGTTTGCACTCTTTCACTATTTGTAAATCTGCATGCGCCGATTGAAAAGTCATAAAAGTTACAATCAAAGATGAAAAGATTATTTTATTCATATTATTCCCCATTAACTAAAGTTTTGGAATTATTTAACTGCCTTTTTACAAACTGCAGAGACCTTTTCAGTCCCTACATGACCAAGTTCTGAGTAAATTTTATGGGTTAAGCTAGCTTTAAATTCTTCAGAAATCTTGCTTTCAGAAATTGTGAAATTTTGAGGTAAAAGAAGTTCAATAGAACCTCCGTAGCCATCATATTCGTAATTTCCAAAAATAATATTTTTGGCAGTTATATTTGCAAAACTTAAAGAATACTCATCACCATCATAGGTAGCGACGGTAACAGATTTATCATTTTCAAAGTTTAACTCAAAACCGCCATCGGTTTTTTTTGTATCATTACATTTATAGGATTCACCTGCAAAAGCGGAAAATGATCCAAATGCAAACAACACAATCAATATATTTTTCATAGTATTCCCCTAATATTTAAGCCGTTTCTAGCACACTGTTTCTTTACTTTAAAGGCCTAATCACACCCACTCAATAACGATTTAAATTAGTAAAAAACTCCGCCCAATTTATTGAAATCACCACTGAAAATTGCGCATTCATCGCTAAGATCAGATTCCTTCAAAAAATATACGCGAACGTAATCGCCATAGTTGGTTGCAATCATGTCGGTATTTTTATGTGCGCCGAGTGCAATCGAAAACCAGTCTTCACCATCTTTTTGAAAGGCGAGAGATGGAATCTGATAAGTTTTTCCAGCGGCATCAGTATCTTCATCAAATACTCGGGTTAACTTAAGTGGTGCATCAGAATCGCCTTTAAGAAGAGTAAACCTTCCATTCATCCCTTTAAACAATACTTTCTGTTCAGAAAAATCTACGGTTGATGATGTGTTAGCGGTTTTGATTGCATAACAGCCAAATTTTTCAGCATAGGCATTAGTAGCAGAAATTAAACTGAAGGCAGTCAAAGTTAAAAAAAATAGTTTCATTTTCATTCCCCGTTAGTATTCTAGTTTTTGATTGTTTCGTCATTTAATATGCAGATGGTGTCCGTATCACCATAGGGAATGAGTGAATATCGATAAGTTACTGGAGATGAATCATCTTTAGAAAGCTGGATGAACATTTCAATTCCTGCCGAATTAGTCCTTAAGTAATCAATTGTTAATAAACCTTCCGTTTCAACAACAGGCAATCCCGTGCGAGTGGGTTGTCCTGGATAGCCTCCTGGACCCGCTCCCCATTCAATTAAGGTTGCGATATTATTTTCGATCTTTATTGTACCCGTTTTGAATGGATGTAAAAATGTACAATTGAATGTTTTTGCCTCTGATGAATGGGAGAGAAGTAATCCAAAACTAAAAATGAATAATAGGTATTTCATATTTATTTTTAATCACAACTCCAAGTGCCATCGGAATTTAATCCACAATCATGACCACAATACCGCTTTCCATTTGAACCTAAATGACATTCAACTGGTCTTGTATCTGGGATATTACGATCATCATCATAACAGCTCCAAGTTCCATCGGAATTGAGTGCGCAAACATCGCCACAATAATTATTCCATCAGAGCCTAAGTGACATTCCGCAAAACTGATCGATGCAAATGCGAGGTTTACTGAAAAAAGCAAAATTAGTGATGAAACGATCTTCTTCATGAGTTCTCCTGAAACAAAACGATTAATAGAAATATATATATTATTTTGTTAATAGCAAGCTCAGTGCCAGCTTCAATGCTCGTTCAGTGGGGTTTGAGAGATGATCGGTTTCATTTTGAGACCAGTGATTCTGTAGTTTTGTTCTTCCATATCCCATGATTAAATCTTAAAATGTTCCAAGAATTCCTTCTCACCATCACTGGATTTGTTGCCGGATGTATTGATTCCATTGCGGGTGGAGGTGGATTAATCACGCTTCCTGTTTTGAGTTCAGTACTCGAGCCAGGTGCTCATGCAATTGGAACGAATAAAATTGTGGGAACATCAGGCGCCCTCATTGCATTCTTGGTTTATCTTCGTAAACATCCGCTGCACTTAAAAAAGGGTTTTGCATTTCTCTTGGCCATTGGTCTTGGTTCTTTTTTAGGGTCACTTTGTTCACCACTGATTCCAAAGTTATATTTTAGATACATTTTAATTGGGGCTTGTCCTCTTGTGCTTTGGTTTTTATGGAACAAGAAGATGTTTTTACATGAGGCTGAAGTTCATGGAATACACGTGAGTAAAAGAGATCTCGGTATTTTATTCTTCACCGGATTAGTGGTTGGCTTTTATGATGGATTCTTTGGCCCTGGTGGAGGAACCTTCATGTTACTTGGGCTCTTGTGGGCGGCTAAACTTCCACTTTTCGAAGCACTCTTGCTCTCAAAATTAGCAAACACCATTTCTGCAGGTGTTTCACTCATCTCGTATGGAGTTCAGGGTTATGTACATCCTCGGCAAGGTTTGATCATGGCTTCAGGAATGATTGCAGGAGGATTTTTGGGAGCTCGGTTTGCAACTCATCGTGCGGAAAAGATTGTTCGCCCGGTCTTGGCCGGGGTGGTTATCCTTCTTTTGATGATTCAATTGAGGGAGATCATCATTTCCGGATAAAACTTGCACTTTATCAGGGTGAACACTAACCTAGATTTCTGAGATGCAAAATTTGATCACCATTCGTGAACTCAGTGAAACTCAGCTTAGAAAATTCCTTTCCCTTTCATTTCAAATCAAAAAAAATCCGGAACAGTTTTCTCAAACCTTAAAAGGTAAGAACATTCTTTTGTTTTTTGTAGAAAACTCTACCCGAACTAAACTTTCATTTGAAAATGCGGTAAAAAAATTAGGCGGAACCCATGTTTCCTTCACGGGGGGCGCTTCCAGTATGGCAAAGGGTGAATCTTTACTGGATACCGTAAAAACGATTCTGCAATATGGAGCGGATGCACTCGTGATGAGGCACTCATCGGGTGGCGCGATCGATTGGCTGGCAGATGCTTGCAATTTACCCGCAATCAATGCCGGCGACGGACACCACGAACATCCAACTCAAGCACTTCTCGATTCCATGAGCTTGATGGAGCAATGGAATCTTTCTCCTGATCAAGAACTTCCTTTTAAGGGAAAAAACATTTTAATCGTGGGGGATATTTATCACTCTCGCGTGGCACGCTCTAATATTCATGGGCTCACTAAGCTCGGCGCCGAAGTAACGCTCGTTGCTCCTAAAACTTTGATGCCCTCTGATCTCAGTTTATTTCCAAAGGTGAAGGTGATCCATCGTATGGACACTCCTCATGGAAAAGAAATTTTAGCTAATGCCGATGCAGTGATGATGTTGCGCTTACAATTAGAAAGGCAAAAAGTAGCCTTTTTTCCTACTACCCAAGAGTATCGCCATTTCTGGGGGCTCACCGTAGAGCGTGCAAAACTACTCAAGCCTTCAGCGGTGATCTTGCATCCAGGCCCCATGAATCGTGGAGTGGAAATTGATTCCGAAGTGACTGATTCAAAACAATCGTTAATTTTAAAACAAGTGGAAAACGGTGTTTGGGCAAGAATGGCTGCATTTAAAGGAGTATTCGAATGGAACTCGTAATTCGCGGCGGAAGAGTGGTGAGTCCTGATCAAAAGATCGATGCATTAAAAGATATTTTAATCGCTAACGGAAAAATTAAAGCCATCGATCAACCTGGATCTTTTGATTCACTATCGGGCGTAAAAAAAATTGATGCTTCTCAAAAAATAATCACTCCTGGTTTTTTTGATGTTCACGTGCACTTGAGAGAACCAGGCTTAGAATATAAAGAAACCATTGCGAGCGGAACTCGCGCGGCGGTTTTGGGTGGTTTCACCAGTGTTGCTTGCATGGCAAATACTTTGCCTGTGAATGATTCAGCAATCACCACTCGTTACATTTTAGAAAAAGCCCGTGATGCGGGTCAGTCTCGCGTTTTCCCGATCGGCGCAGTTACCAAAGGGCTAAAGGGTGAAGAGCTTGCTGATATTGGATTCATGGTGGAAGCCGGAGTTCGCGCGATCAGTGATGATGGAATGCCGATCATGAATTCCGCCCTCATGAGAAAAGCAATGGAATATGCAGCCACTTTTGATATCCCGATCATCAGTCATGCAGAAGATTTAAATCTTTCGAAAGATGCCCCGATGAATGAAGGGGCGGTATCAGCGCTTCTGGGTTACCGCGGAAATCCGGCTGCTTCGGAAGAAATCATGGTGGCGCGTGAGATTGCGCTCGCTAGATTAACAGGAGCTCGCGTTCACATCGCTCATATTTCTACGATCGAAGGAGTGAATTTGGTGAGAAGGGCAAAAGAAGCCGGACTCAACATCACTGCCGAAGTCACCCCCCATCATCTACTCATGAGTGATCAGTTGCTGATGAAGTGCGATCATGGATGCAATCATCGCCATTCTCGGGCAGATTATAAAATGGCTCCTCCACTCAGAAGTGCTGAGCATCAAGAGGTCTTGTTGGAGGCATTGAATAGTGGAGTAATTGATATCATTGCTTCTGATCACGCTCCCCATGGCTGCATGGATAAGGAAACTGAGTTTGAACTCGCTGCAAACGGCATTTTAGGACTCCAAACCACCGTTCCCTTGATGCTAGGGCTTGTGCAGCATAAAAAATTAAGCTTATCTCGAATGATTCAGGCTCTTTCTTCGGCGCCAGCAAAATTGTTTTCACATAATGCAGCTTTAAGTGTAGGAAATGATGCAGACATCACAATTTTAGATCTCGAGCAAAAATGGAAACTCACTCCTGAAATGCTGGCATCGAAAAGTTCGAACTCCCCGTTTTTAGGACGAGAGTTCCAAGGTGCGGTGATGGCAACAATTGTTGGTGGCGATGTGAAATGGAGTACGGAAAAATGAAGGGTTATTTAGTTCTTGGACACGGCGGAAAAGAAGTGGTTTTTTCTGGTGAACTCATTGGAGCTGAATTGAAAGAACCCATTTCTGGAGAAGTGGTTTTTAATACTTCGATGTCTGGCTACCAAGAAATTTTAACGGATCCATCTTACGCAGGCCAAATCATTACTTTCACTTCTGCTCATATCGGAAACACAGGAGTGAACGCTGAAGATATGGAGAGTAAAAAAATCCATGCTCGCGGCATGATCATTTCTCAATATTGCGAAACCCCAATCCATTATCAAACGAATGCAACTCTAGATGATTTTTTGAAAAAAAATAATGTTACTGGTTTGCATGGAGTGGACACACGCGCACTCACTCTTTACTTGCGTGAGCGTGGAGTGGTTCCTGGTTTCATCACTAACGAAAAATCTTTTGCAGATAAGCGTGTTCCAAAATTTTATCCGGAAAACCATGATTGGATCATGGATGTAACCACTAAAGAGCCTTATTGGTTAAAAGCGACTCAACCAAAATACAAAGTGATCGCCTATGATTATGGTGTGAAAGCACAATTACTTCGTGAATTGCAAGCGCGCGGCTGTGATGTTTGGGTAGTGCCGGCGGATTATCCTGCTGAAAAAGTTTTAAAAGCATTCAAAGATGAAAAAATGAATGGTGTGTTTTTATCCAACGGTCCTGGCGATCCATCGGTAGCAACTTACGCCGTAAAAAACGTGAAAGAGATTTTAGGTAAAATGCCGTTGTTTGGTGTGTGCATGGGCCATCAAATTCTTGCCCTTGCTCTCGGCGCTAAAACCTACAAGCTTAAATACGGTCACCGTGGTGGCAATCAACCCGTGAAAAACTTAGTGAGTTCTTCAGTTGAAATTAGCTCTCACAATCATGGGTATGCAGTGGATCCATCCACTCTGCCTGCAACTGCAAAAACCTCACATGTGAATTTGAATGATGAATGTTGCGAAGGAATTAGTGTTCCTTCGATGAATGCATTCTCAGTGCAATACCATCCGGAGAGTTCACCTGGTCCGCATGATTCTAGTTATTTATTTGATCAATTTATCAATAATTTCAGTAAATAATTTAATTAAAATTTAGAATCAAAACCGTAAATGTGTTTCACATCAATGTGTGCAAAACGTTGATGTTTTAATTTCATTTGAGCGAGTTGTAGAATTAATTGAAGGTGGCGCTCGCGGTCTTGAAATCTAATTTTTTTCACTTCATTAAAAATAAATGATTTCATTTCAACAGGATGAAAACAAAAGCCTTGTGAAAAGAAATGTTTGCCGTCGTGAGGGAATAATCGAGCTTCGAATATATCTCCCCTTGCAAAGGCATGTTTCAATCTTGGATCAACTACTTTGTATTTCTTTTTGGAGAATAAATCTTGTAGCACTAATTTTTTACCGAAGAATGAGGTTCCACGAAAATAAAAAATGGAATGGATAGAGTGAGAAAGATCTTCAGCAAGTTGTTTCTCAGGCTCTGAAAATTCATGTTGATTTTGTCTGATGTAGTGAGTGATTGGAGCCATTCCTAAACTTGGAATTTGGCGATCAAAAAGATACCAATCCATGAATAAACTCATGCGTTGTTCAAATTCAGTGTCGTCATCATGCACGGTTCCTGATTGATCAAAAAATTCTTGTTTAGCCTTAAACACCTCAGGATAGAATTCT
>CANBTI010000095.1 GCA_947372355.1 Bdellovibrionales bacterium | reverse complement strand
CGTTAAAGAATGGAGCATTTGCCAAAGGGGTGAATTTTCATGGAGCGGGATTTCATCGGTATAGGATTTTACATCCCGTCTCAATACATACACTCCTCTTTCGCGAGGAATTTGATTTTTAAAAAATTCTTGTGCGAAATGAAAAACAGATTGTGCCGATTGGTGGGTTGCTTTCCCCTTTCGAAACGACATCACTTGATCCTTAAGCAGAGGCTCTACGGCAGAAGATAGTACTAGTGATAAAATTTTTTCTAATAAGAACACCTCAGAAGGTGTTCGATAAAGCCATCGATCTTTATCTAATCTGGCTTGGTATTCTTCAACTTCATATTCGAAAGAGCCAAATTGAGATAAGCGCGATTTAAATTCACTGATTAACTCATGGCTCAATAGCTTCAAATTTTTTCTTTTTTGAAGCTCCAGATCCCTCTTTAACATAAAATTCGGGGGCGAATTTTGAATTGTTCTGCTTCGGCAGAGCGCTTTTTTCTTAGGCCTAAGCCCGTCTATACTTAAAAAGTATAGAGACCGCCCCCTACCACGATTGTAACTTAGAAATGGTTAATCCTCTAATAGATATATGTTATTCACGCCAGGGTGATTGCTAACTGCATCATTAAAATTATCCTCACCTTTGTTGCTATTCTTTTCAAACTTCGGAGAAAATGCATGAGATCTACCAAACATTTGGTTAGTATTACCTCTTAACTGAGCAGGCCACTTATGTGCAAAATCAGAAGCGACTCCGCCTATAAAACATACACCCTTACCCTCAGCATTAAACACCACGGCATCACATCTGTCTAAGGAGTGAGAATCCATCTTACGCAAATCAATGGTAACAGGAGTTGAAGTGGAAGCATCTCCACCGTTGTTAATATAATAATCCCAAATTTTACCACCTGTGGTAACACTTGAGTTAGTTTCTGAATTCATCCAGCTCTTAACCCCATTCACATAAGCATTTGCCATTGGAATCAATCCATTACCAGTTTTTTTGATAGAATAATGTTCTAGCTCCTGCAAGCTTTGATCAGCCTGAGTTGCAGCAGTTGCACGAGTATATCCACTAGTTTTATAATTTTTATTATGAGTACTAATGGTACATTTATTTCCCTGCCCCTTAAAATTACGTTTCAGTAACATCATCGTTTTAGAATTATTTTCAACAAAAGTTTTTCTTAAGGATAAGTTAGTCACTGTTTTACCATCATTGTATCCTTTGAAAGTAATGATACTTTTTGGGGTTCCAATTTTAGTGTCGTCTCCAAAAGAAGTCGTTTGTCTTAAATATTGTCCAGCAGCTGTAAAGTATTCAGCATCTGTTTTCGTTTGAGCGCATTTTGCAATGGCATTAAGTGACGGATGAATATAGTAGCTAAAATCAATTTGATCTACTACCACACTACTCTCTACTGCTCTCACTTGAGAAATATAAGACCCATTATCTTGGCTTAAATACTGAGCTGGATAATAGATTCCGCCTACTAAATTACAGTCCGCAAATGAAACGCTTTCAATTTTATTTGCAGGACCAGTTCTACATTCAATCGTTTTTGGAGTTGCTGGAGCATTATCCACTACTGAAATTGAAATCGGATTACCAGCAGAATCTAACCATCCGGTAGGGCTCACGATGCTGGATGCTGCAGAAATATGATTGGCACCAGAAATTCCTGTTCCAGATAAAGATTGAACACCTGAAGTATTACTAAATCCATCCCAATAATTAATTCGGATTGAATCACTTTTTACACCTGTTGATGAAGGTGCAAGAGCTACCCTAATTTTACATGTCTCACCTTCTTTTAACTGAAGTCCTTGCGTACAATCACCACCTGTTAGGGCAAAATCAATACCCGATAAAAGATATGCATTAGTAATATTACCAGTTGAACCTCCAGTATTAGTGACCACAAGATCAACTGAATCAGAGCGAGAACCACTCAATTGATCCGTAAAAGTTACAGCACCGATACTAAAAATCGCAGGCACAACAGCCGTGATAGAAATGGAAGTATTTAAAACTTGTGTTGTATTACCATCATTATAATTAATATCAAAAATTACATTTCGAGCACCAGCAGAAGTTGGAGTAAAGTAAATTGGAAATGTCAATGATGCGCCCGGAGCAATTACAGATCCAGCATAATTAGTCGTATTATATGAAAAATCAGTGCCGCTTAAATTTGAACCATAAGTATTTATGGTAAGTGATGCATTGCCGCTATTGGTAAATGTATAATGTGCATAATAATCATTCCCTACTAATGGACTTGATGGGAAATCACTACTGCTTAAATATAAAACTCCAGCAGCCGCCGGCAATCCTGTTCCGCTATATGCCTGACTAATTGTTTGAACGGTTTGACCATCATTGTAATCAAAACTAAAAGTAACATTTTTTGATCCTACAGATGAAGGCGTAAACACTAAAGTAATATTACAAGTATTCCCATGAGCAATCACTGTCCCATTTGTACAAGTAGATGAAGAAATAGAAAATTCACTTCCTACCAATCCAGTGCCATAATTTCCAATTGTTACTGGTAAATCACCGTTATTTACGTAATAAATAACACTAGAATAATTTGAAGCACCAATAGCAGTATCATTAATACTGCCTGATCCAGTACCCGATAAACTTCCTAAGGATGGCGTAACCGATACCGCACTCAATGATCTAGTCACTGAACCCGTTCCACCGAAGTATGAAACTTTAATTAGATCAGTCATCGTGCCAACTACATTATTAGGATTAAAGGTAACATTGATCGTACAACTGGATCCAACAGTAAGTATCGTTGCAATTCCGCATGATCCACCATTGATCGTAAAGTTTGAACCATCATCAATACTAATCCAAGTAATAGCGGTAAACGCATCACCTGTGTTCACCACATTGAATGTTGCACTTGTTTGAAGATTGCTTCCTACTGAATTAAAATTCGATTGTGTAATCGTTAATTCACGAATTGGAATATAGCCTACTCCACTCAGAGTAATGATTGATGACTGATTATTAGTTCCGTCATTATAATTTACGCTTAAATTATCTTTGAATGTTCCAACTGTTTTGGGAGAAAATTTTACTTCTACAGTACAGCTCGCGCCACTAGCAAGAGTTGAAGCCGCTGCGCAAGTTCCACCTTTGATCGAATAAGGTGCACCCAACTCTAATGAACGCGAAGAAAGAGTTGCTGTGGTTGATCCAAAGTTTTTAACTTCAATAGTGGAAACTGAATTTTCTCCAACTGCTGTTTTAGAAACAAGAGTTTCATAAATTTTTAAATTTGCAGGGCCAGCACTCAATTCTGGAGATTCTCGCCATAAGAAGATTTGTTCACCCGAAGCATTTGCACCATTGATTAAGTTTGAAGCTGTACTTTGAAACACGATTAAGCTTCCATCAGCATTTAAATCTGGTGCATACGATTGACTACCAAGAGCATTTGCAGGTAATTCATTTTTTGCGCTCACTAAAATTGGAGGATCACTTAGGTTTTGAATATCTTTTCTATAAACCCTTGTTCCAGATTGCGATATATGAAAGCCATCAACTAGGTTCGTAGCATTAGAAGTAAAGGCGATGTAGTTTCCATCTGCACTAATTTTTGGAGCTGAACTTGGCTGATTTCCATAACCAGCATTTGAACCATCAAAAGAATTGCTCACTACCACTGCAGGATTATTAATATGAAGAGTATCCTTCATCATTACTTGACGATATCCATTTCCATCATTTGCAACAAAAACCACATAACGTCCATCTGCACTAATACTTAACTCATAGGCACTAATTTCAGAATATGCATTTGCAACAGTTGAATCTGAAGAACTCACTAAAACAGGCGGATTAGACATGTTTAAAGTGTCTTTTTTAAAGATTAATATCCCAGAGTATGAAGAGCCTGTTAATGAAGTTTCTCCGTTAAGAGACATGCTGAAAAATACATATCTTCCATTGGCACTGGTTGCAGTTTTTCCATCGTAAGGCGAGCATGTAAAACAGCTTATGTATCCCCCATCAGATTTCGTTGCCACAGTGCCATCTAGAGAACTAATTAAAAGTGGTGCTTGAGTAGGATGATTCAAATCACGATAAAACACTTGTGTTGATGGATATCCAGAACCAGCCATCGCTGTGCCAGAAATTAAATTAGTGGCATTTGAAATAAAGGCCACGTATCTGCCATCAGCGTTTTGGCTTAATCCATTTGAGGTCATATCGGAAATATTTGCAAATGAACTATCTTTTGAGTTTAAGATAATTGCGGCTTGGCTTAGATTTGATTTTGATTTTTTATATAATCCATATCCAGAATATGAATTGCTTCCCGCGATTAAATTACTCGCATTACTCGTAAAAATTACCGAATCACCATCACCTGAAATTTCTGCCCCATTACTAATCACCCCACCTGCATTGGAAGGGACTCCACTTTCGTTCACAGAAAGCATCTGAGGCGCAAGAGTGAGATCATTCATTGATTTTAAAAAAACTTGGGACGAATATCCACTTCCAGTGTATGGGGATAATATATTTGTAGAGGAAAGAAAGGTAATATAATTTCCATCAGCACTTATTTTTGGAGACCAAGATCCAATTGAAGCTTTATTTGCTGATTGATCAAAAGAGGAAACCAAAGAAAATTTTGCAGGTAAACCAGAATGAACTACCAATGAAACAGCCGATGAATTTGCATCACTCGAAGCACTAGCATCAGAAGCAGGAGTATCAACGCTTGATGAGGTTACCCCAAGTAAATTACAACCGCTGGATGTAACGATAAAAAGCAGGCAAATCGAGATGTATTTAAAAAGCTGCATTTTAGTTCCCCCTGGCTTCTATAAGCCTTATTATTAAGATTAATTAATAATACTAAAATGGTCAACTAAATACTTGATTAATTCTGTTTAAATTAAAATCGTTTAATTTCGATTACTTAAAAGTGATAATTCTTTCTCAAACACGTTCACAATGTAAATACAGTCATGTCCTGACGCGTGCAGCCAAACCTGATGAGACTGATCCCTCTGCCAAGACCAATCTAACAATTCATCTTTCGGTTTTTGATCCGGACATTTTTCCAAGATCAAATTTGCTACTTCTTCCGTTGGACCATTTCTCAATAATAAAAAATATGGATTAGTAGGTTCACGTTGAACTAAAATTTTCAAAACTTTTTGATCCACAGAATCAGCTTTTGGTCCGCCTCGACGTTCAATCTCTAATCTAATCCAAGCATTCAGCGCATTTAAATGCATTGGAAATCCAGTAGGTTGAAATTTAGCTTCAAATTGATCATATACATTTGAATACCATAAACTCTTTTTCATCCAACGTGCTGGTTTCAATCCAAGATATTCCCAAACTGCACCAAACAATTGTCCTGTTCCAGAAGTGATCGTGCAGCGATTGTCGGTAGTGGTGGGACACATTTTTTTATCATGTGCTTCAAGGTATCCTTGCCAACTTAAAGCTGCGGCTACATCTTTTGTTGCGACTAAATAAGCGAGTGCACCTTTTGCTTGATCACGACTAAACGTATTCACCTCGTTATCGTTACCCACCAATTCAGGACTTCTCCACCATCTACCATCTGGTCCTTGTGCATGCTTCACACCATTACAACGTTCTGTTTCACCCGATAAACAAAGCATCCCAGAAAAAATAGCCATATCTCCAAACGGACAATGACCATGACTTTGAGTTCCGTCAGCACAAAGAGGCGCCCAAGATCGAGCTAACTCTCTTTTTGCTCTCAATTGATCCATTTTTTCTGCAGAGATTTGTGCAAATGCAGATAAACTTGGAATCATCAACATTCCTAATACCATCAAAAAATTTTGTGAAACTTTCATCATTCTTGTCCTAACTATTGTGAGTTATTTACTGCTATTTAGAAGAGATAGCTCTCTCTCAAACACATTAACAATGTAAATGCAATCATGCCCGGAAGCGTGAAGCCAAGGCTTATCGTCCTGCCCTCTTTGCCAAGACCAATCTAACAATGCATCTTTAGGTTTTTGATCAGGACATTTCTCCAAAATCAAATTTGCCACTTCTTCCGTTGGACCATTTCTAAGTAATAAAAAATAAGGATTAGTTGGCTCACGTTTCACTAAAATTTTTAAAACTTTTTGATCGTAAGATTCAGCTCTAGGGCCGCCTCTGCGCTCAACCTCTAAACGAATCCAAGCACTGGCTGCATTTAAGTGCATCGGAAAATCTTTCGGCTGAACTGAAGCTTCGATTTGTGAATATACATTCATGTACCATTTTCCACGATTCATCCAACGCGCTGGTTTTAATCCTAAGTATTCCCAAACAGCACCGAATAATTGGCTCGCTCCAGGAGTAATGGTGCAACGATTATCCGAAGCATCTGTACACATTTTGTTATTATGGGATTCAATATATGATTGCCAACGTAGAGCCGCTTCCACATCTTTAGTGGCCACTAAATAAGAAAGTGCTCCTAAAGATTGATCTCTACTAAAAGAATCTTTTTCAACTTCATTACCCACTAACTCTGGACTTCTCCACCATTTACCATCCGGACCTTGTGCATGCTTCACATCATTACAACGTTCAGTTTCTCCTGATAAACAAAGCAATCCGGAAAAAATAGTCATATCCCCAAAAGGACACATGCCATGGCTTTGAGTACCGTCGGCGCAAAGAGGCGCCCAAGTGCGAGCTAAGTCTCTTTTCGTTTTTAACTGATCCATTTTTTCTGCAGAGATTTGTGCAAATGCAGATAAACTTGGAATCATCATCATCCCTAAAACCAAATAAATTTTTTGTGAAATACGCATAGAAAAGGCCTTTCAACGGGAATCATAGCAAACAAACTTTATTTTGTAAATAAAGTTTGTTTAATAAATTAATCCATTCAATTTAATATCGCGTTTTCATTACGTTGTTGTTTTACTTTTAATATTCAAAATGATATAAATACCCCAATGAAAAAATTCCTGACAAAAACACTCACCTTAATGTATATCTTGCCTCACTTTGCTTTTGCACAAACCTCTTCAGATACTGAAGAAGTGAAATCCATCTTAACTACGGAACGCACCTACACGAGCATGAATGCGAAATTAGCTTTCTCGAGTGAATTGTTTTTGGGTCGTCCTTATTTGAAAAATGGCCCCTTAGGTGAGGGCCCTAATGCCGAATATGATCAAGATCCACTTTATCGAACCGATGGTTTTGATTGCACCACTTTTGTAGAAACCAATATCGCCTTGGCACGTTCTCATGACATGAATGACTTTAATGAGCAAATGGCGCAAATCCGTTACAAAAACGGAACCATTAACTTCACCACTAGAAATCATTTCGTAGAAGTGGATTGGAATCCAAACAATATCGCTGCTGGGATCATTCGAGACATCACCAAACATGCATTCAAAAAATCACACACCGCCATCGCTTACCGAATCATTAGTAAGCGCATGTGGTACCAAGCAATGTCAGCGGATAGCATTTCTATTGGAGAAGTCACCGATGAGGTATTGACTGAGCGATTGGCAAATTTACGATTAGAAGGACTCCAGTTTTTAGATAATGACTCCCACTTCCCTTATCTCAAAAAAGAGTTTCTCACTGATTTAAACATCAAACATGCGCCCGCTGTTCTCAACATCATCCGATCCATCAAAGATAGTAACGATGTGCCCACGCCTATGGTCACCCATCAAGTTCTACTCCTTGCCGTAGACGGAAAACTTCGCATTCGACAAGCCAGTTCTAAATCTGCGGTGATGAAGGTTACCGATATGAGTATCGAAGAATTCACTCAAGGTTTGCAATTCAGCACCTCTGCAATCGGTGTGAATGTAGTTAAAATTTTAAACTAGAGTAAATACGAAAACCAATCAGAAGGCAGGATTGCAGCAAAAAACTTAATTTGCTTAAAGATCCCCACCCCGTCAAAAATGGATTTTCCATTAGAGAGTTTGCCATTCTTATCAATCATCGTGCTTTGATCAATGCGATTGAAGATATCGTTCTTAACGTAATCAGCAACCGTTTTGCTGCCTTCACAAAACATCATCATCTCTGAATTTAAATTTGCTGATCTTGGATCTACGTTGAAAGTACCGATGGCAAAATCAGTATCATTAAATACAAACGTTTTTGAATGAATGCCCCATGTGGCATTTTTAGTAAGATATTCGCCATTTTCATTTTTAATTCTTTTGATTCCTACCGGAGTATCTCCCGAATAAATATACATCTTACTATCCGCAAGTTTTTGATAAAAAGATGTTTGAGGATAAAAGTTAGCTGCTACATAAAATGCATCGGTAGAAGCAAGACTATTGGTGAGTAAAACGGCAGAAATATTCTTTGATTTCAAATTTGCCATTTGATGAAACGCAGGCTTATCTTCAACGATAAAATAAGGAGATTCAACATAAAGTTTTTCGCCCTCTTGCATTTCATTCATTCTTTCCAAGATTTTTGGAAAAACTTTTCTACGATCAGACTGAGGAAAGCCAGGCATATCAGTCACATAAGAAAGCGACTCACATTTTCCAATAGAGTTAGGGAATCT
>CANBTI010000094.1 GCA_947372355.1 Bdellovibrionales bacterium | reverse complement strand
GGTTGGGGGCCCAAAATTAAAAATCCATTTATATTTGGAAGAAACTCTGGAGTTACTTTAGTAAAATCGGAAAGTATATTAATTTTCCATCGATGATACCAATTGTTCTCATTAGTGCTAGTGGTGAATTGTGTGTGTCTTGTTTTAATTTCTAACTGTATTGGAATGTTTGAAATGAGATCGTTAAATTCAAATTGATCATGAAAACCAAGGCCCCAGAAATTTACTTGATAATTTTCTAAGAGCCGACGATCAATAATTTCTGTACTCACGGCTTGAACTCTTCTAGCCTGGTAAATTCCACCGTATACTTCTAAAAACTTCCCACCAATAGTTGCTTGAGGGCCATAGCCACCCCAAGCATAAATGGTGGGTAAAATCGGGTTTGAGGAAATTGCATATCCAACCATGTCCACGCGGAGTTCTCTCAGCTCAAGGCCTTCGTAATTATTTGTAGTAGGACGGTAAAATAGTCCTGCTTCAGCGCCTTCAGGTTTACCGTAGGTTTGATTCAGGAGTTGATTTGCAGATTCCAAGGTACCGGTTCCGTGCTCAATTTGAGTAAGGATTCCCCAAAAGTTATTACTTTGCTGCCAATTCAGATCAAGATCAGCTTTAGCATTATTGATGATCAATAATTCAAAAAAGACTGTAAATATAATGAGATAAGGGTTTGACATAGTGCGCATATGGTAGTAGCACTCTTTCTTGAACAGAGTCAATCTATGAGTGTAAAAAGTACCATCATAAAAGTGATCTTTACCGTGTGCATCCTCGCTCAAGTTGGGTGTTCTCGTTCTGAACGTTCTATTTTTGATGAATCAGAATCACTGCTCAATCAACGTAAATTTTCTGAAGCAATTCAACTTCTTGAAAATGAAATAGTGAATCATCCTAGTTTAAAACTCAAAACACAGTTGGGATATGCTTACTTGGGAAAATCGGGAGTGGAGATACTAGCGGTTGCTCAAAATATTATTTATTTAAAATCAATAAAGCTGGACGAGGTTGAATCACAATCATCGATGAACCAAGAATGTCCTCATCTCCCTGATGCATTAAATATTCATCGCATTCCATGTTTGCCATTATTTAAATTTGATGGATTTCCTGACTCACAAAATCCTTATTTAATAAAAGCTTTATCTATTTTTAAGGAAATTTATCCTGATCCCGCCAACACCAGTCAAGAGATTAACCTTTTATTGGCAGAAGTGAACTTAGGAATTGCAGCTTCTAATTATGGGCATCTGTTGAATGATCAGCAAGAGATTAAAAATAAAAATACTTTAATCAATCGCGATCTAGAGATTGCAGAAGTTTCCTTAACCTTAAAATATTTCAAAAGAACCATGGATTCATTTTTTATTGGAATAAAACATTTATTTTATTCCTATGGAAAAATTAAAAGATTTTTAGATAAGTTTAATGGAAAATCATTGGTTAAAATTGGAAATTATACTTATTACGGATCAGAATATACTTCATTTGATGATTTCTTTAATTTCCTCATGTCGAGCGCGCAGAAAGAATTTTATCAGGAAGCAGATTCATCAGCGCCGGTAAAAACACTTTCTTCACTCTCACAGACCATTTCTCAAGGTTTATACTGGTTAAGACTAAAAATTGATAATGGAAGTGAGAATTTTTTAAGTGATTTCTATCTTCACTCTTTAAGGTTTTCATCACATATTTTTCCGAAGAGGTTAGGTTTTAGTTCTAATCTTAATTTTAATGGGGGATTGTTTTCGCAAAAATATATTCTTCCAAAATCGATTCAAAGATTAATTGATTCTTTAAAAAAATCTTGGAAAGAAGAAGATGCAAAATTCTTATATGATGAAATCGATCAGATTCACGATGAATTTAATGAGTTAGAAAAACTCACTCTTGAATGGGATCGTTTTTGGTATCAATTGGATTCAAAAGAACAGCTTGCTCTAAAGGATTCCGCCGATCATTTTTTAAATCGAATTCCAGTCATTAATGTGGATCCAACTCAAAATATTGAAGTGACTGGTTTACAAAAATGGAACCAACAATCCATGACCGAACTCAATGCATGGGCTCAATACATGATCAGTGTTGCTCCACAGAACCGATCTATCAATCAATTGCCCTATTTGATCAACCGAACTGAAAATTGGATTAATGATAATTTGTGGTAAATTTGTAGTCTTAGGTACCCAATTTTTTCAGGTATGAATATGACTCGCTGGATATCAAGAGGTCGCCGAAGGTTTATATATAAGGATTCGTTTTCGCTTCTATCCCAATCGTTGTGGGAAGACCATGTCCCGGCCAAGCGATCGTATCGGGATCTAAAACCATCAAGCGCGTTTGAATCATGCGAATGAGTGTGGGCTCATCACCACCCCAAAGATCGGCGCGTCCGATATCTCCTTTAAAAAGTGTATCTCCAGTGAATACGGTTTCAGGTAGCGCTATTTTTGAATCTTGATGCATGCGCATGCAAACACCACCGGGAGAATGCCCAGGGGTATGAATGATGGTGAACTTCATCGTGCCCACTTTTAATTTTTGTTCATGTTCAAAATATTGATCTACCGGTAAAGGATCAGTGCCCTCAAAACCAAACATGGATGCTTGATCTTTCAATTTCAAATACATGGGCTCATCTGCTTTATGTAAAAAAATCTGTGGAATGGGGGAGTCTGCTCCCATTTGGGATGCACGAGTTTTAAAAAATTCTTTCACCGCTTTAGTGCCACCGATATGATCAAAGTGGGCGTGAGTGTGAAACAGGGCCTTCACTTTGATGTGGGTGGAAAGTTGCGATTCAATTGCCTCAATCTCATGTAAAATCTTTTTGGGTTCATCGCCTGGATCTACTAGCACTGCTTCATGCGTGAGCGGACAAACTAAAATTTGGCAATTGCACTGCAATCTGCCTACCGGAACGGTTCTTTGAATAAAACTCGAATTTACCATGTGAAGAGGATGTGGGCCATAAAGGTGAAAAACCCCCCACTTAAATCGTTAATGCCTTTAGAGGATTGAAATTTGGTTTCGTTCGTATCGGTGAAGTTTTGGGTGTGGTAACGACCCTCTAAAATAAAGTAAGTTTTTTTATAAGAGATCGGAAACTCTAATCCCGCTCCAGCGTTCACACTAAAAGTTGAATCCACATCTGGGTTTGCACTGGTAGCAGTGGTTTCCGTTTTACTGATGGAACCCACGCCTCCAATGATGAAGGGATTTGAAAAACTTAAAACTGCGGAAGAGTTTTTTACATCAAAGTAATACTTAAGATCTACGCCATAACCAATTAATTTTACGGTATGAATTCCACTAGATTCGTAGGAGTGAGACGCAAAAAAGATTCCCAGATTCATTGCCAATTGAAAATCAAACCAATAGTGAACTTTTAAATCAAAGCGTGGAAATGCGGGTTGATAGAGATTTCCACGATTGCCGGTTGCATTTTCATAACCAAGACCAAGGCTCACGCCGAAGAATCTTCCATACTGAAAATACATGGTATCGGCATCGTCATCTTCATTTACATTGAAATCGCCATATTCTAAATATGGGGTAGATTGATCAAATAATCCTGGCTCTTCCTTTTTAGGAATGGATGCAGGAGGCGCTCCATTAGCCACAGGAGCATTCGCAGCAGGCGCAGGAGCTTGTGCAAATGCAGCAGTGTGACTGAAGAGGGCGATGAACAATAAAGTACTAGAGATAAAAGTGCATGCCGGCATTGATGAAGCTCGCTCCAAATGTTTTAAGAACTAAAGATCCACTGGTTGAAGTCAAATTTTCAAAATCAAGACCGCCCTCAAATGAGATTCCGACACTGTCTACTCCTGGAATGAAGAATTCAGTTCCGAATCCACCTAAGAATTCAACACCGGTTTTAGAGGTATTGGATACGAGTCCACCCCCGAATAAAAAATAAAAATTGAGATAACTTTCGCTGTGCATTGTTTGCATGAATTTTAACGCAGCCACCCCAGTCCCGCCGGTTCCGGAGTAAAAGCCACCGATTGCTTCGATCATCGTCCGAGGATTCAGGCCGTATTTGATACTGATGCCGGGCACGCCATTTTGCGATGAAGTTTGTGCAAATTGTGCATTATAACCAAGCCCAATTCGCCCGAAAAGCTCCTTTGAGTGGGCAGTCGAACTGAGCATCACCAAGAGTAAAATCGAAAATATACGCTGCATATCTAACAGCGTAACATAGGCTTTTGTTTTGACAATACTCGTTTCAAAACATACACCTATATCTTATGAACCTTCTGAATAAAAAAAACATCATCGTCATGGTTTCCATCATCTTGGTTATTGGGGTTGGAACTTATTTCTATCAACAATCTTGTGAGCAAAAAGAGCAAACTGCTAAAAGTGAACTCTATCAAATTCAAAAAACGATTGAATCTGAAGCGGCAACTCTTAGTGAGGCAGAAAAAACTCCTGGCACTAAGTTAGATGTGGATGCAAAATTTCCAAAATCTATTTCTGAGTTAAACAAAATGATTGCATCTGCAACTGCTCCCGCTCTCGTAAAAATTGAAGCTGGGATGAAACTTGGAACCATGTACTTGGAATATGGAAAAGATGATTCACTTCCTAAGGCCATTGAAGTTTTCAAAAAAGTTTCTGAACTTGGAAAAACAAGTTTACAAAAATCGACCGCTTTTTATCTTTTAGGAACTGCCGAAGAGCATTCCAACCTTTTAAAAGAAGCAACGGATTCTTATCAAAAAGCTTTGACTCAAAATTATGAAGGATTAAAAGGCGAAATTCTTCTATCTCTTGTTCGCGTGAGCATGAAAGCAAATAATCCAGCTCAAGCAAAAACTTTTGCGGATCAACTCAGCAAAGAAGCTCCTGGATCACGTGCAACGGAAGCTGCACAAAAATTAATTTCTAAATCATAAACATGAAAAAACATTTCTCATCTTTAGTGTGTCTTACTGTTGCTTTACTGACATTGGTTTCTTGTGCGTCTAGAAATCTTAGACCTCATTTTACCAATGAAGTGGATTCTAAAACAAAAACAGAAGTTCTTTCCCGTCAATGGACCTACTCAGTTGAGCCTGTTTCTTCTTCACTCAAGATTCCAGGAATGGAATACATTAGTCCGGTTCTTTTTGAAAACTCGTTAGTTTTCGGAAGTAATCGTTATGGTTTGATTTCATTGTATCCAAAGATTTTACGTGAAAAATGGAAGTTGCCGGTAGCAAACGGAGTGGTGAGTCCGATTGAAATTAATACCAATCGAGCTTTTTTTACCGGTGGTGATGGCAATCTCTATGCGGTGTCTTTAGAAACCGGAAAAGAAGTTTGGAATTATCCACTTCGTAATCCAGTGAGTTCAAAGCCAACCGTAGATGGAAATGATTTGTTCATCGTTACGAGTGATGATGCATTGGTTTCATTGGAATCTGGTACAGGCAAGTGGCAATGGAGTTATCGTCGTAGAAATGTATCGGGACCAACAATTCATGGAGCATCTAAGCCGCTCGTGATTGGGGATACAGTTTGGGTAGGATTCGCAGATGGCGCTCTCGTGGCTCTCACTCGCAAAGAAGGAAAAGTTCTTTGGGAAAAACAACTCAATACCGGTAAGCGTTTTGGAAGTGTGAACGCTGAATTTATATTAAACGATCACCGTGTTTATGTGCCTGCTTATGATGGTGCTCTTTATGTACTGGATGATAAAACGGGAACTACGATCTGGGCTCGTGAAGGCTTGGGTGGATCTAAAAAAGTAACCTTGAAGGATGGCGTGGTTTACGCTTCCAGTTCCACAGGTATTTTGTATGCATTGGATGCAAAAACAGGGAAGGACCTCTGGAAATTTGAAATGGATTCTGGAATCCCTTCTGATGTAGCCGTACTTGCTCATCACGTGATTGTTTCATCCACGAGTGAATATATTTATGCCGTTGATAAAACGAACGGTAATTTAAGTTACCGCTATCAAGTGGGTTTTGGTTCAGGCTTTTCAGGTGGAATCACTCTTGATCCAGTGAGAAACTGGATCTACGTTCTAAGCCGTGGGGGCAATCTCATGGCATTTAATTATAATCGATAATAGTTTGTATTCAATTTCCGCAAGTTGCATCTTCCGCTAAAGAGATGCTGCCCGGATTGCTGAAATCAGAACTCATGAGTGAAGATAAAGTAGAGATGTTTTTGGCATCGTTCAAAAACACACCAAATTCTCGATTCACAGTGAGGGCAGTAGTGGATCCGTTCACCGATCCTACCCAAGCGGTTTTTCCATCCACCAAGATTGCTTTAGCGTGTAAGTAGCCCGTGATTCCACCGATATGGATTTTTTTGGTGAAAACTCGAGCTTCAATTCCAGCGCTTTCATAATCTTTTGCAAGTGTCATCGTTTTTGCCATTTCATTCGTGCTTGCTCTTCCGAAGCTGCAAATACTGGAAACCATGACTTGGATTTTTACCCCTCTACGACCAGCTTCCATAATCGCAGCATTCAAAGTTGGATCTTTTAAATATTGATTTTGGATTTGAATCGTTTTTTGAGCAGAACCAATGAATTGAACTAAGGGTTCCATGGAGTAGGGACTAGCAGTTAAGCTGTGATCTGGCAGATCCGATAGGATTTTTGTTAAATCGTATGGTTTTCCTTTTAAATCATTTTCAAATATTTTCGCTAAAGTTTGAACCTTGTTTTGTTCATCCATCACCACAGAGTAATCGCGATTGCATTTGCTGGCACCATTGTTCAAATCACAGATGCTGTTCACATCAAAATTGCCGGTACTGATTAAAGCATTTTTTTGATCAATGATTAATAACTTCCCATGTTCAAAGCAAACTTTGGTTCCGTTACAAAATGAGTTTTTTTCATAGGGAACATATTCCCCGCCATTTTTAATCACTTGTTGGTAAAAAGCTCTCAGTTGACTACAGTTAGCCGGCTCGTTTGCAGCTGGCGCTTTAAAGATTTTGCATGAGGCTCCAACGGGTGTGGGTTCCTGCACGATTCGAATTTTCACACCTCTGGATTGAGCATCGAGTAGGGCTTGTAAGATGCTTGGATCGTTCATGGTGTAGATTTCAATATCTATTTTTGATTTTGCACTCTGGATTAATTTGAGGTGTGGAGCATCGGTAGCATTGTTATATAAAACAGATGCACAAGCGATGTTTGAAAAGCTGACCAATACTAAGAAAGTAAAGCCTAAGAGTTTATTCATCCGTAAATTCCCCTTTATTTAATTAAAGGTTGAATTACTGGAATCTGCAAATCAGGATTCGGTCAGGATGAATAAAAATGAGCAGGACGTTTTTATGGCATTTATTACACAGAATTTATTAACTATACATGTCATTTTGGTGATTTTGTTAATGTGTAATTCAATTAACCAATTTTTTTACGGCGAATTTCCCCCGCTAGAACTTGATGCAGCACCTTTTACTGCTTGAGACGTTGATGGTGCACTACCGGAACCCGAAGAGCTTGAGCTAGCACCGCCGCTTGAACTAGTGCTGCTTGAAGTTGAGGGTGCTACAACACCTACCACAGCTTGCTTTTGTGGAATGGGAGGTACGGATGAAGGAGTCATTTTAACTGAGCTCACGGGGGCAGAATTTACAGGTTTCAGCGGACTGCTGGTAGGGGCTACCACTCCTGTAGCAAAAGAGTTGATTGCTGTAGTGAAAAATATTGTTCCAATTAATAATTCTTTTTTCATGTTTTCTCCAAGTGTTTCAATAAGTATCTCTTAATTTAGTTGCGGATTCAATGTGTCTGAATTGACAAATTAAATCATTAAACTATTTTCATCTCATTTCAGTTATTTCATACGCTAAAATCTCACTGGGTAATTTTGCTCCAGTAGTTTGATCCACGTAAATGGATTCCCCATCGTATTTGAACCCGGATTTAAGAAGTGTATTTCTTGAAGCATCGTTTCTTGGATCAATGAGTGCGACTACTTTTTTTTCCTTCAAATACTGACGAGTGTACTCAATCATTGCTTGAATGGTTTGGGTTGCGTAGCCCTTACGCCATTGATTTCTGAAAAATGAAAAACCGATTTCTATTCCTTCGGTAGTTTCATCAGTGGCAGGAATTCTAATGATCGTATTTCCAACAGGTTCATTTTTTTCATGATCGATCACGATCCAAGCGCCAAGTAGTGGATTTTCAGCTTCTACTTTGAGCATTCTATCAATAGAAGAAATAGATTGTTGCTCGGTGCGAAGCTCGCCATTTCCAATGTATTTCATCACTTCTTCATCTGAATGTAATGTTCGAAGAATCGGTAGATCTTCATGGGTGATTGGTCGTAAGGTGATTCTTTTGCTTTTAAAAAGTTTTGGCATTCTATGAATATGTTGTAAATTTATAAATGAACTGTCAAGTATTAGAAACGCAGAAAGAAAATGCATGGATGATAAAAATTTTAATCAAACATTTGCAAACGAATGGATTCGAATCATTGAAGATCCAAGTGCGAACATTCGTGAAAATGATCTTTATCCATTGATTCGTGAATGGGTTCAGCAAACAAAAGCAAAAAATATTCTCGATCTTGGATGCGGACAGGGTATTTGTTCTACTAAACTTGGAGATTCACAAATATCTTATGTGGGAGTGGATCCATCACCTGATCTGATCTTTCGTGCAAAAGAACTTTATTCTCAAGATCATCGTACATTCGTAGTTGGTAACGTTTATTCATTGCCGTTTCAGAATCTACACTTTGATGCAGTTTTCTCCATTGCAGTTTGGCATTTACTCAGCGATATCGCTAAGGCATCAAGTGAACTTAGCCGTGTTCTGAAAGATAAAGGAAATTTCCTAATCGTCACTGCTGATCCAAATCAATATCCAACATGGACTGAAAAATTTGCGGATCAGAAATTGAATGGCCAGATTTTTAGTGGTACTCATTTTAATTCTGATGGAACAACTTCAATAGACACTCTTTATCTTTACTCGATGGATGAAATCATCTCCAGTTTCAACATCGCTGGATTAACAATAACTCATATTCAAGTAGTTCGATCATTGGTAGCAATTTCAGGGTATAAAACATAAAAAAGCCCAGATGGAATTTTGATCTGTACCCCTAAAATGGGACAGTTAATAAAAGCCTCGGGATAAAGTTAGATGCCTCCGATATTTTATCGGGGGCATTTTTTTTAGATCCCACTGTGGACGCTCGTAGTTATAGTATTTAATTTCTTTTGTCACATGTGTTTTA
>CANBTI010000093.1 GCA_947372355.1 Bdellovibrionales bacterium | reverse complement strand
AGGCCAAAGAGTGAGCTTGAGTTACGGCACACAGTTTTCAATGATTTCGGGTACAGGATTAAGCTTATCCCAATCTATTGTGGATGCTGCAGTAGTAGGGGATAAAATTGAGATCTCCTATCAGCATCAGTAATCGTTTTATTCTAAGGCGCGGGTTGTAGAATCAATTTGCGCCAGTAGCGCTGGTTCATTCATGTTTCCGCCCAGTTCGCGTGCTTTTTCAATGGATTTTTGAATGCTTTGATTACCATTCCAAGATTTATCAATCGCTTCATTCCATGCTTTAGTCGCCGTATCTAATCCACCTTGAACTCGAGAAAGACGTTTCACAAAAGTTTCCAAGCGATCCCCAAGTTGTTCAACCACTTGAGAAAGTTCAGATGCTTTTTCAGATAAGCGATACTGCTTCCATGCATGCCCGATGAGCATGATCAGTGGTAAGATCGTTGCTGGGGAGGCGAGGAATACTTTTTTCTCCATCGCCCATTGAAACATTTCTTGATCACAATCAAAGGCAGCTCGGATCGCCGATTCTGATGGAACAAATAAAATGACATACGGTAAGGAATCATTCACAAATTTTTGATATTCCTTGCCTGATAATTCTTTCACGCGTTCACGAAGGCGTTTTGCGAAATCAAGATGAAGAGCTTTGCGTGAGCTTTCAGTTTCAACGGTTTCACTCTCAAGATAGCTTTCAAAAATAGAAGCCTTGGAATCGATTACTAGATGTTGGCCGCTATGAGGTAATTTTAAAACGAAATCCGGTTTAAGAGCGCTACCATCAGAGCCGGCAGTGTTTTTTTGTTCTTCAAAATCGATTCCTGAAACGAGATCGCTTTGTTGAAGTATGTTTCGCAATACTAATTCGCCCCAGCGACCACGCACACTTTGAGAGGTGGTGAGTGCAGATTTCAATCGCTCTGTTTCTTGAATTAGTTTTTGTTCTTGTACCGAAATGGTTTGAATTTGTTTTTCAATTTTAGCGTATTGATCTGTACGTTCTTTTTCAAAAAGTTGAATTTTATCACCCGTGGTTTTTAAGTGATTTTTAATCTCTTCAAATGATTGAGTGAATTCTTGTTTCTTTTTATCTAGATCATTGGTGTTTTGATTTTGAAGAGCCTTCACTTGGGCATCCAAGTTTTTACTCAATATATCATTCGCCAAAAGTGAAAACTGATCTTTGATTTTTTGTTCGTTTAAAGCAGTTTGTTCAGAGATTGTTTTTTCGCGTACCATCTCGGTTTGATACTGAGATTCAATGAGCTGGATACGGGCTTTCGCTTGCGATTGAACAAAAAAATAAACGATGGTGCCACCGAGTATGGTGCCTAAGATAAAAATTAATACTGATATCATGTAAATCCCTTAATCGTATTCGAGTGGTTCCACAAACTGTAAGTCAGGCACGATCTTTTGACAATACACAGATTGAAAAGGGGATTTTAGTCTTTTTATGGCCTTTTTTTGAAGTTTAGGGTCTATATCACCGGCTGAGGCCAAAACTTCGTACTCTTCTAGGGCTAGGGCACGGTTACCTAAAAGATCCAAACAAACCCCTCTAAAGTAACGGGCAACTTGCTCATGATGGGTGCTCATCTGTTCTAGGAGAGCATTTTCAAAGCATCGAAGGGCTGCTCTATAGTGGCCAATGGTACTGGAGATGAGAAGCTCAAAATAGCCCCGTTGCATGAGTAAGTGCGGATCATTGGTTAAGAATTCTGTTGCTTGAATCAATAGCTCAAGAGCTTTGAAGGGTTCCTCGGTTTTTACGTGCCAAGAGCAATAAGCCTCATAGTAGCAATGAAGCGCATCCATGAAATTTTGAGAAAATGGATGATCGAGTGAAATCATGCTCGGATGAGCAAGTGCAATCGGAACTTTTTTCCAATCCATGGGAACCGTGAGGTAAGGGCCTAACGGAGTAGGACTCTCTTCTCGAGCAGAGATAAAAATTTCTTCTGATTTCAAATCAATCGCAACACTTTGAATCGTGGTAACCACACTCACGGAATTTCCAAAAATTCTGGGAATCCCCGTTTCATAATCTTGATGGCTGGCAAGAGCGGAAAGTGCTTGAAGAAGAGTGAGCGGTTGATTGGGAATAGTGGTGAGTGCTTCTTCTAGGGAAGCTTTTCTGGATTCCACATCTTCAAAAAAGGATCCACTAAAGTGAAGTTCTTGTTTTTTGAATTCCGTGCATTGAAAGCCATTAGAGTGCGCATGCGAAACATCGTCTGGGTTCGTTTCCCGTGTGAATACTTTTCCATCAGAAAGTTCAATAGTAACGGCACGATTTTCTTTTTCGCTAGCAAGATTGATTGCCCAGGATCCAATGGTGCGAAAACTTTTGCATAAAAATACGGCTTCATCAATGGAACTGGCACTTTCCATGATCTCTTGTCCGAGAAAAAAAATAGGAGTGCCTTTGAGTGAAAACTTTTTTGAAAAGTGAGCATGAAGGGAAAAGGCAATTCCACTTTCGTTCACGCCCGTGAGTCCGGCTAGATGAACGCCGAGCGAACTGATAGAAATAAAATTTTGGAATCTGGTTTCGGAAGGTTCATGGAAAAAAACGGTGGGCCATTTTTCCCAGTGCCCTGCTGCGGGGTAATCTAAATTTCTAAGTAAGGTGAGTGCTTGATCTTTTCCTGTTCGAACGATGGCAGTAGAACATCCCGGCATTCCGGAAAGAAAAAGTGGTTTTACTTTTTCTCCGGTAATGGCAGCAAGAACCATTAAAAAATCGGGTTGATAAAGGGAAAAAATTAAATCTCTGGGTGATAAATGGGAGTGACGAGCAAAATCATTTAAGCGGGTAGTGTAACGCTCATCTAAATGGCGGTAATGACGAAGGATCGTTTCCTCATAAAGTGTTAACGCAGTTTTAGTGAGAGTGTTTTTTGTGAATTTTGGAATTTTTGGATTGCTTCGAATCGCGCGTGCAATCAGATCTTGATTTTTGCTGGCGAGGGGTTGGGTAGCAAGGGTTTTACGCTCAGCTTTTGTTAGTTTCTTAATTTCTGCGCCATGCTGTATTGCCCGCTCTTCATCGGTTCCATTCAATCGTAAAACGCGCACTCCGTTGATGAGATAAGAATTTACAGAATCCATAAACACACTCCTGCAATAATCGTAGGAATCAATGCATAGAAGAAAAACCGTAGAGGTTCAATTCCACCTTCAGTGAAACAATCTCGAAGTATGGCATACCCTGCTGGATTGGGCGCGTTGGCGATGAGGGTGAGTCCTCCGCCGACTACGGCCCCTTCTAATACCGCGTATTTTGAAGTGAGGGCTAGATCATGAACTTGTGCAGCAAGCGAGGTGATCGCAGCGTTATCCGTGATGGCGGTTAATCCAATGGCGCCTAAGTATAAGGAAAAATCAGAAAGAGAAGTGAGGATTGGTTTTAACCACCAGCCCTGTTCAGCGGTGAGAACCACTAATCCTCCGAGAAAAAAACTCACGAGTAAGGCTTCTCTGATTTTAAGATGAGTTTGTGCAAAACCAGTAGCCTGGGTGAATCCCATAAAAAATAAAAATGATCCCACTAGAAATACCGGATAATGAGTGCATAAAATAGCGATCAATAAAAATAAGAGGTGCACTCCTTTGATCCATAATGGAGTTTGAGTGCGGGCCATTTCTGTAGTGCCCATGCTTTTTAATGTTTTCCAATTCATTCCCACACACACCATCGTATTTAAAACTACCGCAATCGTTGATTTCCAGCCGAAGTGAGAAAGCATGAAGCTGGTATCCCATTCCCAAATGCGAGCAACCATGAGGACAGGGGGGGCCGCAAAACTAGTGAGAGTTCCACCGATAGAGATGTTCACAAAAAGAGCGGCAACTGTAGTGTAAAGTAATTTTTTTCCACCCACTTGATCAGAAGAGCTTCGATCGAGGACCAAGTTTTTTAATAATAAAGCAGCAACGGTCATCGCTGCTGGTTCGGTGATGAAGCTTCCCAAAAGTGGAGTGAGGATCAAGGTAATGGCATAAGTGGTGGTGAGTGATGGCAATCGAACGATACGATGAAGAGCTCGGCTGAGTGCGAAAATTAAATTTTGGGCGGTATCAATGATGGGGCGAGTTGCAGCAATCACCATGATGACGAAAACAAAAATAGGCTCTTCAAAGCTTTTTTGTTCGAGAGATTCAAGAGTGGGTTTGAATCCTAAATTGATCATGCAATAGATGGTGAATAGTGCGGCCCAGAGCCCAAACACGACTTCGATCTCCCCAGCAAAATGGAGAAGCGCTCCAAGGGTTTTATTGCGTGTGCGGGCAGCTGCAACTTCAATTTTTTGAGCGCTGAAGGCGTGGAGTAAAGCGCCAAAAAAACAACTGGCAGCTACAATCTCGGTAAGGGATGGATTCATGTTTATAGTATGGCAAAAAATCGATTGTCATTCCATGAGATTGCTTCAAAATAAAAGGGATGGCATCCCATGGAGATTTTTCACCCGAATTAAAAAAACTTCGAGAAAAGCACCAACACTTTTATCTCACCGTATACACATCTACTGATGCAAGTGTGAACAACTATGTTTGTGGTGGCGGCCTTGATTTAGGATTAAATGAACAAGGAATTGAAGAAGCGAGACACCTTGCTAAACGGTTTCAAAAAAATCCGCTGAAGATCAAAAAAATCATCTCTGGCCCTGAGTTAAGAACCATTCAATTGGCAGATCTATTTCATGATGAGCTCAGAGGTAAAATGCTGATCTTTCGTGAGTTCGCCGATCAGTTAATGGGTGATCTTGAAGGTAAAGTGCTCACTCAAAATATGGATGAATTGAATCCACCACGGGGTGAGAGTCTGGCGGGCTTTTCTTCTCGTGTTCACAATGGTTTAGTGCGGGTACTTCAAGAAAAGGATTTATGTTTAGTGGCGGCTCATGCGCGGGTTGCGCGTAAGATTTTTGATTGGATTGGGCTTGAGGCAGAGAAGATTGAGGCAGGCGTTTTGTACGCGATTGATTTACCTGTCGGCACAGGGAATGCCCATTACCGACAGGTTTAAATTGTTGAATTTAGAAGTGGAAGGTTCCAGTGAGGAGCGCTTTCAAGTTATCCGAGCCTGAAGTAACCAAAGATCCGCCGGTAGAAGCGGTTAAGGTAGTGGAGCCAATGTGTTCATATCGAACGTCTGGTCCGAATGAAAAACCAGAGCTCACATAATAATCGTAACCAAGATCTGCTCCAAAAGTAAAAGCAGTACCCGTGATGCTCGCCGATGATCCGGTAACGGAAATGCTCGCAAAATCTAATCCAAGTTCAGGACCAAAATAAAATCCAGTGTTGCCTACTTTGCGGAAAAGGATTTGAACCATGATCTGATTGTCAGATCCAGTCACATTAGAAACGGTACTTTGAAGATGCATGAAGGATAGTCCGAATGCTAATTTTGCAAAATCACTCAGTTGAGTAGCATTGGCGCCAAATCTTGCGCCCCATGAAAAATCGGAGGTTCCACCAGTGTTGAGTCCAAAATTAAGACCAAGTTGTGGTCCAAAGTAAAATTCAGAAGTGCTGCCACTCATGCTTTTATCCACGTTCGATGGAACATCACGTTCAACACTTGCCACTTCAGTTTGTTGAAAACGTTTTTTATTTCCATTCACGAGTTGAATATCAACATGGCGATTAGGAACGTCGGCTAAAACTTTACCTTCGATGATCGCACCGTTTTTTAAGATCACTTGATCAATGGCGAATGCGCTGGAGTTGAAGAATAGAACAGTTAGTAATAACGCTATGCGTAGCTTATGTAGTTTCATATAAAAGATAAGGTAGCGGTAAGAGGGGGTCGGTGCAAATAGTTTTTGAGTGGCATCCGGCTGGGTGCTAGAACTCTGGCTTATGAAACGTCTTACATTTTTCTTCTCGGTACTTACGTTCTTAACTTTCTCATCATTTGCACATGCAGCCCTCCAATTTGATTCCAATGTGCAACCTGCTTTGAAACAACAAATTTTAGAAGATTTTGCTTTCATTCAAAGCATCAAATCCACTCAAGCTTCTCCGATGCATCAAAAAGTTTTCGGCACGGTTGATGGAACCAATTATTTTAACTGGTTCACGAAACGAGTTTTCTCCGTTGGGATCGATGATTGCGGAAGTGCAAGCGCCGTAGCCTGCGTGATCGTGATGTATGCCAATAAAATTTGGATGACCAAGAACTACACGCAATTTAATCATCCTCAAATTGCACGTTTATCCGTGATTTATCATGAGGCTCGCCACACAGAAGCGCAAAATGGAAATTGGTCGCATGCCTCTTGTCCTACTCCTTATCGAAATGCTCAAGGCCAAGATATGAAAAGCATTTGGACCGGCGCACTTTTAGCAGGCAAACCCGCGTGTGATATCACGGCATTTGGTTCTTACGGAAGCGCTACTATTTTCTTAAAAAATATTGGTAAATACTGCACAACTTGTACAGATAAAGTAAAAGCCGATGCAGATCTTTACGGCAGTGATCAATTAGGACGCATCATTGATCCTAAATCAAAGAAAAACATGATTGCCGATTTCGCCATTCCTTATAAAAAGTGAAACTGTTTCGAATTTTAATATTTGTTTTTAGTCTGGTGGCTTTGGTTTTGGTGGCTTGTCATTTTTTATTGAAGCCAGAGTTAGCCGTATTGCCTGGAACTTCATCTGAAATGCATTCAGCAAACTTGAGTGTTTCTCAGGGGAATGTCAGTAACTCCACTTCCACTCATATTGCCACTCAGGTTCCAAATCCAGAAGTGGCAGAAAAACTTCAAGTGTTAGCGGAAATTTTCAAATCTAAAAATGATAATGATCCCCGCATGGATCAAGTGCTTAAGAATTTAAGTGAACCAGTAAAACTAGCGCTTCAAAAGCAATACTCTGAAACCAAAATGGAAATGAGAAATGAGCGCGGCACGATTGCTTTTTTAATCGGGCGTGAATTAGCCGAAGGGCGAGGCTCTCTCACCGATGTTGAGTTCTTAAAAAACATCTTACTAGAAAAACCATGCTTGAGTTTGCTTGATTGCTCTAAAGCTTCTACCGGAGGAAGTTCGGAGGAAGAACATCTGGAGGGGATTCATGAAACCACGGCGCATTACCCGCAACTGATGGATCTTCGTTATTTGAAGCAGGCACTTGAAAGCGGAAACCTTACGCCAGAAATGAAAGCATCGATCATCGCCACCCTAGAAGCTGCTCGCCATTCTCCTAACGAGCGAGTGGTGCAAGAAGCAGAAGCTATTTTAAATTCTGTTCAAAATAAATAGGCGGAAATTTTCCAGAGATAAAATCATAACCCTTCGGTGAGGTTACACCTGTGTGGTATTGAATGATTCGATTCGCCTGATAAGGGAAAGTATAAACAGGAACCGCATTTTCAGTTCCGTTACGAACCAGTTTTCCATTCGTCATTTCATATTTAGGAAGGCCTGAATAGAGACCTGTGGCTGGATCATAAAAAGGAGTGCCATCGGCATTCGCATTTTTATTGTAGTGGGTGTAGTGATTTTTTCTCCAAGTGGATTGAGCATTGTCACCCATGTATTTTTTAGAGATCAGATCAAGATCAATTCCTTTTTTAGGTGCAGGCAACCAAGTAGGAATATCGTAATACTGCACATCGAGAACTTCTTTTTGTCCGTCGTTGTTCCAGTCAGTTACATCCGGCCAAGTAAGGGTGATGTGTTTAATGCCTTTATTTAATTTTTGAAGTTTGCTCAAATTCGCAGGCATCAGTGCGCGAAGTTCCATGATGTCGCTTGAATCCATGCGATGACATCCGTGGGAAACGAAATCGCGTCTGAGGTACCAGATGTTGAGTGGTGCGTAATTAGTGATAGGGCCATGAAAAGCCACGCCAGACCATTCGATGAGTAAAAATGGAAAGCCACCAAATTCATCGTTCCATTTATCGCTCCATTTTCTGGAATCAATATTTCCTTCTAATCCAAAATCACGAATGCCTTCTCTTGGCTGATCAAAAGGACCTTCCGCAGTAGCAGCAATCGGATAAACGTAAGTGAGATTTCCGAGATAGCTTTTGCCTGTTTTTGCATCAACCACTGGAAGGGATGTGAAACGATTTGCTAAGTGAATATTAAAAAGTTGATTGGATAAATTTTGAACGTATTTTGGATCTTGAAAATATTGATCCAAAGTAGGAATGGAATCTAAGGTGAGAGTTTGATTTTGTAAGTAGTAACGTAAGAGTGCGGTGAGAATATTCTTTTTATATTCTTGAGAATCAATGCTGGTTGTTTCAATGCTGACATTGTTGCCTTCCAGTACGTGTTTTGAATAAGGAGAAGCAATTTTTAACCAGAGTTGATCACTAGCACTTTTTGTTTTTGCTTCTAGGGTTTGAATCGATGGTAGATCATCAAATCCCATCGCAGGATCATTGAGAAATGCATCGGCAATGCGTTTAAACCGTTTATATAAAAATAAAGAGTAATTGTTTTTTAATTCAGCAGTGACTTCGCCGGTGATGCGAACGGTGAGTCCGATTTTTGAGGAAGTGATTTTTAAATCTTCGGCATCAAATTTGGGAGCAACACCGAGGTAAAGATAGTTACCTACAGTGGCATTTTTCTTTTCAGGAATATTGGTTCTTTGGTGAGGGAAGATGCCTTCCGCAGATTCAGCGCGCGAATATTCACCGAGATTACTTAAAAGAATTAAGCAAAAAATAGAGACAGAAATTTTTTTATTCACGATAGGCCCCCCTATGATTGTTACGCGGAGAGTCGTATCGATAATAACGCGCTATGACAAGTTATTTTTGGTGAGGTTGAAATTTTGTTTAAAAAACGCTTTAATTACAATTGGTTAACAATCTTTTTTAATTAATTCCAGTGGATGCCTTGATGAGCGGCGAGAACCCAATACCATTGGCGAGCAGTGCACTCCCCAAACCAAGGATGAAGAATGGTGAGAGGAGATTCACGGTTTTGCATCTTTGAATCTAGATTTTGTAGAAAAGGTGGGGCGAAGGTTTTGTAATCGGTGAGTAGATCTTGAGTAGAAGATTCGCTGGAAGCGATGGTTGGTTTTACTTTTGCAACATCCACGATCATTTGTGGAACAGTTCCGCTCGTCAGTTGGAGGATAATCCCTTCCATATTTTTACTCACGATCATCAAATGTTCCATCAACATATTAACCGACCAATATCGGGATGAATCTTCAAGCCCAATAATTGGATCAACTAAAATTTTAATTTTTC
>CANBTI010000092.1 GCA_947372355.1 Bdellovibrionales bacterium | reverse complement strand
AAATCAACTCTAATCTCAAGAATGAGTGCCGCACATCCAAAAATTGCCGATTATCCGTTTACCACTCTCACTCCAAACTTGGGTGTAGTGAAGGTTGCAGATTTTAAAAGCTTCGTGGTTGCTGATATTCCAGGATTAATTGAAGGCGCCTCTCAAGGATTAGGCTTAGGACATAAATTCTTAAAACACATCGAACGCACCAAAATTACTGTTCATCTTCTCGATGGAACTCACCTACTTGATTTCATCACCGCACCTGACGAAGAAGCAGCAGCGAATGTAAAAAAAGCTGCTGAAGAACTTCATCGCCTCTATCTTGCGATTCGTAATGAACTTGAACTCTTTAATCCCGATCTTGTGGATAAAGATGAAGTGATTGTGATCAATAAGGCTGATCTATTTCAAGGACAACCAGGATTTTTAACTGAAGTGAAAGCTGAATTTAAAAAATTATTACAAAAAGGGCCCAAAAAAGTTCCTCGTGAATTACTTGCTCAAGAACCATTTTCTATTTCATGCGCTTCGGGTGAAGGAATCCATGATTTGATTCATGTCTTGTGGGAGAAACTCTCTACATGAGTTTTGATTTTCGTGAGAGTACGGCTTTATTTGGTGGGAGCTTTCATCCCCCCCATATTGGCCATACAAAAGCGATTGAAGGCTTATTTAAAGATCCGGGAATTAAAAATGTAATAGTTCTTCCTTCTTTTGGAACTCCACTAAAAAAAGTGGCCGTTTCATTTGAACAAAGAGCTGAAATGGCAAAACTAGCATTAATTGGAATGGATTCCGTTAAACTGAGTGATTTTGAGTTCAAACACAAAACTCATTACACTTGGCAATTGCTTGAGCAGTTTTCACCTCAGGTGAAAAATCCAGTTTTTGTGATTGGTACCGATCAATTTCAAAAATTAGATCAATGGGCAAAGTTCCCAGAAGTACTGGGCATGTGTGATTGGATTGTTTTACTGAGGAAACCGACCACGATGGAAAGCCTGAAGCCCGTGATCCAGAAGCTTGTTCAAGATCATGTGATGAAAGCAACAGGAAATGATCTTGAGTTTACTGCGATGGGGAAAAAGTTAAAGTTTGTGAATACAGATGCGGCTCAGGTTTCATCCACCTGGCTCAGGGAAAAGATTTCGATGAACGATTGGGATTCGGTAAATTCGTTTTTATCACCCCAGGTGAAAGAGTATATTTTAAGGAATAATATTTATGGCAAATGAACAAACTGTAATTGAAGTGAGTGAAATCTCTTTAGCTAAAGCATTTTTAAGCGTGCAAGCTGCCGCCAACAAAAAAGCGGAAACAATGAAGATCCTCGATCTTCGTACCATTTCCAGTTTTACCGATTATTTTGTTGTTTGCTCAGGTCAATCCGATCGCCAAGTTCAAGCCATCGCTGATTCAATTGTGATTCAACTCAAAGAAGATGGTTTTTCTCCCATTAGTGTTGAAGGTTACCGAGAAGGCCGTTGGATAGTGGTTGATTTTGGTGATGTGGTGATCCATGTGTTCATGGATGCACTTCGTGATTATTACGATATTGAAAAACTTTGGCATGATGCTCGTAAAGTGCCGATTCCTGCGGAACTTTATATCACGTCCCCTTCTCATTAATTCTCAAACCACCGATCATGAAGAAAATTGTTCTCATTTGTTTTGGTAAATTAAAAACGCCTGGCTTAGATGAAGCAGTTGCGGAATTTACTAAACGCTTAAGTGCCTACACAAAGTTTTCAGTGATTGAGATGAAATCAACTCAATCTCCTGAAAAAGATGAGGCTTTGATTTTAGAACTATTACAGAGCCAATCCTTTAAAACAAATCATGCTCGCACCCCCCAACTCTGGGCTTTGGATGAAACTGGCAAGGCGATGAAAACTACGGAATGGGCAAAAGAATTCGAACAAATCCAAGATCGTGGATCAGGTGAACTGGTGTTCATGATTGGTGGAAGTTTTGGATTAACGGAAAAAATATTAAATCTGGTTCAGAAAAAAGTAAGCTTTGGTCCGCAAACTCTTTCTCATGAGTTGGCTCGACTAGTATTAGTTGAACAACTCTATCGGGCCTTATCTTATTCGGCTGGGCATCCTTATCATAACGAAGGCTAATGTATTATTTCGGGTGAGCATTCATCCAGAGTCCGTGATTTTGACTCAAATATTGCTCGTTCATTAAGCTATATTTTAGCGCCAGAAGAAACTGATCTCTAGGTTCAAAACCGTTATTTTGACAACTATCAAGATGACTACCATTTGCGAATAAATCACTTCTTGAATTGTCATCAATGTGTTGTGAATAATCGTAAAAATCAGGATCATTTTTTTGAGCCAGTGATTTCACCAATGCCTGATCATCATAAAAAATCTGATTCAATGTAGGCTTTATTTTTACCACTGAATCACAAAAACCTTTGAGATCATTTTTGTTAAATTGCCCGATCAAATCTTCGTAATATGAAACAACAATTTTATAATCTATTTCTTTCAGTTTTAATTGGCTCGCTAAATCAGTAGGGGCAGATTGAGCAATAGAACTGATAAATAAAAAAATGCCGATGAATATTCTCTTTAAATTAAAAGTCTTCATACCCTAATTATAATCCCGATTTATAGAACGGGTTATCGGTATTGTTTACACACTTGCGTCGCAAGTATGACGCTTCTGTAAATCCAAGCACAGCTCTTGCACATTCAATTTAAATGATCCTTTCTCACCTTTTCCACTTTAAACCATACCTTTGTCTTGGCTGTAACGAAGCATCATCTGAAATGATCTGCTTTACGTGTTTTAATTCCATGAGAAAAAACAATCAAATGCTTCAACCTCAAGTTGAATTCATTCGAGGAATTTTTCCAGTTTTTATTGCCTTTTCCACCACTCATCAAATTCTTACTTATTGGAAGGATTACTCGGGCGCTGAACTTAAAAAACTTTTGTTTTCACCCACTTCAGAACTCACAAAACTCCTTCTTCAGAAGAACTTTGATCTCGTGATTCCCATCCCTCAACACGCAGATCGGAGTATGAAACGCGGACACGCGTCTGCTTTTGAAGTAGCTCAATTTTTTGCAGAACTTCTGAATATAAACATTGATCGATCCATAAAACTAAAAGAAGTGACGGGAATCAAGCAAGCTAACCTCAATGAATGGGAACGTAGACATAGCGAGAATCCATTTATCTGGGATACTAACGAGTTACCACTAAGATGCAGTGATTCTAAAATTATAAAAATATTAATCGTGGATGATTTCATCACCACGGGAAGCACACTTGAAAAAGCAGCAAATGTAATTTTAGAAAAAATTCCCAATGCAGAGATTTACGCAGCCTCCTTGGGTTGGAAACCAAAAAGTTCCAAAAAAATTTAAGGAAGAGAATCTATTTTAAAATCTAACTTCTGAACAATTTTATCAGAAGCCTTTTTCAAACCTGGTTGAAATGTATAAGTAAGTGCTGTTTCATTTGCATCCCATTTCAAATCAGAAACAGTATTGGTACAAGCCATCTTATTCGGTTGGCTAGGGCAATTCGCTAAAACGAATCCCTTCACTTTACCCGTTTTACAATTCACAATGGCCATTGAGTAATCGTATTTATCTTTTTCTACATCTATCCCGCTAATTTCATTATTAATTAAAACAACAAATTTACCGGATGGTGAGAAAAAGGCATCTTGAATTCCATCGGATACAGGACTGAATACTGACTTCTTGTTTATTGAAACTGTAAAATTAGGGTATTCTCCACCTGATGCTGAAACAATACAGGCTGATTTTAAATCAGTAATTTTTTTTGGCTTCTTTTGATCCGCATGCACTGGTGGAATGGAAAGCAATAAAGGCATCAATAAAAACAGTTTTGCTTTCATTATTTAAAACTGCGCTTCAACTTGTGGAGCTCCAGCGATGGATTGAATGTTTTCCAATAATTCATTGGAATCATCGATCTCGATAGCTGTTGTTTCCATCATGTCTACGTTGAATTCAAGAGCTGGGATATCAAATCGATTTGCAATTTGCTCAAGAGCGCTGCTCAATCCGAATGAATCATTAAGCAATACATAATCTGCGTTCGCAGAACTAGTTTTGAATTCGCCTTCGATTACTAAGAAACCTGCTTCAAAACGAACTTGTTCTTTTTCAACGGTAGCCATGAAATCTTTTTTACCGTTAGGCAAAAAATCCAGACCATCAAATGCTTTATTAAGAGATTGTTTTAATTTACGAAGTTTTTTCATGATCTCATGATTTTCTTCAATCTCATCAGCTTGCAAAAACACGGTCCAAACCGACATCAATGGATTCACAAAGTAACCCATTACATCTCGATCAAAAGATTCACCAGAATCACGATTCATTGGAACTACAATTCCAGTTTCAATCGTTTGCAAAAGGGCTTCCGAATGGTGAAACACCACTTGAAGTGCACTCACGGCAGAACTGGTTTTTGCTTTAGAAACTTGATGTTTCAAAACAGTAGAGAGTTTTGGAATCGCTTTTAATTCAGCAAGTGGACCGCAGTAAAATAATTGTTTGAACTCGGTGATGGTACCATTCGTGAATTGAAGTTTTCCGCCGTGTTCAAATACTTCGAATTCCACTACCGGTGCCATTTCAATTTTTTTCACTGATGGATGAACATCAATCGCGGCTCTGAGATCTTGTTCGATCTTCATGGTGCTGAGTCCGGCAATGCGAAGCTCGGTAACACCAAGGTAAGATTGCTCAGGAGTCCAAACCATTTCTTCAAAAGCAGCTTGTTGTGTTTCTAAATTTGAAGAGCGTTTCCAAGCAGGCATTTTGAAGCCCTTATTGCGGAACACTCTGTGAGCAGTTCCCTTTTCAATCGGGCTTGCGAAAACTTCATTACAAATTGCTTGGTGTGAATCAATTAAAGCTCCGAGAGCTAATTCACTTTTTACGTAAGGCATAACCGGCCAAACCTGGGAGCCAGAATCTTTTACCCAAATGATGGATTCATTGTGCTTCAGTAACTGAGCGATTAAGAATACCGCCGTTGAGCCCTCACCAAAAACAAGAACGGGTGACTGCTGAGATGCATTATGACTAGATGTGTTTAACTGAGTTTCCATAGCTGATTGCCCCCTTTAATCCTACTCCTCCGATTAGATCGATTTTTATTCTTCGAGTCTAGTAAAAACTTTGACGCTTTTAAATTACGCGGAGCGCTTAAATTTAGAGATCAAATTTAACGCAAAAAACATCATTTTTTTAGAAAACGTAGGTGAAGCATTCTGAGTGTGATCATGCTCCATTTGCTCTTCTGCTGCTTCGCTTCCATCAAGCGAATACAATTTCTGCATTACCTTCTGAACTTCGGTACGAACCATTCCACGAATGGGAGCCTTAGCAATCATTCCATACATCGCCGCTTGCCCTACCATGGCGAGTTCCGGATGTAAGCGGATGTACTCAACACTTTCGCGAAGATCTTTTAAAAATGGTTCCACACTTTTCTCATGAATCGGTGTGATCATCGCGTGCAGGCATTCTGGGTTTTGTTGTTTATTGATATACCAGCCCCGGCGTTGCATTTCATCCCCAACGGCAAAAATATTTACTGTCTTATCAGTAGAAGCATAAGCAAACACACTCATGTTAGGTTTACCCAAAACTTTCAAACTTGGAATGGCATTGATGCCTTCAATAAATCTTTGAGTCACAGCAAAAGTTCTTTTCGCTAAATCGCGATAACCGGTTTCTCCGAAATGATTGAGCACAGCCCAAGCACCTGCAATCGAGCCACCTGATTTTGTTCCAGGCATCGTTGCCGATGCATACACTCCGCCCGACCAATTTTCATAAATGAAAAACTGATGCTTTAAATAACTCATGTCTTTATACAAAATAATGGAAGCACCTTTTGGTGCAAAACCATATTTATGAATATCAGCAGAAATGGAAGTCACTCCAGGCACTTTAAAATTCCACAAAGGGATCTTCACACCGTTCATCTCTAAAAAAGGCAGTAAAAAGCCGCCTACACAGGCATCTACATGAAGAGGAACATTTTTCTCGAGTGCGAGTTTTCCCAATTCTTCGATCGGATCAATCACACCTTGAGGATACTGAGGAGCAGATCCTACAATCGCAATCGTATTTTCATTGATCAACGAACGAACATGATCCACATCTACGCGAAAATCAGAATCCAAACGGGCACGACGCATTTTCACACCAAAATAATCACAAGCCTTATTGAAGGCCACATGAATGGATTCAGGGGCAATGATTTCAGGAGCACGCGCTTTTTTACGATCGCGATAAGTTTTTACCGCCATCAAAATACTTTCAGTTCCACCGCTCGTCATGGTTCCTACCGTTTTTTCATTCCCACCCATGAGGGACGCGCTCATTTGAAGGATTTCGGTTTCCATTTTCTTTAAAGATTGGAAGGCCATCATGTTTAATCCATTTTCAAACATGTACGCGCTGTAGGCATCGCTCAAGAGCTTCGCGTGTTCTTCACCAAGGTAGTAAACTAGACTAAAAATCTTACCTTCGTCCCATTTTGGATCATTTTTCTTAAAAGCCTTGAGGCCTTCTAATACTTGCGATGAGGACTTTCCTGTTTTTGGAAGATTTATTAACGGTTGTGACATGTATTGATTTAAGCTTAAACCATGGATCGCGCGCAAGAGTTTCTGACACATTTTTCTGGCCCCATGGGCTATCTCTTCTTTTACCTGCTGGTTGCGGCCTGTGGATGTGGGTTTCCCTTCAATTCAGACATCACTCTGATTACCGCTGCGGTGCTTTGCGCAAATGGGGTTTTTCAACTTTGGATTTTGATGTTACTCGCCTTCTCGGCAATTCTCACTGGTGATTCCATTTGTTTTTTTGTGGCTAAAAAATTCGGCGTTCATTTAATTCAAATTCGCCCTTTTAGTTGGATCTTAAGTGAAAAAGCAGTGGCACGCGCTACCCGATTACTCCACGCTCACGGGCGAAAATTTCTTTTTACCGTAAGGTTTCTTCCTCTGATTAGGACTGCGCTTTTTTTTACAGCTGGAACTTTGCAAATTCCCACTCGAACTTTTTATCTCATGAATAGTTTTGCTACCCTGATCTACGTTCCACTAATTATGCTCAGCAGTTATTTTGCGAGTGCGAATATTGATCTAGTATTAAAAACGCTGAAGCAATTTCAGTTTGGATTGCTCGGACTATTTGTGGTGGTGGGAGCTTTTTTATTTTTTAGGAATAAGAAGCAAAACACATCTAATACTGTTGATTAATAAATATTTAAATTCCATGTGACTGTTTTATTGAGTTACTTTAATATTTTTGACTTGTTCATATTTACTGCTTAAACTATTCGTAAATCACCTATGAATGAAATTAACATTTTTAAAGAAATTTCAATCGGAGGATTAGACAAGGAACTGTTGCTTCAACGACTTGTTGAAGCTGGTATTCGGTTTAATGACTACGCTAAAATACTTTTCGATCATCCAAAATTTTTTCCGAGTCACTCTGTAGAAAAAGTTAAACTCGTTAAAGTGAAACCAACAGACCTAGGCCTTAAAAACCCATATTCAATCGAAAAGTTACTCCAAGTTGCTTCAACTTTCGGGTTGAGACCCTGCCCACTTTATTTAGCCGCATTCTTGAGATTGGAATACTTAGATCAAGAGGAAGGACCATACTGCACCATTGCTTCTGCACTCCCAGAAAGTGATGAAAACTTTCCGACCGGTTTTTATATTAGAAATTTCGAAAATTCACTTTGGTTAAGAGGATATCGGGCTCAAGGTGAATGTGATCATCCGGCGAATAATGAATTTATTTTTTTAAAGTAAAGCAAAAATACTAGCAGCTTATTTCCCAGTTAAATCGTGGCAAAATCAAAATAATCATTTTAAACTTCGGGCGCCGGTATATGTCTATAAAGATGTCGCTTTTTTTCTAGACTACACGGCAGCCCACTTCGTTTAACTCTACAACTTCTATTTGTTTCCACTGCTTTAGCTTGAGATTCCATCTCCAAGGGGTTTTTAGCTTTGCTTGTTTAAGCACTTCATTTCTTCCAGTAAACACCTCTAGATCTAATCCCTGATGCCTCTGATCTGGTGTGATGTAACCGATACCGCTGTGAAGATGCTGATAGTTATACCATTTAATAAAAGCTGCTACCCAGACATTTGCTTCGACGATATCCCTAAATGGTCTGTATGGATATTCTGGACGGTACTTCATCGTTTTAAACAAAGACTCAATGTAAGGATTATCATTACTTACCCTGGGCCTGCTTCTTGATGGTACGATGCCCAGTCCACGCATCTTCTCTAGAAAGAAGTATCCTTTCATTGGGTTTCCATTATCACTGTGAATGCGGAGACCCTGGCCTGTAATTTTCTCTTTCTCAATACAACTCTGTAATAGTTTTAAGGCAATTATTTCATTCTCATGCTCATCAATGTGAGAGCCAATAATTTTTCTGGAGTATAAATCTTCAAACACATAAAGTTTTAAATATTTACCCCTGATCGCGGTCGGAAGATAAGTAATATCCCAACACCAAACCTCATTTGGCTTCATAGCCTTTGTTTCAATTTTGAGTCTATTTTCTGGAGCTTTTGCTCTACCTCGATGAACATTTAGATTCTCTTTTTTAAGCAGGCGATACATGGTTGATGGTGAACAAACATATTCACCTTTATCAGCAAGCCTTGCATGAATCTCATGAGGTGTGTAATCGCAAAAATTTTCCGAATTGATTGTTTCTAAAACTTTCATCCGGTCTTCTTTTGAGAGTGCTCTAGGATGTGTTTTTGGGCCACGCCTTTGATCAATGAATGATCCCAACTTCCATCTTTGAAGCGTTCTTGTTGAGATGCCTATGCTTTCGCAGACTTTACTTTGCCTCGCGCCAGATTTTTTTGCTTTGGTGACTTTTTCGAGGATCCGGTTTCTAACTTCTTCGGAGTACTTTTTCCCTCTGATTTTAGTAAATTCAGGATTTTTTTTTGAGCCTCAATGATTGAATTAGCCTCATTCAAAGCTTTTCTCAATCGATCGAGCTCTTGACGATGTTGTCGCCTAGCGTTTGCTGTCATTTCTGTTTCTGATTCTAGTGCGAGTTTCATTTGATCTTTCCATCTATTGAGATCAGATGAATATACACCATTTGAACGAACAAACTGACCTAATTCAGGATCAACTAGCCCGAAACTTCTACAAACTAAACCAAACTTATATTCAGATATCGGTCCACTAATGCCATTTACTTTATTACCCACATCGCACCTCTTTCATGCGACATCTTTATAGACACATACCGGCGCCCGAAG
>CANBTI010000091.1 GCA_947372355.1 Bdellovibrionales bacterium | reverse complement strand
ATGAAAGAGAGAGCGAAGAATAGAGATAAATTTAAAGTTTTTAAGTTCTTCAACTTCATTGAACTATTTTAGCAACAGAATGTTAAATGGGAAATGAGTTTATATAATATTGTCGTCAATCGCTTGTCGCATAACAGAAGGTGTAAATTGGTAATCGTTATTGAATTATATTGATGATTGGTAGAGTCCTCTAAGAATAATTGCCAATTTTAAATATATGATCATTGATTAGGTTATTGGAATTCTGCTGACGAGACAAAAAATCCCCCGGATGAATTTCATCCGGAGGATTGAGTTAAAATTTTAAATTGTTTTATTTAGAATTATCCCGCTAGAAATTCCATTGCAAGATATAGAACTAAAGTGAGTAGTAGTCCGAAGTGAACTGCCATTCCAAGTTTTTGCAGTGGGCCCATTTTTCCTTTTATTGCATTGAATTCAATCAATCCAACAATAATTGCGAAAGTAGACCAGTAAGGAACTAGGCTTTTATCCGGTGAAAGGGTAAGCGGTAAATGAGATGCTGCACCCATGAAAAATAACATCGGCAAACTGAAGAGTGTATTGGTTCTTGATCCAATAGCAGCTCTTGCCATAAGATCCGCAACGCCTGGGATTGCTGATTCACCTTTAGCAACTCGAGTTGCATTATCAATGGCGATTTTATTGTTTGGCCAAATCACTAACCATACGTTTAAAAACATCAAGGTTCCTAAAATACCACCACTCAAGATGATAGTTCCCCATGCTGAATTCAATGGAACGCCCATTCCTGCTTTGTGAGCAATCATTGCCCAACCCGTGAGAAGAGTAAACATTGCACCCCAACGAAACCAAAACATCGTTCTTGGAGTTAGTTTTTGGAAAATAGCTGATTTAGTAGAAGCGTCTGCTTCAGCCATAAATGCCATTTGAGAGAAATTGAAATAGTATAGATGTCCGATCCAAAGGATCCCAAAAATGTAATGTACGTAACGTAACCAAAATTCTGCTGCTGCTCCTGAAAATAATGTCATTTGAACGCTCCTTTAAAAGTTGTCTGTTGTTGTTTTTAATTTAGCACAAACTCAAAGAAGGTCTACGGGTTTATTTAATACGAAGCGTGGCGTGCTTACTGAAAAGGTAATTGAGGCGTAGAAGTGTGATCTGATCTAATTTTTTGATCTCAGTTGGCAAAGGATCTAAGGATGGAGGCTCTAAATGAATTGATTGAGACTTTTTTGCAAAAATAGCGAGTCCATTTTGCCCATTTTGCGAACTGGAGTAGATTCCGGCAATTCCAAACACTTCATTTGAAAATGGAAAGTTCATCAATAGGTTGAGGGGATTTGATAATGAAGCAAAAATATGATCGAGTGCAGGAATATTTAAGGAAATTCCCGCATAGAGATTTTCTTTCAGTGAACCTCCAATATACAATCTTGAGTTTTCAAAAATTTGAATTCCGGTGAGAGCGGATTCATTTTCAAGGCTAGTAGGTATTTCTCTTCCATTTGGAAGAGTTTTACCGAGTGAGTTTTCTGATTTTATTGCCTCATCAAAATTAACTGAAATAGCGATTCTACTCGTTCCATCCTCTAGATGCTGAATGGTGACTTCGCCAAGTTTTTCCTGCTCAGTATTTTTAATTGCTGTGACTGAATTTGGTAACTTAAGGTTTCCCATCGAAATGATGGTTTCAAGATCTACATAACTGGAATGATTTTCTTCATGGGTGTGTAGATCTACACCTCGAATCGTTAAATTCTGGTTCAAATTACAAGCACTCAAATAGATGAGAAATAAACTATAAAAAACAGACTTCATGGTAAAAAACGCCTCGTAAACCTAATCGGTTTTGACGCGCGGCGCTTTTAGCTTTGATTGTATTTCAGCAAAGAAATTTGAAACTTCATCTTCGTGTCTTTGTTTGGCTTCTTCCGATTGAAATGAAGGAGTTGAAGATTCATCTCGTTCGAGCAAAATCTCTGGAGGAATATCAGCCAGAAAACGAGAAGGGTGACGGGGAAGCGCCTTGCCGTATCGAATTCTGTTCTTAGCTCGAATCAGATAGAGTTCTTCTTGTGCGCGAGTGATACCGACATAAAATAATCGGCGCTCTTCAGAGAAGTCAACGCCTTCATCGATCGTGCGCTGATGAGGGAGATATCCATCTTCAAGCCCGACTAAAAAAACGATGGGAAACTCAAGCCCTTTCGCTCCATGAAGTGTCATCAATGTGACAGCGTTTTGATTTTCGTTTAGTTCATCTTCTTCATCTTTGGAATTTAAAACGAGTGAAGATAGATATTCTTGAATGAGTTTTTCACCGGTAGTGGGATTCTCGGGATCATAATGTGGAAGATCCATCATTCCAATTGCATTGGCGAGCTCTTCTACACTTTCAAAGCGACGTTGAGCTTTTTTGGGATCTTCATCATCTTCTAATAACGCTTTTTTAATGCCCAACTGATCAAGTGAGTTTTTTGCCCAAAGTGATACAGCTTGTAAAAAATCTCCATCTAAATTTTGATAATCGCTCCGTTGAATTTTTTGAATGCCTTCACGTAAGTGGGCAAGAGTTGCGTGTAGTTGTTTCACGCTTGCTTTGGCTTTTTCATTCATCTCACTTTGAACTAGATGATCACTCATGGCTTCATAAAATGAAATATTTTGCTGAACTGCGTGGACATGAATTTTTTCGATGGTCGTTTTTCCAATGCCTCGAGTAGGCCAGTTGATCACGCGTCTTAGGGCAGTATCATCATTGGGGTTGATCGCCAGCTTCCAATAACAAAGTACATCCTTCACTTCCTTGCGATCTAGAAACGACATGGCTCCCACTAGTTTGTAAGGAACTTTATGGAGACGAAGTGATTCTTCAAAAATTCGAGATTGAGCATTTGCCCGATAAAGTATTGCGAACTTTTTCCATTGAGGTGGTTGCAGAGAAATTCTTGCATCTTCAGTGTGCTTTAATAACTCATCCGTGACCATTTGTGCTTCAGCACGATCATCTTCAACCGCAACCAATTGGATAGGAGATCCTAAACCTTTTTCTGACCAAAGTGATTTATCAAATCGTTTGGGATTTTTTGCAATGACTTCATTAGCAGCTTTTAAAATCATTTCTGTACTTCGGTAATTTTGATCTAAAATAATTCTTTTAGTGTTCTCGAAGTGTTTTTCAAAATGAAGGATGTGGGCTGGATCTGCCCCACGCCAAGCATAGATCGATTGATCATCATCTCCAACAACACACAAGTTTTTGTGAGTACTGGTGAGTGCTTCGAGTAAACGAAACTGTGCTGGATTGGTATCTTGATACTCATCGACTAATATGTATTTAAACCGACGGGAAAGTTTTTCACGCACATCTTGATGTTTTTCAAGTAAAGTAACGGTATTAAATAAAAGATCATCAAAATCCATTGCGTTCAAAAGTTTTAAACGTTCCTGATAACGAGGATAAACGCTTTGAAGGGCAATCGAGTACTCATCGAAAGAAACTTTGGGTCCTTTTAATGTATTGAAAAACTGATTGGCATTTTCTCCAGTAAGAAACTTATTTTTAGCTTGTCCAATTTGAAAAAGAACCCAGGAAGGATCAAACTTTTTAGTATCAATATTGATGTACCTTAAGATTTCCTTCACGATACTTTCTTGATCTTGAGGATCAAGAATTGAAAATGAAGGAGTATATCCAGCCAGATGTGCAAACTCACGTAGAATCCGAACACATAGACTGTGGAAGGTGGAAACGATGAGTCCTTTTGCAGCTTTTTCTCCAGCAACTTTTTTAACCAAGCCTCTCACACGTTCTTTCAGTTCGCTCGCGGCTTTATTGGTGAAGGAAAGTCCTAGAATTTGGGAAGGTGGAATTTTCTTTTCTGCAATGAGATAAGCAATTCGGTGAGTCATGGTATTGGTCTTCCCGCTTCCTGCACCAGCTAAAATAAGGAGGGGGCCATCTACGTGGAGTACTGCTTTGCGCTGTTCGGGATTGAGTCTTGAAAGATCCATCATGTTGGGAAAAAAAAGTAACGTTTTTTTCATTGGATGGCTAGCCTTTTTGCAACCCAGATGACAGGCTTATTTCATGAAGGCTTATCAGGATTTGATGAAAAAAATTCTTGAAGAAGGTGCAATTAAAAATGATCGCACTGGAACTGGAACCAAGAGTATTTTTGGAGCACAACTGCGTTTTGATTTAAATGAGGGCTTTCCTCTCGTGACGACTAAAAAAGTTCATCTTCGTTCCATCATTCATGAATTATTATGGTTTTTAAAAGGTGAGACCAACACCCAGTATTTAAAAGATAATGGCGTTTCGATTTGGGATGAATGGGCAAATGAAAATGGTGATTTAGGCCCAGTTTACGGTGCTCAGTGGAGATCGTGGAAAAATGCTGATGGAAAAGTGATCGATCAAATCACCAATGTCATTGAACAAATTAAAAAAAATCCTGATTCTCGTAGATTGATTGTGAGCGCTTGGAATGTGGGAGAATTGGATAAAATGGCTCTGGCTCCATGTCATGCCTTTTTTCAATTTTATGTGGCGAATGGAAAACTCTCTTGCCAGCTCTATCAACGTTCAGCGGATTTCTTTTTAGGAGTTCCATTTAATATCGCCAGTTACGCGTTATTGACAATGATGGTGGCGCAAGTATGCGATTTAAAACTGGGAGATTTTGTACACACTTTTGGTGATACCCATCTTTATTCCAACCATATGGAACAAACGATGCTGCAATTATCTCGTGAACCGCGCGCACTTCCAACCATGAAAATGAATCCTGCGATTAAAAATATTTTTGATTTCAAGTTTGAAGATTTCACTCTAGAAAATTATGATCCCTATCCTGGAATCAAAGCACCGGTTGCGATTTAGGAAAATAAAATGATGAAAGTAATTGCGATCGCTGCTGTTGGAAAAAATGGTGTGATCGGAAAGGGAAGTGAGCTGCCCTGGAATATTCCTGAAGACATGAAGTTTTTTCGTGAGGTCACGAAAAACCATATTGTGATTATGGGAAGAAAAACCTTGGATTCATTAGGCAAGCCGCTCCCTAAGCGAGAAAACGCAATCATCACTAGGAATGAAGACTTTAAGGTTGATCATGCTTTGGTGTTTTCTGATTTGGAATCGGCAATTCAATATTATCGCGACCGAGAGCTTGAATTTTCTGGGAAAAATATCTTCGTAATTGGTGGCGCTCAAATCTATGAAGTCTCTATTCCTTTGCTTGATGAAGTTTGGCTCACGGAAATTGATCAAGAGTTTGAAGGGGATATCTATTTTCCCTATTACAAAAATGGCCATTTCGAACGCCCTGAGTTTGTCTTGTCTCAAACCCGTTTAAAACAAGATCTAGATAGCCCGTTTCAATACCGATTCAACGAATTTAGTAGAAAAATGTAAATTACACACTTTTTGTGTGCTAAAAATCGGTTTTTTTAAAAAATAATTTACTCAAAAAAACCCTTTGTTTTCAAATAATTATACGATTTTGTGTAAAAAATGAACATTATTAAAATAATATTGTTGAATAATTAAATTAAACATGATTAGTTGAGCCCACTTCAGCAACCACTGATAAAGAAAAAGTTAATAAATTTTTTTGTTTAACCTCAAGAAATAAGGAGAAATATATGAAAAGAGGTCGTCCAAAGGGTAAGTCTACTGATAAGCGTTCATTCGGTCCATTAGGAGATTTGATCCGTAAAAAGCGTCTAGAAAAGAACTTGGGTCTTTTAGATGTAGCAAAAGCAGTAAAATGTTCTGTTCAGTTTGTTTCAAACATTGAACACGGACGTGCCCCACTACCATGGGATAAAGCAGAAAAACTGGCAACTTATTTAGAGATGCCAATGGATGAGTTGCAAGCAGCAAATCTTTCCATTCGTGCAGATTTCAAAAGCTTCATGGCTACCTCTAAAGGTAAAAAAGTTGCTAAATCTAGTACTGCTCTTGCATCAGTAAAAGATGCAGCAAGTGCGGTTGCAGCTTCAGCTTCAGCTCAAGATTCTCAGTTGAACGATATTATTCGTTTATACCAAATTGCTCCAGTTGCGAATCGTAAGAAATTCTATACAGAAGCTAAAAAACTTTTAGAAGTAATGTAAATTGATCTTCAGTTTTAATAAAAACCGATTTGTTGCCTGATTAAAAACCAGACGCAGATCGGTTTTTTTTTGTTATTTTATAATTATGAGTGATGACTATTATTTATTAGATAAAACCAACACGGATCCAAAGCGGATCAAGGCTGAGCGTGAAAAAGCGCGAGTGCTGAGATCGAGTGCGTGGTGGAAAGAAAAAATTCAAAAAGGAATTTGTCATTACTGCGAGAAAAAAGTGAAAACTCAGAACCTCACCATGGATCACCTCGTGCCGTTGGCTAGAGGTGGGCTGTCGGTGAAAAATAACCTCGTTCCTGCATGCAAAGAATGCAACGCAAAAAAGAAACTTCACACTCCGGTAGACCTTTTGTTTCAGCAACTTGAAGCTGAAAAATCTAAGCTCTAACCGTAAAATTCACGTCAAAATTCTATCGCCATTAAATTACGCAACGTATAAAACGCGTATCTTCTCGTTTTGTCACGAGAACGTCATTGCCATTGAACTCGGAGTTCAATACTCTTTAAGCATTCCAAGTAGTATTAAAACTTAAGTTTAACAATATCACTATTAATGAGTGATTATGGAGCGACCCTAGCATGAACGCAGGTCTGCGCAAATTTGCGCTTTTTGGTTTGATTGTAGTTTCCGGTTTATTGGTAGCCACTTGGCAAGTTTTGCCAAGAACATCTAATCAAGGTTATCAGCCTGAACAGCCGATACCTTTTAGTCATAAGTTACATGCAGGGACATTCAAAATTGATTGTCGTTACTGTCATACTTCTGCATATAAATCTAATCACGCAGGCGTACCGACGCTATCCACTTGTATGAACTGTCACTCAGTGGTGAGACCGGATAGTCCTTGGATTCAAAAAATTAAAAAATCTTATGCTGAAGGTAAGCCAATTGAATGGGTGAGAATCCATGAATTGCCAGATCATGCGCATTTCAATCACAAACGACACTTAGCAAAAGGTGTTGCATGTGAAACTTGTCACGGCGATGTGAAAAATATGGATCGCGTATTCCAAGATCAACCTCTCACTATGGGTTGGTGTTTGAATTGCCATCGTGGATTTGAAACCCCTAAGTATGTGCGCAAAAACGTTTACCCTGAAAACCCAGACGGGCATGAAGCGGTAGCACCGTTTACTTGCAATACTTGTCACTACTAATTTAGTAAATTCGGAGAATCAATATAATGGAAAAACAATCTGAAAAAAAATTTGAAAAGCCCCGCCATTGGGTATCGATGGAAGAGCTCACCCCGCAATACTGGAATGACGATGCGATTCAAGCGCGTCGTTCGCAAGAGTTTTACGATAAACCAATCGAAACCTTAGAGAAGATGGAGAGTTTAGATAAATCAGGCGTTTCTCGTCGTGATTTCTTAACGATCATGGGTGCGAGTATGGCGATGGCGAGTTTTGCATGTGCTCGTCGTCCGGTGAATAAAATTATTCCTTACGTGATTCAACCGCAAGAGATGACTCCTGGGGTTCCGTTGTTTTATGCTTCCACTTACAAAGAGGGCTTAAATAGTTACGGAATCGTAGTGAAAACCCGTGAAGGACGCCCGATTAAATTGGAAGGAAATGATTTAGATCCTTCCAGTAAAGGTTCATTGAGTGCTCGTGGACAAGCTTCATTGTTGAAGCTTTATGATCCTGAGAGATTGAAAGCTCCAATGAAGGGCTCTAAAGACGGCGGAAAATCAACTACCAATTGGGCTGACGTTGATGCTCTAGTGGTTGCAGCTTTGAAATCATCTAAAAAAATTCGTATTTTATCTCTTCCTGAAAATGGAGAGAGCACTCGTCGTATCATGAAAGAATTCATGAGCGGAATTGAATCTTCAACTCACGCGGATGTAAAATGGATCGAAGCAGATCCAATTGGAATGTATGATGTAGTGGATGGACAAAGTGAAAGTTATGGAACAGCTGTTGTTCCAAACTATGCTTTTGACCAAGCTGAAGTGGTGGTGTCTTTCGGTGCCGATTTCTTAGGAACTTGGGGAAATACAATCCAAAATTCTGCTCAATGGGCAAAAAAACGTAAATTAAATAAAACAACCGACGACCTTTCAAAACTTTATGTTTTTGAATCAAACATGAGCATCACGGGTGCAAGTTCTGATGAGCGTTTTGCCATCATTCCTGGAACTGAAGTGGCTGCAGCGTTTGCGGTGGCTCACGAACTCATTGTTGTGCAGAAAAAAGGAAAATTTGCTGGCAATGCAGAAGTTCAAGCGATGCTTGCTGGAAAAGCAGAAGAGTGGCTTGCAAAAGCGGGTGCTCTTGATGTTGCAAAAGTTAAAAAAGTTGCTGAAAGCTTAGCGGAAGCAAAAAGTAAGAGTTTAGTGATTGGAAGTGGCTCTGTTGCATTACAAGCAGTAGTCAACCTCATCAATAGTAATCTTGAGAGTGAAGGAAAAACAGTGGATGGAACTTCAGATGTTCTCACTGTGAATTCTTCTGTAAAAGGACTTCTCACTCTTCAAGGTGAAATGGATGCAGGACAAGTGGATCTTCTCATTGTGAATGGTGTAAATCCAGTTTACTTCATGCCATCTGGTTCGGTTTTTCAGGCCGCAATGAAAAAAGTAAAAACAGTGGTAGCCATTAATGATCGAGTGGATGAGACAGCACAAAATGCTGATATCGTTCTTTCTTTAAATCATTATTTGGAAAACTGGGGTGATGCTCATCCTAAGCCTTCAATTTATTCTGTTCAGCAACCTGCGATTTCTCCTATTCACGATACTCGTAGTTTTGAAGACATCATCATTAACTGGACACGTAATGGTTCACCTGCGACAGGATTACTTGCTCAAACAGCATCAAATCCAAAAGGTAATTTTTACGACTACGTAAAAGAAAATTGGAAACAAACATTATTTGTTCAGCAAGGTAAAGGCCAAACCTTTATTGATTTTTGGGAAACCACTCTTCAAAAAGGTGTGCTCGAAGTTAAAGTTGGACCGGCAAGAGAAAGAGCATTTAAAGTTGGCTCACTGAGAGCTTCTAAAGATGCAGTTGCAGCTTTAAAAACAATGAGTCTTGGTTCTGCTAAAAAAGGCCCTGCAAATGAAGGCACTGGAGTTGCACTTGGATTATACACCAGTATTGCTATGGGTGATGGATCTAATGCCAATAATGCTTGGTTAATGGAAATGCCAGATCCGATTTCTACCATTACTTGGGATAACTATTTAAATATTGGTCCTGTTTATGCAAAAGAATTAGGAATTGAAAATAATGATGTGGTGTT
>CANBTI010000090.1 GCA_947372355.1 Bdellovibrionales bacterium | reverse complement strand
GGTAAAGCCTTCCAAAGATCTGGATAGCGTTCAACCGATTGCCCCAAAGCCACCCATGAGGCTTTTGCATTCTTCTTTAAATATGCTTTCGCATTTTCCATTACTTCTTCAGGTGTGAGTGTTTTTTCGAAGGTGCCGCGAGACCAAATACCGGCCGCATCTCCTTCAGCCATGGCAATGCAATCTCTGATCGATTTCGAAGCGCCCATCATCGTAAACCACTCGCCCTTAGTGGCATCTGTGCAAGCAATGATCAAAGTTTTATCGTTTGATGGATCAATTTCAATAAGCGAAACCATTCCACGAGCCAAAATCGCTAAACTTGAAAGTGGTATCGTTGGAATTTTTAATTGAGTGGCAAGTATTTTAGCTGTGGTGATTCCGATCCTGAGCCCAGTAAATGAACCAGGACCAACCCCAACACCAATTCCCGAAAGTTCTTCGAGCTTCCAACCCGCACTTTTCAGCACGAGATCAATCGTCCAGAGTAATCGTTCTGAATGTTTGCCCGTTTCAAAGCTGAGTGACCATTCGGAAACCAAACGAAATTTGTTTTCGTTGATTTCAAATGCAACCACAATTCCGGTTGCCGAAGAAGTATCCCAAGCAATGTATTTTTGAATCATCGTTTCAGCCAAACCGTTTAGTTAAAAATGGGAAGTCTGGAGATATCGTTTTTCATCACAATCGCCATGATTCCAAGAATGAACACCAACCCCACTTGTTGAGCAATTTCGATTTGTTTTAGGCTAAGTGCTTTACCTCGAATTGCTTCAATTCCAAGAAGAACGATATGACCACCATCTAAAACTGGAATAGGAAGAATATTCAAAACCCCTAAACCAATGGATAAAATGCCCATCATTTTTAAGAAATCAATAAGACCGCGATTAATCGAATCACCAGCAAGTTTACCAATTAAGATCGGACCGCCGAGGGATTTCACAGAAACTTGTCCGCGAATCATCTTTCCAATAGAAATCAGATTTTTAGCCGTGAGATCAAACATGCGAGCAGTACCTAAATAAAGAAGTTTGAACGGATTCCAAATTTGTTCCTTGATGGTATCAGGCTCAATCATGGAAAGAACTGGCATCACACCAATAGTGAATTGTTTCATCTTCTTTAACATTGGATCACGTTCAGTACTCACTTGCGGAGTGATATCAAACACCTGAGCTTTTCCTAAACGCTCCACCGTGATTGAAACTTTTCCTTTTTCTTCACCTGATTTTTGGATATTTACACGTAGCTCAAAAAAACTTCTTACCGCTACTGTATTTACCAATACCAAACGATCGCCTTTTTGAATTCCAGCTTTTGCTGCTGGAGAATCAACCACAGCTTGTTCCACAAAAAGCTCAGAAGAATAAAGACCAAAATCCTTACTCAAACTTCCACTGTAAGGAGCCGTAATCGTGATTTTTTTCATTTCACCATTCGCTTTTTTCACATCAAATACAACCGGTGATTGAATTGCAATTGTTTCCAACTGTTCAAATGAATCCACCTTAATTGAGTTCACTGCAGTAATTTCATCCCCAGTTTGAAAACCCGCTAATCCAGCAACTGAATTAGGATCAGAAATTCCCACTTTGGTCATGCGTGCAAATGGAACGAATCCATCAATTGTACCCACTTGTTTCTTTTCACCGTAAACACTGAAACCTTCTTCAGAATCGGTTTTAACTTTGATCTCTCTCGTTTGAGCTTCGTGAGCAACTTTGAGATTCACTTCTTGATTTGGTTTATCGATTAATTTCATCGCGAAATCTTCAAGCTTAAAAACTGGCTCGCCATCCACTGCTGTGATTTTATCACCAGCAACAAGGCCCGCTTTTGCTGCAGTAGAATCTGGTAAAATACGGCCAATTTTAGTAGAAATTTGTGGTTCACCAATTGCCATCATCGCCATGAACACGATGATTGCCCAAAGGAAATTAAAAAGAGGCCCACCAAAAAAGATAAAAAATCTTTTCCATGGAGCTTGGTGATGAAGGGCTCTTGCCTTTTCTTCAGCGCTGAGCTCAGTCGTTGGATCTTCACCCAAAAGCTTCACATATCCACCGAGTGGTATTGCTGAAACTCTAAAATCCGTTTCTCCAATTTTTTTTGCAAACAACACCGGACCAAATCCAATTGAAAATGCATCTGCTCTCACATTAAAAAGTTTTGCGAAAAGAAAATGTCCAAGTTCATGGATGATCACTAGAGGAATAAGAACAAGTATAAAACCAATTACCGATAGCATAGGGATAGGGTTCTTTCTGTAGCATCTATTATCTCAAAAACAGAAGTTTTAAGCTATGGATAAGCTAAGAAAGAAGCCACAAAAAGGCATACATAACGGGAAGCGCAAAAACAACACCGTCAAAACGATCTAGAAAACCGCCGTGTCCGGGTAAAATACTGCCTGAATCTTTTACATTCACAGCGCGCTTCATCAAACTTTCACATAAATCGCCGAGTATTGAGGCAACACTAATGGTCAAGGATATGACACTAATCTCCAGCATGGAAACATTGGTAATGAAAAAATGAGAGAAAATAAGCGCTATTAAAAGTGCGCCTAAACTTCCACCTAAAGCTCCTTCCCAGGTTTTCTTAGGACTCACTGTTTCGTAAAGCAAGGTTTTTCCAAAAAATTTACCCGCAAAATAAGCAAAGGTATCGCTCGACCAAACAATCAACATCGTTAAAATTAGCCAGTATTTTCCTTGGTTCGTTTGACGAATAGAAACCATCAACATGGGTAACCAACAAGCATAGACCAATCCAAAACACGCAGCCATTAACTCTGAAAAATGTTTGGAGATTTTTTGAATTCCTTCGGGGGAATTTAAAGATGCAGAACCACCATAATTGAGCAGTTTAGGAACCATGAATAAAAAAACAATCGAAAGAAAAAACAAGGGCATTATGCCCATAAAAGTTGAACTAATGCCAACCGTGAACCAAAAATTCAATAGATGAATCACTGAAATTAAAACCAACATGATGATTGTTTTACGGGGGGCATCCGACATAGAAAAAAACATTTTTGAAAACTCAAAAATCATTCCCATGGAAACCACCCATGAAAAAAATGCAACTCCTTCTACTCCTAGCCCAATCAACAATCCCAAAATAATGGGAGCGCCAATCAGAGCAGTAGTTATCCTTAACTTTAAATTTTGGTTCATAATGATCAATCGAGCTAAACAGCTCCGAATCTTCTTTTCCTGTTACTGAAATTCTCAAGCGATTTGTGAAATTCTTCAACAGAATAATCAGGCCAAAAGATTTCGGGGAAGTCGAATTCGGCATAGGAGGCCTGCCAGAGTAAATAATTACTCAATCTCTTCTCACCGCTAGTGCGAATCATGAGATCAACATCTGAATTCTCTCCAAGGGGAGATGTCCAAAGATGCTTTTCAAATTCTTTATCTGTAATTTGATCTGGTGAAATGGTTCCAGCCATACATTCTTTTGAGATGAGTTTAACTGCATTCAATATTTCCGCTCTAGAGCCGTAGGATAGTGCAAAAGTGAGAATCATCTTGTTCTCATTTTTTAATTCATTCATTGCATTTTTTAATTCAGTTTGAACATCTGCTGGCAAACGCTCCATCTCTCCAATCACATGCAATCGAATGCCGTTTTTTTTCATGTCGCCGATTTGCCGACGTATATATTTTTGAAGAGTTCTCCAAAGAACGGAAAGCTCATCTTCGGGACGTTTCCAGTTTTCTGTAGAGAAGGCATAAAGAGTGAGTGCAGGAATCCCAATCTTACGGGCTTCACGCACAATCTCTTTTACTCGATTACTTCCCCGAAGGTGGCCGTAAAAACGCGGATAGCCGCGAGCTTGTGCCCAGCGGCCATTTCCGTCCATAATGATTGCAATGTGTTTCGGCAACATATTAGCTAATTCTTCAGGCTCTCCTAGCTATGGTTGTGAAATGTGAAATAAATAAGGGGAATGCCCGACCAAAAAGTCCCCGGAGGTCATTCCCCTTATTTATTTCAATATTTCGTAACCTAACTAGATAGTCATGATCTCTTTTTCTTTTCCTGCGATAATTTTATCTGTTTCAGCAACTTTATCGTCGGTTTTCTTTTGGATTTGTTCCTGAAGCTTTTTAGACTCATCTTCAGTTACTGTTTTTGCTTTTTCTTGCTTCTTCACTTCTTCATTCCCATCACGACGAGAATTACGAATAGCAATTTTTGCATCTTCACCCATTTTTTTGATCATTTTTACCATCTCTTTACGACGATCTTCGGTGAGTGGTGGCATAGAAATACGAACTACTTTTCCATCGTTTTGTGGAGTGAAGCCAACGTTTGCTTCTAAAATTGCTTTCTCAATAGCGCCCAACATTGCCGGTTCCCATGCTGCGATTTGAATCGTACGAGCATCTGGAGTGGTCATGTTTGCCACTTGAGTAATAGGCACTTTAGAACCGTAATAATCTACTTGAATGTGATCGATGAGCGCAGTGGATGCGCGACCTGTACGAACCTTGAGCAGATCCTTTTGAAGTGACTGAATGCTTTTATCCATTGCAGCCGTTAAATCAGTGAGTACTTTTGACATTTTTATTGTCCTTTCTTTTTCATTAAAAAATTATTTGTGAACCAAAGTTCCAACGTTTTCACCTTGAACTATTTTCAACATTGATCCTTTTTCGCGGAGATTAAAAACAATGATCGGGAGCTTGTTATCCATACATAAGGAAATAGCCGTGGTATCCATTACTTTTAAGCCTTTTTGAAGAACATCCATATAACTTAATTGTTCAAATCGAGTTGCTGTTTTATCTAATTTTGGATCAGCAGTGTAAATCCCATCTACACTCGTTCCTTTAATTAGAACGTTACAATTCATTTCCATTCCACGTAACGCAGCAGTGGTATCCGTGGTAAAATAAGGACTACCCACGCCTGCAGCAAAAATCACTACACGACCTTTTTCAAGATGGCGCATGGCTTTTCTACGAATGTATGGTTCAGCAACTGCGCGCATTTCAATCGCAGACTGCACTCTGGTATAAACATTTTTTCTTTCAAGGGCATCTTGAAGAGCAATTGCATTTAAAACAGTTGCGAGCATTCCCATGTAATCGGCAGAAGCTCGATCCATTCCTTTAGTTGCGCCCTTTACACCGCGGAAAATATTTCCGCCGCCCACTACGATGGAGAGTTCAATGCCGGCGTCTCTCATATCCTTAATTTCGTTGGCAATCACTTCTAAAATTTCGTTATCAATCCCATAGCCCGCTTCACCAGCTAGAGCTTCTCCAGATAACTTTAATAAAACTCTTTTATACTTTTCGCGTTTCATCGATTGCCTCTCTGTAAAATTCTTAAAGTAAAATTCAGTTAAAAAAAAGGAGCCTTGGAAAATACCAAGGCTCCTTAAATTTTTTAGTGCTGAGTTTCTTCAGCTACTACTTCTACACCTTCACCAAGAACGAATCTTGCAAAACGTGTAATAGAAAGTGATTCACCCATTGCTTTACCAATTTCATTTGTCAAAGCTTCGATCGTTTTCTTATCGTCTTTGATGAATTTTTGTTTGATTAAGCAGTTCTCTTCAAAATACTTATTGATCTTTCCAATCGCAATTTTTTCAAGAACATCTGCAGGTTTATTTTGAGTCATCAATTGAGCCATTGCGATTTCTTTTTCTTTCGCAACGAGATCAGCAGGAATTTCTTCTTGCTTCAAGAATTGAGGACTAGCTGCAGCCACATGCATAGCAATATCGCTCATGTACGTAGCGAAGGTTGCTTCGGTTGCTTTCGCAGCATTTGCCATAGCAACTTCTACGATCACACCCATTTTGCCGCCCATGTGGATATAGCTTTTCATTTCTTTACCAGCAGTCAAAGGGTAACGAACGAAACGACGAACAGTCATGTTCTCACCACACTTAGTGATGGTTTCTTTCACTAGATCATCCATAGTTTGAGAAGCATTGCCTACTACCTTTTGAGTTAATAGAGCAGTTGGATTTTCAGGATTTGCTTGAGCAATTTGTTTAGCAACTACTTTAACGAAATTCTTAAAGTTATCAGTTGCAGCCACGAAATCAGTTTCACAGTTCACTTCTACCAACACACAAGCTTTCGCTTCTGTATCAACATAAGAATAAACAGTGCCTTCTTTAGCGGTACGTCCTGCTTTTTTAGAAGCAGAAGCGATCCCTTTTTTACGAAGGTGTTCGATTGCTTTTTCAATGTCCCCACCGTTTTCAGTGAGGGCCTTTTTACATTCCATCATTCCTGCGCCTGTGCGCTCACGAAGTTTTGCAACTTGTTCAGCTGTAATTTGCATAATGATTAATTCCTTATTTTTTCTTAGTTGTTGCTGCCGCTGCTGCTGCAAGTACTGCTGCTACGGTAGCCGCATCTGCTTCTTCAACAGGAGCTTGGTCCATTGCCGCTAATTCAGCCGCATCTACACCCTTAAGATCGATGTCGCCTTCGAAACGAGAAATTTTCTTTTCGCTGCCATCATCTTTATCGCTCATTGCACCACCTGCTGCGCGAAGTTTTTCTTGGAACTGTTGAGTTCCTTCTAAACATGCATCAGCAATCATTCTTGCAAAAAGACTAACGCTACGGAAAGCATCATCGTTACCAGGAATCATGAAATCAATTCCAGTAGGATCACAGTTAGTATCCACAATCGCTACAGTTGGAATGTGAAGACGTTGAGCTTCTTTAATTGCAATGTGTTCTTTAGTAGTATCGATTAAGAAAATAGCTCCTGGAAGTTTTTTCATATCTTGAATTCCGCCCAAACCTCTACGAAGTTTGCCTAATTCACGATCAAAACCAGATTGTTCTTTTTTAGTGTAATCGTTCCAGTTGTCAGTCAATTTTAATGCTTCTAATTTTTTCAAGCGATCGATTGATGCTTTCACTGTTTGAAAGTTAGTGAGCATTCCACCCAACCAACGTTCAGTCACATAGTATTGTCCTGCACGTTTTGCTTCGGCTTCGATGACTTCTTTTGCTTGTTTTTTAGTTCCAACGAAAATAATTTTTTTACCTTCAGCAGCAACGCCTTTGATAAATTCAGCAGCTTTTTTAGAGCGCTCTACTGTTTGCTCAAGATCAAGAATGTAGATACCGTTACGTGCGCCGTAAACGTATTTTTTCATTCTTGGATTCCAATGATTGGTTTGGTGACCGTAGTGAACGCCTGCTTCGAGCATTTCTTTCATACTAATTGTTGGCATGTATTTTCCTTTTGAATAAGACGGGACTAACGAGTTCAATATCTGAATAGATAATTAAGACTTGAGAATACCCGCGGTTTTTTCCTCCACTTCCATAATCCAGTTCAAATGATTTTTCTTTCGATGAATCTCTTGAACCGAACACCACGTTTTAAACTGTTAGAGGTAATCGCTAACAGCGCGGAAGTGTGTGTTTTTGTTTCATAAATAAATAGCGGAAAAGCCCACTTTCAGCAATGATTATTTTCAAATGAATTGGGCTAAAACTCACGAAATCAAAGGGAAATTGGGCAGCTTACTCACACTTTATGTGCAGCCAGGAGCGTCAAAGACGGCAATCAGGGGAGTTTTCCAAGATCGGCTTAAATTAAGCGTTCAATCACCTCCCGTTGAGGGTGCGGCCAACGAAGCCGTCATCTTGTTCTTGAGTAAAACGCTTGGAATCTCAAAGAGCAAAATTCATCTTCTCAGCGGAGAAACCTCAAGGCAGAAAAACTTTTGGATTGAGTGTAAAATAGAAATTCTCACTTCAGCACTGGTTCCCGCTTTAGAAAAAGCGATGTTGCCGAAATAATCATCACCACCCCAATCATCATCGGAAAGTTTGCTTTCTCATTTAAAAAAAGCCAACCCCAAAAAAGACCAAACACCGGCATAATAAATGTAGTTAAAGATGCCTTAAAAGCTCCTATTTCATTGATCAATCGATAATAAATCACAAAGGCCAAGCCGCTTCCAAAAACACCTAAAACCATAATCGATGGGAGCGAAGCATTCCACGACCAATGCCAATCTCCCTGTATCGCAAAGGGAAGAAGGAAAAAAGATCCAACAATATTACTTCCTGCCGTTAAAACAGTGGGATCGATTTTTCTGGGCGAACTTTTCAAATATACGGCCGCTATGCCATAACAAGCCGAAGCCATCAGTGCGCAACCCATGGCGATTGAATTCACTAGATCGATATGAAGAATAGTTCCTCGCTCTTCTAGTAAAATAATTCCTGCAATCCCCAGCAATATTCCCAAAACCTTTCTTTTTGTGAATGGATCTTTTAGAAAAATACTTGAAAAAGTGGCGTTAAATATAGGGGTAGTTGCATTTAAGATCACCAAATAAGAAGCGGGCAAAGTACGAGCCGCATAAGCAAATAGAAAAATAGGAAAGGAAGCATTGATGAATCCTATGATCAGTAAATCTTTGAAGTTTTCTTTAAGGGCTAAGGATTTTTTCATCCACTTTACAAGTAAAACAAGGGTGATTGCCGCAATTGAAATTCGAAAATAGGTAGTAAGTGCACTTCCCCACTCCGCCACCGCTATTCTCACTAAGGTGTGAGAGGCGCCCCATATCGCGGAGACAAAAATCAACCAAAGAATTTGAGATTTTTTCATGATCTTCACTGCTCCGCGCAAGTTATCTTTCAATATTATGGATAAATCACATTGTTATTTCGGAAGTATTTTGATTACATCCCCTTATTACTTTAGGAGGTAAATCAATATGAAATCAATCATTACTCTTGTTGCGCTTGTAATTATGGCATCACCATCTTTCGCGGCAACTACAAAAAAAGCACCAGCTAAAAAAACAACTACATCTGCTGTAAAAACAGAAGATACAACTACAGCTAGCACTTACACTAGTCACCAAACTTCAAAAAGTGGTATCAACTGGCAAGCGGGCCTTGGCCTTGGAACTGCTGGATCACTTTTCCATTTTGGACCATTAGTAAACGGAATGGTTTCTGTTGCTAATACTGAAGCTGGAGAAATTCTAGTGGGCGGACAAACTGGTTTCTTATACGGACCAGGATCTGGAACTACTTGGATCATTCCAATCATGGCATCAAGCCAAATGAATTTTAAATCTTCTGGAAAAATTACTCCATACGCTGGTTTAGCGATGGGTGTAGGCATTTTCCACTCAGGTGCTGCTTCTTCTGTTGCAAGCACTTTAGCTTCACTTGGATTTACAACAGCTAGCGTTTCTGCAACTTCTACTGATTTTGCATTACTTGCTAAAGGTGGAATCTACTTCGGAGAAGAAAGCAAATACTACGCAGAACTTCCACTAGGAACTTTGGGTAATTCTTTCACTATCTTCCCATCTGTGGGAATGAAGTTCTAATTTAAATTTTACGAGTAATCGTGAAACAAAAAAGCCTAGGAGAATTTTGATCTGTACCCCTAAAATGGGACAATAAATTAAAGCCCCCATCATGATAATATCGTGATGGGGGCTTCTTTATGGGAGATACAAATCAATGCAGGAACTGACGGAAGCACAAAAGAAGGTTTTACTTAAAAATCCAAACGTACTCAA
>CANBTI010000089.1 GCA_947372355.1 Bdellovibrionales bacterium | reverse complement strand
ACGTATTCAAAAAGGTAAAGATCCGTGTGGAAAGGTAACATTAAAGGGTTCCAGACGAGGTGGTTTTTTCTATATTACTATCGAAGATGATGGAAAAGGTTTAGATAAGGATAAAATTTTTCAAAAAGCAGTAAAAGCAGGATTGGTTCGTTCAGATGCCATTTTAACTGATTCTGAAATTTATGATTTAATTTATGCAAATGGAATTTCCACACGTGATGCTGCTACCAGTATTTCTGGAAGAGGCGTCGGCATGAATGTTGTAAAAGAATCTATTAGAGCTCTAAAGGGTACATGCCATATTGAATCAGAAATTAATAAAGGGACTAGGTTTACGATTAGATTACCTCTTACTTTAGCAATATTTAATGGGGTAGTTACACGCGTATCAAATGCAAATTATGTTATTCCTAATTCTGATGTAGAGCGTATTTTAGCATATCCTTCTGATTGTGAACGGATTATCAGCGATAAAGGTGAAAAGGTAATCTCATTAGATGATTCTATTCTACCTTTAGTAGATTTAAGAGAAAAATTAAATACTGGAATTAGTCATGAACCCCATGCACGTGGAACCATTATCATCGTTCATACTGCTGAAAGTAGACATGCACTTTTAGTAGATGAAGTGATTGCTCAACAGCGCATTGTTCATAAAACATTAGGATCTGAAGTAAAAAGTATTAAAGGGGCATCTGGAGCAACAATTTTAGGTGATGGCAGTGCTGCAATTATTCTTGATATTTCGGCATTAATTACTACTGAAAAAAAGGTGGCTTAATATGCAAATTAGAAAAAAATTTGAAGAAGAAATTGCTATCGATTCAATCTATTCTTTTAAAACAACAAGAATTAATCCAGCACAATATGACTGTCTAAGAAATAGGCTGATTTCACTTACGGGTATTGAGCTTGGAGATAATAAACAAACCTTGATTGAAACACGCCTTTCCAAACGTTTGTCAGTCCTCAAACTTGATTCATTCACGCAATATATAAATTATTTAGAAAAAGACCCGAATGAGATTTCAAATTTTGTTAATAGTTTAACTACGAATAAAACTGATTGGTTCAGAGAAGCCACACATTTTTCATATTTAACGAAACAAGTTTTACCCTCTATTGAGATATTGCCACGAAGTAATTCAGCTGATCAAACCTTATACTTATGGTCAGCTGCTTCTTCAAGTGGTGAAGAGGCGTATTCATTAGCAATTACGATGCGTGAATATCTGAAAGATTCTAAACAAGATTTTCGAATTTTTGGAACTGATATTGATTCTGAAATACTATCTAAGGCTATTAATGCTAGATATAATGAAGAAAATATTAGACAACAAGTTCCTCCAGAATATCGTAATAAATATTTTTCAAAATTAGCAAATCAAACGAAAAATTGTATACAAGTTTCTTCTGAATTATCTTCTAGGACTAAATTTAGACAATATAATTTAGTTGAAGGCAAGTTACCGACAGAGATCAAGTTTGATGTTATATTCTTACGTAATGTTTTAATCTATTTTTCACGAACGACCATTGAAACGGTCATTAATGGTATGATTAAAAATCTACGTCCTGGCGGATATTTATTTATCGGACATTCAGAAAGTTTAAGTGGTTTATCGATACCTTTAATACATGTATCTGAATCGGTTTATCGATTGGTGCCATAATGCATTCAAAAAAGATTAATCTAATTTCTGGAAAAATGGCAATCGGAATGAATTCTGAAATAATTTCAACAGTTTTAGGAAGTTGCATTTCAATATGCATATTTGATATTAAAAAAAAAATAGGTGGAATGAATCATTATATAATTGCTGAACCGGTTGAAAATAAAGATGAATTACTCAATTATGGAATTACAGCAATCCCATTACTCATTAAAGAGTTTAAAAAAATTGGTTCTGAACCTAAAAATCTAAAAGCAAAAATTATTGGGGGATCTGTTGATCCATTAATCATTTTAAATGGAATGGTTCCTCCCGGTATACAAAACATCAACATTGCACATAAGATTTTAATCCATTTTGGTATAGAAATTGTAGCGGAGGAAACAGGCGGGAACTTTTCAAGACAAGTTGAATTTAATACTGGAACTGGAGAGATACGATTTAAAAAAATATCTAAGAATTTTATTGTACCTGAAATTAAAAAGCTATCAAAAATTAAAGTTTTAATCATTGATGATTCTATTGCGATGAGAAAGATAATTCGCAAAATGATTGAAAAGGATCCAATCATTGAAATTATTGGAGAAGCAGAAGATCCTTTAAAAGCTATTGAACTTAGAAAAATAATTAAACCAGATGTGATTACTCTAGATTTACACATGCCAAAAATGGATGGTGTTACTTATTTAAGACAATATATGCCAGAAGATCCAATACCAACTATTATTGTTACCGATTATAATTTAAAAAATACAGGTCCAGTGATGGACGCACTAGATAGCGGTGCTTTTGATTATGTACAAAAACCTGAATTGTCACATCTTGAAGAAATATCGGAAGTTTTAATCTCTAAGATTAAGGCGGCATCTGCTGTTAATCATAGTAATTTAAAAATTTTGAAACAAACTAAATTGGCCAAAAAATATTCCAATGAATGGAAGGATACTGAAAATTCAATTGTTGCAATTGGTGCTTCTACAGGAGGCACTGAGGCTTTAAAGGTTTTATTAACATCCTTGCCTAAAATCATTCCTCCAATTTTTATTGTGCAACATATGCCACCGGTTTTTACTAAAAGTTTTGCAGATCGATTAAATGAATTATGTCCGTTTACTGTGAAAGAGGCAGAAGAAGGTGATAAAGTGCAAAATGGAATTGTTTATATAGCTCCAGGCGGTATTCAAATGGCGGTAGTTAAAAGAGGTGGTGAGCTTAGAATATGCTTGGTTGATGATCCTCCAGAAAATCGCTTTAAGCCTTCAGTTGATTTTTTATTCCGTTCCTTTGGAAAAATTAATGGAATGAAGAAAACCGCTTTATTACTTACAGGTATGGGTAATGATGGTGCTAAAGAAATGCTTAAATTGAGAAAACTTGGTGTTCATACCATTGTTCAAGATGAATCAACTTGTGTTGTTTTTGGAATGCCAAAAGCAGCGATTGATTTGGGAGCTGCTGTAGAAGTAAGCAAGCTCGAAGATGTGGGTTCGCGTTTGTTAGAATCATTTGAAAACCATAAGTCTAGGAGTGCATCATGATTTTGTGGAATGAAAAGTTTAATCTTGGAATAAGTACAATTGATGAACAGCATAAGAGATGGGTTATCTTGATGAACATGCTTCAGGAGTCGGTTAATCTATCAAATAAATCTGAAGTAATTATTGAAGTATTGGATCAGATGATAGCTTATGCAGAGTATCACTTTGCTTTTGAAGAGCGTGTTTTTGAAGAGTTTGGGTTTATAGAAGAAGGTTCGCATTTACAATTACATTTAGATTTTAAGAATAATATTATTGAATTAAAAAAAATCGTTGATTCTGGCTTAATTCCTATGGCGAGCACAATCCTCATGGAAATGCAAAATTGGCTGATCAATCATATTTGTAACGAAGATCGTAAGTACATTGAATTTTTTAAAAAAAATGGTGTTACTTAGTTAAATAGCTAATCACATCACTAGCTGAATAGCTATTTTTACCTTCTCTTATATATTGCTGAATATGGATTAAATCATCGCCTGCTGTGAGGAGAGGTAACTCCTGATATCCATTTTTTTGAATTTGTCCTAAACCAATATTAGACATGAGAGCATTACATAAACATTTTCTATTCCTTGTTTCTTCGATATTCCCTCCTTTTCTGATAAAATCCTCGATCGGTTCTGAGGGACAACGGTATACAAAATTTCCTTCTTGATCAGTACTGATTTGTCTTAAATAGCCTAGATCACATTTTCTAGGTCTTGCTAAGTATAAGTGTTCTTCTGAAAGGGTTCCATCTATTGGAGCAATTTTAAATGGAAAATCTGTTGGAGATGCTAAAGGATCAGTAAATATTGATTCAAGTGGTTGAATGTTTGAAAATACCCATTTATCAATAGTTGCTTTTTTTAAATCGTCTGATATTCCTGATTCCTCGCAAAATGCAAATGCTGTTCCTACTTGAACTCCAACTGCCCCCGCTAATTTAGCTTCCTTCAATTTTTCAGGTGATCCGAATGTGCCAGCAAGCCAAAATGGCAAACCTAAATTTTTAATCGCTTCGATGTCTGCATTGTCTTTTAAACCGTAGATTGGTTCTCCCTTGGTATTTAAATTCATTGCTCCTCTAGGGGGAGCATTGTGACCACCAGCTGTTGATGCCTCGACTATAAATCCATCAATAGTGCCTATTGTTTTTTTTGCAAGATGTGTTGCCAAAGTTGAAGATGAAACAATAGCTATAAACTTTGGTTTTTTTAAAGTGAAAATATTAATTCCAGGAAAAATATCTTTAGGTGAAAAAGTGATTCTGGCTTCTTCATTTTTAATAATACCTGAAAGTGTAGGTTTAATTGAAGCCGCTTCATTTTTACTGAAATGATCAATGACACTAGGAATTTCTCTAGGAATTCCTGCTCCCATCAAAATATAATCTACTTCTGCTAACATCGCCCCATAGATACCTGGAAGATTTGAAGTTTGGAGTTTTTCTAAAAAATTAATTCCTACTAAACCTTGATGATTTTCTTTTGCTAAAAATACTTCTACAAAACTTGCTAAAACCGTGAGTTTTAAAAAACTGATACTCGGTGAACAAGAGGGTAATGAACTCAGTTTATAGGATTCATTTAATTTACGACCTGTTGGACTAAAATATCTTTTTAATACTTCTGCGGTATAAATTTGATCAGGAAAATTATTCATGGCCCTTCTTACTTCGCCGTGTAAATCACCATCTTGTAATCTGCGGATTAAGATTGTATTAATTCCAGTTCCCGATACCACACCTAGATGACCTAATTGTGAAACTGATTTTGCTAATCTCCAGTTAGATACTCCGACACCCATGCCGCCTTGTATGATCATTGGAAGACAATTTTGATTTTTCATAAATATTTGTTCCTTGAGTTATTAAATTAATTTTACCAAAAAGTGATAACTCCAGATGATTATCGCTACTATCCAACAAAATGATGCATATCCTAAATGATGTATATAGTTCGGAGTCCATGGGGCTGTGAAGCGGGTAATTGCTGATATAAAAATTACAATACTTACAATTGCGTAACTTCTTGAGTTAGTTTCTTTTTCATATCCATGATTTCCATGTGAAAGAATTACCCTAGATGAAATCATCATGGTCATTAATCCAAATCCAGAAATGAAAAATATATGTGCAGCTTGAATATTAAGTTTTGGGAACAGTGCATGTATCCAAATCCCAAAGAGTAATGCCCAAGAGGAAATCCAGAGCCAGAATGCCATTTTGGTTTTTTGTTGTGGAAAACGATTAAGTTTCCAAAGAGAAATTCCAATCCAGCTTGCACCCAAAGCTCTAAGTATTCGACCAAGAATAAAAAATCCGAATGCCTCCAAAATAAATCCGAAAAATAAACATATTGTTAGAATATATGGAATTATTTTTTGTATATTGTTTAATTTTTTTGGACTTTTAACCATTGATTCAGGGGTGGGTAGTGATCCCCAGCCAAGCAAAGCAGGTATTAATTTTGATCCAATACCTAAAACAATGAATAACATAGTGGCATAGTATAGAAATAGTTTACCTTGGATTGTAAATTTTTCATCGATAATTTTATTATCAACTAGGATGAGGCAGATTACTCCATAAATGCCTGATAGTAGGCCTATTGGTAAATAAATAAAATGTGGTGGAAGTGTGAATTTGCGATGTATAACTCTTCTAAAAAAAAATAATTAAATATATTAGTAATAACAAAATAAAGATGCGTTGTTCCGAAAAAAAAGAAAGAAAACTAAAGCTCCCAGCAATCATCAATTCAGATGTAGAGCAAGATTTTGTTCCAATAAATCTCGGAATAGCAGTGAGTAAAAACCCTGCAACAAATGAGAATAAAAAACCACCGATCATTTGATTCGCATGTAGAATCCCGGGATAATTATTTCTTTGAAATACAAACAAAATCCATACGGATGCTCCTAGTAAGGCATGCATCACGCCGAGAGGGAATAATATTTGATGAGGTTCGATCTTATTGAGATTTGGCATTGTCATGATCTAAATCATACATATCAGATAAATAGGCTCTTTGTTATGACAGAGATCATGTCTAAAGAATGTTGATTACTTTATAGTAAATCTCGATAATGAAAATATATAATAAATCACCGCTACCAGAATGTGACTCAAAAGAGATAGCTTTAAAAAGTTTTTTTATGGGACCTCAGGGAGAGAATGCTGGTTGGATTGGTGAATTACTTCAAAATAGTTTTGAAAGTTGGATTGCTTGGAGAAAAGAATTGTTCCCTAATGATGGTTGTGCAATTTCTGAAAAAGATTTAAATACTAATGATTTCATCACTTGTAAAAATAATATTGAGAAAACAGTTGAAGAACTTTTAAGAAGATTCAGTAAAGAAGTACCTAAACACTCTCCACGCTATTTAGGGCATATGTTTTCTGAGGTTTCAATACCGGCCCTACTCGGGCATATTGTAACATTGCTCTATAATCCAAATAATATTTCAGGTGAATCATCTAGGGTAGGAATTCAACTTGAAACTGAAGCAATTCAGTATTTATTGAAAATGATTGGATATTCCAACTCGTCTCAAGGTCATTTTACATCGGGTGGAACGATTGCGAATTTTGAAGCAATGATTCGTTCGAGATCAAGAAGTGCTATGTGGTTATCCGCTGCTGCTTCAGAGAATTCAAAGAAAGGAAGTGGAAAATTTAATATTTTTGAAGACTCTCACATGGGTTGGGAAAATTTTTATGCCATGAATTTAGATGGAGATTTTTCAAAATGGAATTATGTAGATCATGATCCATGGTTGGCAGCAAAAAATCTTGAATTACTTTATCAACTTGATTTTAATGGATCTATAATTTTAATTCCTGAAAATAAACATTATTCCTGGAAAAAAGGTTGTCAATTATTGGGTTTTGGCACACATGCATTTTGGCCAATTCAGCTTGATCGATTTGGAAGAATGTCTTCAACTCATTTAAAACATCAAATTGATCTTGCAGCGTTTGAAAAAAAGCCAATCTCAATGATTGTTTCGGTTGTAGGAACGACTGAAATGGGAAGTATAGATCCTGTACATGAAGTTCAGTATCTGGTTGATGAATGGAAAGTAAAAAATGGTATACATCTGTGGCACCATGTGGATGCTGCATATGGTGGCTTTCTTTGTACGATGAATCGAACTAACTCAAAGGTTTTATCAGAATCAAGTACACAAGCGTTAAGTGCAATTTCTAATACGAATTCAATTACTCTTGATCCTCATAAACTGGGTTATGTTCCTTATGCCTCTGGAACATTTTTAGTTCGTGATCAGCGTGATTATTTTTACAAGAGTGCTTCTGATGCGCCATATTTGGATTATGACCAGCTAAAGGATAAGGGGCCTTATACCATAGAGGGTTCCCGCTCTGCGGCGGGTGCTGTTGCAACATGGATGACTGCAAAAACCATGGGTTTGAATCCAGATGGTTATGGTCTTTTATTTGAAAGAACATTCCGCATTGCGGATGAGTTGATTAAAAAACTAGAAGATTCTGGAATGTCCATTCAGATCGCACCCGGCTCAGATTCAAATGTCATTTGTTTTACATGCGCTTATAGGAATGAAAATTTGTCAGTTTCAAATTTAAGAATTCAGCGAATTTATCAAGAGTTTTCACCAAAGCAAAATGGAGCATTCATTGTTTCAAAAACAGTTTTGAATTTTAAATCATATGGATTGTATTTAAGTGAGTGGATCAAGAGCTGGTCGGCAAATGTTGATGTGGATGAGCTTATATTGATTAGAATGTGCATAATGAATCCATTTTTAGGATCTAAACAGATGGATGTAGATTTCTTGGATATATTTGTAAAAGAATTAAAAAAAATAATTGAAAGAAAGGATAGTTAAAATGAGAATAAATGTAATTGATGTCAGATCAATAGAGCCGATTGAAAGATATGAAGTAATTTTTAAAGCATTTGATGATTTACAACTCAATGAATGTTTTGAACTCGTGAATGATCATGATCTTAAGCCATTGCTGCGATATTTCGAATCAGAAAAAAGAAATGAATTCAGTTGGGATTATTTAGAAAAAAGTGATTTATTTCGTGTAAAAATTGGCAGGATTGCAATGCCAGACCCTGAAGATTCAGGCGAGAGTTGTTGTGGAATGTGCAAGGGGTAAGTTTATGTTAGAAAAGTCATGTATCTCCAGTGTTCCTGATTTCAAAAGTATTAAATTATCAAAAGTAACTATATGGGAAAATGATCGTTCTGCAGCTAGTTATGGTTATTTATTATGAATACCGATGATTTTGTAGTTCAAGGAGAAGTTTTACCCTCTGTTTATGGGCCCCTTCGGAGTCGGCGTCATGGTCTTTCTTTAGGTGTAAACGTAGGACTCACCGATCACAAGGTGTGCACTTGGAGTTGTTTATATTGCCAATGTGGTTTCGGTGAAAAACGGGATTACCGATCCGATGAAACACGGCTTGCAGTAGTTGATTTACTGGATTTGATTAAAACTGAAGTTTTTAAAAACTCAGATCTTGACGTGATTACACTGGCTGGAAATACTGAGCCTGGTACTTATCCTGAAATATTTCAATTAATACAGGGGTTACAAAGATTGAAAATTGCATCTAGGGCAAAATGGAAGATAGTTATTTTATCCAATGGCTCTGAATTAGATCGTGAAGAAGTGTTGAGGGCATTTAATTTAGCAGATGAAGTTTGGTTAAAGTTGGATGTTGGCGTTGAGGATCAATTTCAGTTACTGAACCGACCGATTCATCGAGTGGGCAATTTAAGGCAACATCTGGATAGACTTAAAAAAATTAAGAACTTGAGACTACAAACTTTGATTTGGTCGAATGAAAAGGAAGGCAGACTTTCTAATGCAAATGAGCCTAATTTTCAAGGATTAGTCGAATGTTATTCTGAACTAAAGCCAATTGCGATTCATCTTACAACTGTAGCTCGTGATCCGGCCCTGCCGGGAATTGTTCCAGTTAATTCTGAAATTTTACAATCCCTAGCAGAGCGAATCCGAAATCTTAACTTAACCGCTGAGGTGAAAAATTAGTTTTGAGTTTTTTTCTTGAATGATTTATTGAAAATAGTTTTTGCAAAGCCAGTTTCTAATCTGAAATCAGCCGCATCGTTACCAACTCTAACATTAGTGTAGCCGGTTATTCCGTATTTTTTAGATACTGGGTATTGTAACATACCTACTACCGCACCGCCTGTGTATCCAGTGTGCATGGTGTTAGCTAATTTGTTCATGCTACTACTGAAATCTTTAGAAACATATTCATAGTTTACTGAAAGCTTCACATCACTGATTCTTTTGCTGATGAGTGACAAAATATCTTGTACTCCAACGCCAACTTTAATTGCGCCATTATCAGTTTCAAGTTTTGCGTCTGCTACAAGTTTGATCACTTTATTTGCTGCAATTTCGATATCATATTTGGAAGCGCTTTCAATAAAAGTTTTTCCTTCTAATGATTCCACACCGCCTTCAAACAACATTTTATC
>CANBTI010000088.1 GCA_947372355.1 Bdellovibrionales bacterium | reverse complement strand
TGCACTGAAGGAGAATTGTATCCATTCATGCTGTGAGCAATTTCAATCAAACCCGCCTGATTACTTTTATCATCCGTAAGTGAAACGATGAAATGCTCATGCTTTCCAAATGCATTGTTGGTAAATGGCAAATCCTTCACAATGGTTGCTTTCACCAATACCTGAATTTTTCTGAGATTGGGCATGGTTTGTTTATATTGAATCACTTGTGAGTTCATCACTTGAAGTTCAGTATTGTGATCAAAACACTTGGGCATTGCCTCAAGAGCCATCGAACTAAGCGGACTCACACACAACAAAAGCATTGCAATATTTTTCATGTGGCAGCCTTTTAACTTAAGGCGTCATAAAAATAAAGGACAGATTTCAATTATTATTCGCGCGCTAAAGACTCAAATAGCTCTATATTGAAGATGAGGTTGGAATGAGGTGGAATTTTATTCATCGATCTCTCTCCATACGCTAAATGAGAAGGGATAAATAGTTTACGCTTACCCCCCTCCTTCATTCCCAGGACTCCTAAATCCATTCCTTGGATTACCCTTTTTGCTCCTAAAACAAACTGAAATAACCTTCCATGATCATGTGAAGAATCAAACTTGGTTCCATCTTCCAGAAAACCTTCATAATGAATTTTGATCAAGGCACCCTTTACTGCCTCCTTACCTGTTCCTTCATGAATATCGGTAATCACAAGCTCAGGATTACTCATTGGTTAATCTCCAATTAATTTTTCCATCAGGCGAAATCCATTCACCATTTTTTAAAATTTCATGAGGTGCCCCATGCTGTAAATGTGGAAAATGAGTGGGATGCTTAAGCGCTAGCTTGAGGGCATCTAGATTTTTTTCAGCACTGATAATAGATAAAGTGTTTTTGAGCGGTATTTTTGAATATTCATGAATCATAGCCATGGCATAATGAGCGGCACCCATTTCATGATCGTTGATCACCACATCTCCATCATTGAGTTGCGCAGCTAAATCTTGAGGCGCTGGTTTAGATGATAAGATTTCTCCAGTGCTTATTCTTTTAATACTAAACTCACCATTTTCCATTGAATGAATTTCATAGTCACCCAAAATGCGATAACGATCAAAGCGTGAAGCTTTGGGCTTGTTTTCTGGAGGGGATGGATTTTCTTCATCAGAGAGAATGAGTAGCTCTCTTTTGGAGCGATAATACTCTAAAAATTTACCGGCTAAAATACTCGCACGAATTTCTTTCATCATACGATGATAAAACGTGAGGTTGTGCAAAGAGAGTAAATGCCATCCTAAAACTTCATCAGTTTTGTTTAAATGATGCAAATATGCACGTGAATATTGAGTGCAAGTTAAACAATCACAATCCGGATCGAGAGCCACTTCAGAAAATTTATAAACACTTCTTCTTAATTGAAATTTTCCCTGAGAAGTAAAAGCAATTCCTCTCTGCGCTAATTGTGAAGGAATAATGCAATCAAACATATCAATTCCACGATGAACAGCTTCTAGAATATCAATCGGAGTTCCCACTCCCATCAAATAGCGGGGTAAATTTTTAGGTAAGAACGAAGTGGTGAGTTCGGTAAAGTCTTCACGCTCTTGTTTACTTTCTCCCACGGCTAATCCTCCAACCGCAAAACCATCAAAGGAGTTTCCATTCACAAAAATATTGGTGAGTGCATCTGCACTTTGTTTCCGAAGATCTCGGTAACAAGCCCCTTGAACAATCGCAAACATCGATTGAGGCGAATCTTCTCTGGCTATCAAACTCCTCTTTGCCCAACGATGAGTGAGTTCCATAGCATCTACTGCTTGAGTATAAGGTGCGGTAGATGGAATACATTGATCCAGCACCATCATGATATCGCTATTGATGGCACGTTGAGTTTGAATGCTCAACTCAGGCGAAAGTAAAATCATTTTACCATCAACATAACTTTGAAAAAGAGCACCCTCTTCATTCATTCTACGAGAATGAGGAAGAGAGAAAATTTGAAAACCACCTGAATCAGTGAGCACGGGACGATCCCAATTCATGAATTGGTGAATGCCTCCAAACTTTTTGAAAACCTCAGGGCCTGGTCGAAGTAATAAGTGATAGGTATTGGCAAGCAATACGTTTGATCCAACCGTTTTCAGCGATTCAACCGTTTGGCTTTTTACGGTAGCTTGAGTTCCAACAGGCATAAAAATCGGCGTTTGAACTTCGCCATGCAGCGTGGTGAAGGTAGCAGCTCTCGCTTTTGATCCTTGAGCTTCCGCTTCTAGTTTAAAATTTAGCCGTGACATCAGTTTTTATTATTCTAATCCCCATTTAATTGCAACTAAAGTCAGTCTTCGCTATTGTAATAAATATGAAGAAACTTCTCATGATTGCAGCTTTTTTGAGTCTATCCACGTCATCCTTTGCTTCAAAAATAATTAAAGAAACAATTTACAAAGGGAAACTGGACCAAGAAAAATTAAATTCACTTTTATTAGTGAGCAAGTTTTATGATGTAAAAATAATTAAAACGACCACAAATTCATTTCAATACGATTTGAAAACGAATTTAAAAAATGAAGATTTCAACTCAGAATACTACAAAGCATCATCATTTTCTTTACTTCCTTCCATTAACTCAAAAACCTCTTTACCACTTAAAATTTCTTTCATTAAAAAAGGTGACTTCCAGATTGTAGGAGAAAAAATCTCAGTTGAAGGTGATCTCAACATTGAGGAATCAAAAATCGGGAATATAAAATATGAGTTTAATTTGTATGATCTACCGATTAGACGCATCAACAATCCAAAAGTAAGCCGAACATTAGAAAATACTAAAGAAGGCTTTATCATCGTTGAAAACAGAGAAATTCAATAATAATGACAAAAACTGAAAAAATAATCGCTTCCACTTCAGATGACCCTATCAACCTTCATGTATTTTATCCAGAACATTCAAACACAAAACCATTAACTGCCATCATCGTTTTACAAGAAGCATTTGGCGTCAATGGTAACATCAATAGCATTTGCTCTCATTTTGCCCGGGATGGATTTTTAGTCGTAGCACCGGAACTCTTTCATCGCGCTGGTAGCGATATCATTATTCCCTACGATCAATTTCCAAAAGTGATGAGTATCCTGGGCCCACTCACCAATGATCAATTGAGTGAAGATGTAAAAGCCGCTTATGATTTTATTAAGAACATTAAAAATTTAAAAATCGAGAAAATCGGTTCCATTGGATTTTGTATGGGAGGATTTACTTCCATATTAGCCGCGTGCAGATTGCCTTTAGATTTTGCAATTTCATGTTATGGGGGTGGAATTTCGAATGAACGTCCAGGCATTGGATTCACCCCATTTTTAACTGAATTTAAAAGTATTCATTGCCCCGTTTTATTGATCTATGGAGAAAAAGATCACTCCATTCCTTTGGAACAAATTGAACAAATAAGAACCTGTTTAAAAAATGACGAAATTAATTTCAAAATCAATGTTTATCCCGACGCAGGTCATGCCTTCATGCGTGAGGGTCAACCAGTGTTTCATTCCACAGCTGCGCCAGAAGCTTGGCAAGATATTATAAACTGGCTAAAGCCCTATAAGAGTTGCTAACAACTAGCGTAATTTGATAAATTTATAGCAAGGAGAAAGCTATGAATTTAATTCCAAATGAAGCTCTCACGTTTGATGATGTTCTGCTTTTACCTGGCTATTCTGAAGTATTGCCCACCACTGTTTCTACGAGAGTACAATTCACAAAAAAAATCTCCCTCTACATTCCAATCATCTCGGCTGCGATGGATACCATTACTGAAGCAAAAGCTGCAATCGTAATGGCACAAGAAGGTGGACTCGGAATCATTCATAAAAATCTTTCCATTCAAGATCAGGCATTTGAAGTGGAGAAGGTGAAAAAAAGTGAATGGGGAATGATCATTGATCCGATCACGATTGATCCAGAGGCAACATTAGCAAAAGCAAACGAGCTTATGTCTGCTTATAAAATTTCTGGTATTCCTGTGGTCATTAAAAGTGAACATGGGAAAAAACTGGTTGGAATCATCACTAATAGAGATATGCGTTTTGAAGAAGAGTTTCATTTACTCGTAAAATCGCGCATGACTCCAGCTCCCCTCGTCACTGCACCTGAAGGAACGTCACTCGCAGAAGCAAAAAATATTTTACGTGAACAAAGAATTGAAAAACTTCCAGTTGTTGATAGCAACGGATGTCTAAAGGGCCTGATCACCATTAAAGATATTCAAAAACAACGTGCTTATCCGAATGCAAACAAAGATCAATATGGTCGATTAGTGGTAGGTGCTGCAACTGGTGTTGGTGAAGATGGATTAAAAAGATCCGATGCTTTGGTTGAAGCTGGTGTGGATGTATTGTGTGTGGATTCTGCCCACGGCCATTCAAAGGGTGTACTCGAAACAATTAGAACTTTGAAAAAACGCTTTGGAAATCGAGTTGAAATCATTGGAGGCAATGTTGCAACTGCAGAAGCAACATTGGCGTTGATTGAAGCCGGTGTGGATGCAGTGAAAGTGGGAATTGGACCGGGTTCAATTTGTACCACACGTGTCGTTTCAGGCGTGGGAGTTCCACAACTTTACGCCATTTCAGAATGCGTAAAAGCCGCTCGATCAAAAAATATTCCCGTCATTGCTGATGGTGGAATTAAATTATCTGGCGATGTTACGAAGGCTCTTGCTGCAGGTGCAAGTGCAGTGATGATTGGCTCTCTCTTTGCAGGTACGGATGAGGCTCCGGGTGAGATTTTACATTACCAAGGTCGCTCATTTAAAATGTATCGCGGAATGGGAAGCATTGGAGCAATGGCGCAAGCACAAGGTTCAAAAGATCGGTACTTTCAATCGAGCGTAGATGAAGTGAGCAAACTCGTTCCAGAAGGAATTGAAGGACGAGTTCCTTACCGTGGCTCCTTATCTTTTAACATTCATCAACTCATCGGCGGACTTCGATCAGGAATGGGCTACGTTGGTGCCGAATCCATCACCGCTCTTTGGGAAAAATCAAAATTCATTCGTATCACCAACTCTGGTTTATCCGAATCACATCCTCATGATGTGGTGATCACCAAAGAAGCCCCCAATTATAGGACAAACTCTTAATATGTTAAAAGCTCCCATTGGAAAAAACGAAGAAGAACGCTTACAACAATTACTCAGATATAAAGTTCTGGATACCACTGAAGAGCAAATTTTTGATGACATCACTCAAATTGCTTCATCGATTTGTAATACGCCTCTTGCATTAATTAGTTTGATTGATTCAAACCGACAATGGTTTAAATCTCATTTTGGAATTGATGCAAAAGAAACACCCAGAGACGTTTCATTTTGTGGACACGCCATTCAGCAAACGGATGTTTTTGAAGTCAAAGATGCCTTAAAGGATGAGCGCTTTTTTGATAATCCTCTGGTAACAGCAGCACCAACCGTTCGTTTCTATGCAGGGGCTCCACTCATTGCTCCCTCTGGTCATGCCATCGGTACTTTATGCGTGATCGATCACATGCCAAGCTCACTCTCTGATACTCAAAAAAAATCACTCGAAACATTGGGTAAACACATCATTTCTTTACTAGAATTAAAAATAAGCAACGAAGAAGAAAATGCAAAATATAATCATCTCAACTCACTCACTGAAAGTATGGATGAGGGAATGGTGTATCAAGATAAAGATTCTAAAATCATCGAATTTAACAGTTCTGCCCTAAGAGTTCTTGGGTTAACAGAAGATCAATTATTGGGAAAAACCTCATTTGATCCAAGTTGGAAAGCAGTCAAAGAAGATGGTTCCGATTTTCCCGGTAGTGAACATCCATCCAATGTTGCACTTCAAACCGGAAAAAAACAAAAGAACATTCAAATGGGAGTTCATCGTCCTAACGGAGAAATCTCTTGGATTAGCATTAATGCCACTCCTACATTTCAAAACAATTCAAAAACACCTTCTCACGTTTTATGCACATTTAACGACGTCACTGATCGAAAAAAAATAGAAGATAGTTTAAAAACTCAAACTGCTAAAATGATGTACGCAACAAAGATGTCTGCATTAGGTGAAATGGCAGCAGGAATGGCACATGAAATCAATAATCCACTTGCCATTATTTCAGGATATGCAGGAATCATCAGGGATCAGCTTAAAAAAGATATCTCTGAGATCAATATCGAAAAAGTAAGAGATAAAATCAATCAAATACAAACCACTGTTGAAAGAATTGCAAAAATAGTAAAAGGCCTTAGATCTTTTTCTAGGAATTCAGAAAACGATGAAAAATTTCCTGTGGTTTTATCAAAAGTGATTGATGACACGATTCAACTTTGCGTAGATCGCTTTAGAAACAAATCTATTGAAATTAAAATCATTGGAAATAATGACACCCAATTCATGTGTAGAGAGAGTCAAATTAGCCAAGTTTTTTTAAATCTATTGAATAACGCTCACGATGCAATTCAAGCTTCAAGTTCTCCATGGGTTGAAGTTTCATCTTCTGTAAAAGGCAATTTGCTCAGCATCTATTTCACTGATAGTGGAACTAAAATCCCACCAGATATTCAACAAAAGATGATGCAGCCATTTTTCACCACTAAAGATATAGGAAAAGGTACTGGATTAGGATTAAGTATTTCTCAGGGATTAATTGAAAGTAACGGAGGCAGACTTTATTATGATAAGGAATCTCCAAGAAACACATTTGTAATTGAAATACCACTTCATGACTAATAAAATACTGATCCTTGATTTTGGCTCACAGTTCACTCAACTCATCGCACGCCGTGCTCGAGAATTAGGTTTCTTTTCCTTTATTATTCCAGGAACCTCGCCCTTAAAACGAATTCAAGATTTTAATCCAGGAGCCATCATTCTATCCGGTGGTCCTTCCAGTACGTATGAAGATGGAAGCCCTCAGTTAGTTGCAGGGTTTTGGAATCATGTGAATGAAAATAAAATTCCCATCTTAGGTGTTTGTTATGGAATGCAGCTCATGGTTCGCGAATTTGGTGGAAATGTAAAACCTGCACTCAAACGTGAGTATGGAAGAATGGGTGTTCAATCAAATTCTACTCATCCACTATTTTCAAAAATTGAAAACTTTCAGGCTTGGATGTCTCACGGTGATGAAACAGAAAAACTTCCAAATGGATTCACTCAAATTGCCACCAGCGCAGAAGGTGCGGTTGCTGCTATTTCTCATACTTCAAAAACAATCATGGGAATTCAATTCCACCCTGAAGTTGCTCACACAGAACATGGCACTCAGATTTTAAAAAACTTTTTTATCGATTGCGCAAAATTAAAAGCCGACTGGAAAGTGGATAGCATCATTGCAAGCCACATTCAAAATATCAAAGATACCGTTCCAGCCGATGCACAAGTCATCTGTGCATTATCGGGCGGTGTAGATTCTACAGTTGCTGCAACTCTAGTTCACCAAGCTTTGGGTGATCGTCTTCACTGTATTTTTGTAGACACAGGCATGCTCAGATTAGATGAAGGAAATCGCGTGATGAAGATGTTCACCGAACAACTTCATCTTTCTGTTACCCGAGTGAATGCTGAAGATCAGTTTTTATCAAAACTAGCAGGAGTGAGCGACCCAGAGAAAAAAAGAAAAATTATTGGAGCAGAATTTATTGCAGTTTTTGATCAAGCTGCAAAAGATCTCGAAAAAAAGTTAGGTAAACGTCCTGCTTTTTTAGTTCAAGGCACGCTCTATCCAGATGTAGTAGAAAGCTCAAGTAGTAACGGCCTGTCTCACACGATTAAAACCCATCACAATGTGGGTGGATTACCTAAGGAATTGAACTTTACTCTCATTGAACCATTCCGAGATTTATTTAAAGATGAAGTGCGTGAAATTGGCAAAAAACTCGGTGTACCAGAAACTTTCATCAAACGTCATCCCTTTCCTGGGCCAGGGCTTGCAGTAAGAATTCTAGGCGAGATCACACGTGAAAAAATAAAAATTGTTCAAGAGGCCGATGAAATTTTCATCTCAATGCTTCAAAAAGAAAATCTTTATGATCAAATTTGGCAAGCAATGGCCATTCTCCTTCCAGTAAACACTGTGGGTGTTCAGGGTGATGGAAGAACGCATGCTCAAGTCATCGCGCTTCGAGCAGTGAATAGTACCGATGGAATGACTGCAGACTTCTACCCCTTTAACCTAGAATTTTTAGGCAGAGTATCTAATCGCATTTGTAATGAAGTGCGCGGAGTGAACCGTGTGGTTTATGATGTCACTTCAAAACCACCTGCAACCATTGAATGGGAATAAACTTCGTTTAGTTAACGATAGCTACGGCGATGCCCACCACGTGAAGAATCATCATTCTTGAAACGAATATTTCCTGGAAGTGCCGCGCGCGGAGCAACTTGAGCCTTAGGAGCATCAGCACTCTTTGCAGTTTCAACTCTTCTAGAAGATAAGGCCGCAGAAGTTTGAAACATGCCTTTTGAGCCGTTACTTTTAGTTGGAACATGGGCTACTGGTGCGGCAGCTGGTGTTTGCTTTGGATAGCCAGTTTTAACAGGTTTTGGTCTAGCAGGAGCTTGCGTTTTTGCAGGCATACTAGATCGGGAATCGATCATTTTTAATGAGCTAGCGATCCCTTTTTTGAAGAGAAGCTTTTCAATGTTTTTCCATTGTTCCATATCATCTGAACTGATGAACGACATTGCTTCACCCGCACGGCCTGCACGAGCAGTTCTACCAATACGGTGAATGTAATCTTCAGGAACCTGAGGTAAATCGTAATTGATCACATGAGCAACGTGGGAAATATCAATCCCGCGAGCAGCGATATCTGTAGCCACTAAAACACGCACACGACCATCTTTAAAATCACTCAATGCTTTAGTTCTTTGACCCTGGCTACGTCCACCGTGAATGCGGGTGACCTTAATTCCAAAACCATCAAGGTATCTTGAAACACGATCGGTACGATGCTGAGTACGAACGAACACTAAAACAGAACCTTCACGTTGATTTAATTCATCCATCAACAAATCATTTTTTTGCTCGCCGTTGATCTTGCGCGCTTGTTGGTTGATTTTATCAGCAGGAATAGAAGCTTCACCCACTTGGATTTTTTTAGGTTTTTTAAGTATTTTTTCAGCCATCTTTTGAATTTCTGGTGGAAGTGTTGCTGAAAATAAAAGTGTTTGGCGTTGAGCAGGAAGCAATGGGAAAACTCTTCTTAATTGAGGAGCAAATCCCATATCAAGCATGCGATCCGCTTCATCGAGTACAAACATGGAAACCTTAGAAAGCATTCTTGGATTACGTTCACAGTGATCCAGTAAGCGACCAGGAGTAGCCACGATGATTCGGTAACCTTTTTGAACATTGCGAAGTTGCTGATGCATCGACATACCGCCGATTAGATTCACGACACGCATGTGCTTACAAAATTGGGTTAACTCTTCGATCACTTCAGTGATTTGAATCGCCAATTCGCGTGTGGGCGCTAAAATGAGTGCAGTCTCATCCATGTTTTTTAATAAAGTAACTAAAATTGGAATGGAATACGCTGCTGTTTTTCCAGTGCCTGTTTGGGCGCATCCGATGAGATCTTGTCCGGTCAAAACTACTGGTATTGCTTGCGCTTGGATCGGGGTAGGAACGGTGAAATTCATCTCTTTTAAAGCTTGATGAATCGTTTGAGGTAATACTAATTCTTGAAAGGTTTTCATAAGGTAGGCGGATTCTATCACAATTTACGCAAAATGTCAGAGAATTCAAATATTTGCC
>CANBTI010000087.1 GCA_947372355.1 Bdellovibrionales bacterium | reverse complement strand
TTTCTCAGGACGTTCTGCAAATTTTGATTCTAAGAAATCATGATAATCGCGAATAATTTTATCTGGATCAAGTTGAAGGGCTTTGCAATAAGTGATGATGAATCCACGAGTGAATGCTCTTGCTGGAAGCTCGCCGTAGCGATCATCTTCAAGTGCGCGCAATACTTTGGTATGAATTCTAGTTGCAGTTGCAATTTGCTCTACGCTTTTACCAAGTTCAAGGCGTTTGCTTTTTAAGAGTTGGCCTAGAGTCACGGTATTTCTCTCAAGTAGTCATTGGCTTTCATTGCAGCATCTGAAGTTGGAAATAGTTGTTGAACTTCAATCAACTTTGCGCGGGCCTGATCATATTTTTTCATGCGTAAAAAAGTTTTTCCCATCGCAAGATGTGCATCAGAAAACTGAGCGCAATTTTTTCTTGAGGCTCTGTTGAAATCCGCATTCGCTTTTTCAAAAAGGTTTTTTTCAAAATTCAGTTGTCCGCGGTAAAAATAAGCCATGCAAGCGTTGTCGCCGGCTTCAAAGATTGCCTTTGAGTACCAATATTCAGCATCAGTGTGTTTTAGTTTTTTGTAATAAAGATAACCTAAATTGGTTTTAGCAAGATAAGCCTCGCGGTAAGTGAGATCTTGAGCGGCCTCTTTTAGATATTTTTCAGCTTCATTGAGTTTGCCTTGATCAAGAAGTAACTTTCCTAAAGTGTTTTTTGCAGCCGAGTAATGAGGTGAAAGTTGGATTGCTTTTTGAGCTGAACGTGAAGCCATGCCAATTTCATTTTTTTTATAATAAGTGAGTGCAAGAAGGTAATGAACGTCCGCTGATTTAGGTGTAATTTCTTCAGCTTGTTTTAGATAAACAAGCGCACTGGTTGAATCACCCTCATTAATATCTGTTGCAGCCATCTCCGTTAACATTTGAGCGCGCTCTTCTTTGGTGAGTTCGCGTTTCTGTGAAGAGGAGCAAGAATTGAGAATTAAAAGCGCAAGTAACCCAACAGTGGAGAGCTTAATCATTGGGACTATTTTATCGCGCTTTTTTTAAAAACTGCAAGAGATTCCACGTGTGGAGTTTGAGGAAATAGGTCTAAAACACCCATTCTGGTGAGAGTGTAACCTTTTTGGGTGAATCGAAATGAATCTCTGGCAAATGAGTCAGCATCACAACCAACTAAAATGATGGTTTCTGGGGAAAATTTTTGCGAAATAGCGAACTCAATTTGAGCAAAATCGGCACTGAGACCTTCGCGAGGAGGGTCTAAGATCACTGCAGAGCTAAAGTTTGTATTTTTGGGAGCGTTTTGAAGCCACCAAACCACACTTGCTCTATAAAAAGTAAAGGTTTCAGGTAGATCAATTGATTTTTCACTTGGAACGTTGGTGTCTACGCAGTGAATTTCTTTGAATTGGGAAACCAGTGGGCGACTCAAATTACCAGCGCCACCGAAAAGATCTAAAAGTAAATCGGCAGAGCCAATGTTTGCTTTTACCCAATTTTGTAGATGAATATTTTGCTCATCGTTGACTTGTCTGAATCCAAAAGCAGCATTTTTCTTATCCCATGCCCAGCGTGCTTTGCCGTCTTCGCTCACTTCAACTTCTACCTTGTAGGGTTGAGTGAATTTATCAGCTTCAACTCTGATTTGAGGAAGAACGTCGTTAATTTCCTTGCGTGAAATTTTGCAGTCTTCAATAGAAAAAGTTTTCGTTGAATTTTTTTCATAAAATCCAAGTGAATGATCAATGGGATTGCCGCGAAGTTGAATGCGATTACGATAAAAGTATCCGTTTTTTGCAGGCATTTCATCAATTTCGATAGCATCTGTTTTAACACCCGCACGTTTCAGTGCTTGCAATACGCCCTTCTTCTTTACTTCGAATTGAAGTGAGTAGGGAAGGTGTTGCCAAGAGCATCCACCACATTTAGTGAAGGATGGGCAAAGTGGTTCAACGCGATCTTTAGATGGCGTGATGATTTCTAAGATCTCAGCATGTGAATAGCTTTTTGTTTTTTCAGTGATATTTACGGAAACAACATCTCCAGGAGCGGTGAATGGAACAAACACTACTTCCCCAGATTCTAAACGAGCAACACCAGAGCCCCCACGGGCTATGTCATGTATGGTAACGGTAATTGGATTCATAATTATTTAATGCAGAGAGAATCTTGCTGAACTTCAGGATGAACACGTTTGGTGCAAACGCCTGGGGTGCGAGTTTCGTTTGCCGCTGCGATTTCACGTCCATTGAGTTTGCCGCTTTTAACGAGTTTTCCATCGTTAAATTCAACAAACATGTTTTGGCCGAGCTTATCTTGTTTTTTAAACTCATAGATCCATTGATCTTGAATGGCAGAAGGGTGAATGATGGAATCTGGAGTACCAAGGATACTTAATACTTGTGATTCACTCTGACCAAATTTCAATTTTGCGATATTCTTAGCGTTTTCAACACCAGAGAAAGATGCGCACGCTGTCATAAGTAAAGTGAAACCGATAAAACTAAGTAACATTTTCATAATTGAAGCCCTTCTTGCTTTAACTATAATAACGCGACAGCTCTTAAAACTCCATTTTAATTTGATGTGTCGAATTATTGACGTGTTTTTATTTCATTTTCTTTTTAATGCGCCGCACTCATGTTAGATTGCTTTACCTAAGCTTATGTCTAAAAATATTAGAAATTTTTGTATTATCGCCCACATTGATCACGGTAAATCTACTTTGGCTGATCGACTCCTTGAAAAAACAGGAACCGTTCATCAGCGAAATATGGAGGCTCAATATCTTGATAATATGGATATCGAGCGTGAACGCGGAATCACCATCAAGGCTCAAAGTGTTCGTTTAAATTACAAAGCTAAAGACGGACAAAACTATATTCTCAATTTGATCGATACTCCGGGTCACGTTGATTTTACTTACGAAGTTTCTCGTTCACTTGCTGCCTGCGAGGGAGCGATTTTAGTGGTGGATGCAACTCAAGGCGTAGAAGCGCAAACTCTTGCTAACGTTTTTCTAGCTCTTGAAAATAATCTCGAAGTTTTTCCAGTGATCAATAAAATTGATCTTCCATCAGCAGATGTAGAGAAAGCGAAAAAAGAGATCGACGATACGATCGGTTTGATTGATAGCTCTCGTGCGATTCCATGTAGTGCAAAAGCAGGAATTGGGATTGAAGAAATTTTAGAAGGAATTGTAAATTTCATTCCTGGTCCAAAAGATGACGACGACGCTCCTTTGCGTGCGTTGATTTTTGATAGTTGGTTTGATCAATATCAAGGCGTGATTGCGCTTTGCCGCGTGTTCGATGGCCAATTAAAACCTGGGATGAAGATTAAACTTCACCATGTGAATAAAGAATACGAAGTTCAAAAAGTAGGCGTGTTCACTCCTAAGTATACTGATGTTTCAGTCATCAACAGCGGTGAAGTGGGCGCAGTAATTTGTAATATTAAAGATGTTCGCGACATGAAGGTTGGCGATACCATCATGGACTCAAACAATCTTACTTCAAAACCACTTGATGGATTTAGTGAAGCAAAGCCAATGGTATTTTGCGGTGTTTACCCAGTTGAAACGGATGATTATCATCAGCTGAAAGAATCATTGGAAAAATTGCAATTAAATGATTCTGCAATTCAGTTTGAACCTGAAACTTCCACTGCTCTAGGATTCGGATTCCGATGTGGATTCTTGGGTCTTCTTCACATGGATGTAGTTCAAGAGCGTCTTGAGCGTGAGTATGGATTGAACATCATCACGACTGCGCCATCCGTGGTTTACAAGGTAACCACTACTGCTGGTGAAGTTTCCATGATTGAAAATCCAGCAAAACTTCCTGATCCGATGAAGATCGAAACGATTGAGGAGCCTTACGTTCGATTGAGTTTACACATGCCAACTGAATTTGTGGGTGTGGTGATGGCACTTTGTAATGAGCGTCGTGGGATTCAAGAAAAGCTCGATTACACTACTTCTGAGCGAGTCACTCTTACCTATCATTTACCCCTGGCCGAAATGGTATTTGATTTTTACGATAAATTAAAAAGCTCTACGCGTGGTTATGCTTCGATGGATTACGCCTTACTCGATTATCGAGTTTCGGATCTCGTGAAAATGGATGTTCTCATCAATGATGATCCTCTTGATGCGCTTTCACTCATTATTCATAAAGATAAGGCTCATTATAAAGGCCGCGAATTAGTGAAAAAATTAAAAGAACTCATCGAGCGCCAAATGTTTCAAATCAACATCCAAGCGGCAATTGGTTCAAAAATTGTGGCTCGTGAAACCATCTCTGCTTATCGCAAAGATGTGACTTCAAAATGTTATGGTGGAGATATTTCCCGTAAGCGCAAACTCTTAGAGAAGCAAAAAGAGGGTAAGAAGCGCATGAAGCAAGTGGGAAGTGTTGAGATTCCACAAGAGGCCTTCCTTGCCGTATTGAAGGTCGATTAATTCATATGATGAAGCAAGGGCGATCGATTAGTCCGACGTTAACCCTTCTGCTTCTTTTTCTTTTTAGTTTTCGATTATTTCTTCAATCAACATTTCCAGTGATTGGTGATGAAGCCTACTATTTCTATTGGGGTCATCATTTTGCTGGAGGGTATTATGATCTTCCTCCGATGATCGGCTGGTGGGAGCGTTTGTTTACTTTCTTTTCTGATGAATCATTTTGGTTAAGGCTCCCCAATTTATTTGTTTTATTAGCGGTCACCTTTGGGATGAGAGAGTGGTTAAATACTGCTACTTCAAGAGGTAAGGCAACGACCACGAGTTTGCTTTATTTTTTCTCACCCATTCCATTTTTAGCTGTATTGATTTCTCATGATGTCACTTTGCTTTTTTTCACTTTTTTTTCAGCGCTCCTTTATTACCGTGGTTATGAGGTAAAAAATCCTTGGAAAGAGTTTCTCATCTCAGGAGCACTTTGGGGTGGGGCTTTTTTATCTAAATATTTTGCATTGTTTGTACTTCCATTTTATTTAATTTGGTTTTTTACCCGTAAGCGTGAGCAGCGCTCATTGAGTAATGTTTTTTGGTTTGCCTTAGGTGCTTTTCCATTTGTTTTTCAGCACATTTATTGGAATGCCAATCATTGCTGGGCCAATTTTGTTTTTAATCTCATTACACGCCAACAGGTAGATGATGGTCCCATTTACAAAACATTTGGAATGTTTTTGGTCTATTTGTTAGTATTACTGACCCCCATTTTTTGGTCCATTTTATTTACTCCTTCAAAAAACAAATGGTTTAAATCTCGCTCCACCTTAGAGTTCTTTTTTTTAGGGATGTGGTTAGTGCCCATTTTGATTTTTGGACTAACGGCACTTTTGGGAAGAGGTCAGGGATTGCATTGGTATCTTTCCTACGTACCATTTTTCTTTTTATGGCTTGGTCTGCGTTTCCCGCTTGAGATACTCAAGCGCAAATTACGCCAAATGATGTATTTTACTTACGGTTTATCGATGATTGTTTTGGTTGCTTTATTTTTTCCAGACCAAACCATTGGAAAATTAGTTTCCCAAAGATTTCCACTGGAGTACGAGATCACCTTTCATGGAAAAGATTGGGCAGATAAAATTGCAGCCGAACTCAACACCTCCATGTGGGGAGAAACAGATTTGGTCGTAACCGATGGTTATAGCCAAGCAAGCGTTCTCGATTATGAGTTACACCGTTATTTTTTAAAGGATTTCTTTTGGAGTAAATCCAGTCTTCCTCCGGTAGCGGTCTGGGGCGCAGGATCTCGTTTTGGGAGAGTCTTTGATTGGACAGTAGACTTCAAAAACTTTGAAGGAAAAAATGTAGCTCTTGTATCCCGCACTTTGTTGCCGGCTTCTGAGTGGAGTCAGTATTTTAAAGAGTATCGCGTGAGCCAAAAAGAACTAAATGGACATAAGTTTTGGTTATTCATGGGACGCGGATTTCACGCTAAAGATTATATTGCTCGTGTGATGAAGCCCACTTGGGAAAGACACTATCCACACTTCTATTTGGAAAAGTACATTCCAAGTCGATGTGATTTGAGAGATTAAGAGTTTACTCCTAAAATAATTAATACTCTTTTGGTGCATAGTTCAAAATAATGTTCCATTTTATATCCTGTATTTTCGGTTGCAAACATAATCGTATGACCAGTAATTAAGGACTGAATCTCTTCAGCAATTTCAGAAATTTTTATTTCTGGAGAAATTTTAAATTGTTTCTTTTCAATTCCACGAAGAATCATTAACGATATTCGATCCCTACCCGTGATTCGCATTTGAGAATTCAGTTCTTTGAACCTCTCTCGATAACTAGATAAGTAATAAAAATACATCCAGATGCTCATGAGTTTTGGATTTTCTTTAGCCCAAATCATCGGTCCACGAATGTAAGCTTTCATCATTTTTATATGATCGGAGGGATTGGGTTCAAGTTCCCTAATGCTGTATTCAATAATATTGGCTGAAGCGATCATGATCACTTCATAGTGGAGATCTTCAATATCTTTAAAATAGTAGTGAATCAAAGGAGCGGGGACCTTTGCTTTTTTAGCAATTTCATTGAGTTTGATGAAAGAAGCTCCAGATTCGCACATCATTTCAAGTGCGGCTTTGATGATCTTTTCTCTTTTGTCGATTTTATCTTTCGAAGCCATTTAGCTATCTTATCGGAATTTAATGAAATTACTCAAAATTTTAATAAAATTAAAATATTATTGAATTTTATTATACGGCGTGTTATCCTTCGTTTTATGAATTGCAGTAGCTATAAGTTAAAAATTCGTAAAGAAATCAAGAAGTTAAAACTAGTGAAGAAGGAACTCACCTATCAAAGGCTTTCCGATTTGATTGGTATCGAGCCCAGCTACTTATCTAGGTTTCTTGGAAGTTCGGATGTTCACTTCTCCGATGAATTGCTATTTAAATTGCTTAAGGCTCTAGAGATGAATTGGTCAGAAATTGATATGATTTTTCTTTTAAAAGAACACGATCGCTCTACCAATCCAGAAAGAAAAAGATTTCTATTAGCGCGGATTAAGCTGGGAAGAATACGAAGATGGCAGCAGGGGATTAAAAAAATTAAGGAAGAATTAAGTGAAGTGGTTTCAATGATGGAAGAGGTTTAAGTTCCAGAGAGCGGCTCTCTCCACCGACCTTCATCGAGTTTTGCAGGAGTGAGTTCATTCTTGAGATTTTTTATTATTTTTCTAAAATATTCAGGCTTTGAATTCATATATTTTTTGGCATCTTCTAAACTCATCCAATGTAGGCTCACTCGTCCGCCGCCCGATTGATACGAATGATTAAAAAAAGGACTAGTGCGAACGTTATGGCTAATGACAGGATCCCAAAAAACATTTTCTTCTTGTAGATGAAATGGTTCGAGAGTCTTACCGAGATCAGGATTAATCACCCCGTAGATAGAAAAAGCAATGTTTTCATTTTTAAATTTTTTAGGAAATTGTTTTTGTAATTCAAAATATGCGGCTAAATGTTGATCAAAATTTTTAGCAGTTTGATGGAAATTGTTTATGCCATCAAAAGAAATTGCTTTTAAATCATTCATTCTTGAACGGAGATAATATGAATCATTCAAGTGACCCAAGCTTTTGTTGTTAGGGTAATAATCTCGCATTCTGCCCTCAAGATTATCGTAGCGAAAATCTCTATGAGCGAGCTGATTGACCTCAGGATGATGTGCACCTTTCTCGGCAGTAATCATTTCATGATTAGTGAACTCAATTCCTGATTTTTCTTTTTCGAAATTGCGAAAATATAGATTACGATAAGGCAATGAAATTGAAGAGGTGTTTAGGCTTTTAAGGTTATTCTTTAATGCTTCAATATTAATGCTCTGGTTGTCTAACTTGTTTTTCAGATCAAGTTTTTTTTCTAGATCAGAAAGTTTGGTTACCAGCACTCTTTCTGCATCATTGGTTTTAAACTTTGAAAACTCTTTCATACCATATTTGGCTTCATAAAGCTTGGTATGAATGGGATCAGTGCTATTTGCAAAAATATACGCGTCCTCTGTTTTTCCTCCTGTCATCGCTAATTCTGATTTAATTTGAAGAGTAATAGCCTCTAAGGTCCACTTTACATCGCTCGCCTCAAGTTGCGCAAAACGACCTATTTCCCATATGTGTGGAAATTGATTGCGATCAATTTTATTGATTAAATCCGTTTGTAGGGGGAGTGAATGAGTTTTGCCAGGAGTTTGTCCTGATACAAGAATGGCCGTGCTTGTTTTTGAATCGTAATGTTCTAGTGGTGAGTAATGATCTAGGGGATCTTGAACTTCACCATCATAGTAAGCCGCATAATAATCGTAAAAATTTTTCTCGTCCTCATTAATGATTTTTCCGGTTTTATCATGCTTAAAAAGATTAAGATTTCCATTTAATCTGGCATGGGTAGGAATGGAACCGTATTTAGCAATTAATTCGTCTTTTTCAAAAGTTCTAATCGTTTCAATGAAAGTAAGCTGGTTGGGATCTAATTTTGATGATGCTTTTAGAAGTTCGGTTTTTTCAGAAGGACTGATAAACTTTCGGTTCACCATTGCGTCTAAAGCAAAAAGTTGATTAAGCATGGGTAAAGCGCATTCACCGCTTCCAAACTTCCCCCCGTTTGATCTCATTTCATCAGCGATGGGGTTTGGACGGTTATAATCAACATTGTTTTGAAGTCCGCCGCTTCGTGAAATCCAAGGTCCGCTGAGTTGATTGTTATTAATGTCGATATGGATACTTGAAGTTCGTTTCAGCCCTCCTTCATGATCAGGAATAAGATCCAGAAAACTTACAGAATCAAAATTACTTCCAGAGTACTTCCATACACCCACGTAAGAGGGGAGTTCATCTGCAGAAACTTTAAATCCGCTGAACAAAAACACTGATAAATAAAGTAACTTTAACAATCCACCCATTACTCAATCATGATCTCATGTTTCGATTAAAATGAATCAGCAGTTTTATCAAAATTATTGCACAACCTCTGCATCGTTTTTTTGGCGGTATGCGTTTACTCTGCGTTCAGTTCGATAAACAAAGGAGTCAATATGAAAAGTCAGTCATTAGTTCGAGTTATTCTAATTACAGTTCTATTAACATTACCGTCAATGGTAAGAGCATCTGAAAATAACAATCAAACGCAAACACAGGTGAATTTAACAGAGAATAGAATGTTAAAGCGCTTTGGTGCTTACCTTGGAATTTTGGGTGATCCACATCCAACATTAGTGGGCTTCAACGTTGCTTACAATGTGAATGATTATTTACGTGCAAGTGTAGGTTTTGGTAAAGTAACTGTTTCTTCTATTGATTTAACTGGTTCTTCTGGAATTACCGATACTAGTTTAACCACAATCGGAGCAGCGGCTAAATTTTTAATGCCAGGATGGAACCTTTCTCCTTCTGCAACGCTCGGATATTCACACATCGCATTTGATGGAGTTCTTGCTGATAATGATTATAAATCCAGTAATCTTTATTTTGGTGTTGGCGGAGATTGGCAAGCAGCTTCAGGATTTAACTTGGGTGCAGGCCTTAACGTTTCCATCAATGGTGGTGCTCCAACAGCGCCATACATGAACGTGGGTATGTTCTTCTAATTATATTTGAATCAAATAGTACTCAAGGCACTCGTGATTTCACGGGTGCCTTTTTGTATTAAAGACCATTGAGTCTGAGATATTGAAGTTGGGTGATTCCAGGTTTTAATTCAGGAACATGGCTAAAAGTGTAGTAGTGACTGCCGATCATTTTAACCAGTGGTGCTGAGAATTTCAGTTGGTATCCATTTTTTTCAATTTTGGTCACCTCGTGTTTAGATAAATTCACACTTCTTTTTGTGCTATTGACTTCAGATACTTCAGCTCCCATTTTTTTTGCAGCCTCTACAAAGTTTTTATCTTCGGTAAAGAAAACCATGGGACTCTCAAAAATTAAATTGTGTCCGAACTGAG
>CANBTI010000086.1 GCA_947372355.1 Bdellovibrionales bacterium | reverse complement strand
GAGAGTTTTAGAGGGTTAATTAATGTTACCGGTTATGATGGAAACCAATTCGGACTAAAGAAGGAAAATACCTTCGATCGAATCTTGCTCGATGCTCCTTGTTCCAGTGAACGGCATCTATTGCACGATGATCCACTGATGAGTGATTGGAAGGAATCTAGAACTAAACAATTGATGATGAGGCAATATTCATTGATCTGTTCAGCTGTTTTAGCCTTAAAACCAGGTGGTACTTTGATTTATTCAACGTGCTCTATTTCACCACTTGAAAACGATGGAGTAGTAGAGCGCTTGTTGAAGAAAAAATCAGATTTAGTCGGTTTAGATTTAGATCACGATGATTTGCAGGATCTTGAAAAAACAAAATTTGGTTACCAGATGTTTCCCGATCGCTCAGAGGGCGCTGGTCCGATCTATTTTTCCCGACTTAAAAAGTTAAAAGCGGATGAACATTAAAAGCTGATATTAAAATCTAGACCAAGGATAGAGGTTTCCAATGTAGGACTCCAGACTAGAAACTGGAAATACCCACCCACAGAGATGAACAAGGAGTTGCTAATTGCTGGGTTAATGTAAATGCTGAGTTTAGAGGTATCATCTAGGTTTGAAGTAAAATGAAAAGCTCCGAGTGGATCTGGCGCGCGATGATCAAAATCAAATGTACTGGTGGACTGGATATTGACTAGGGGTGAAATTCGATAAGAGATGAGATGACCAATGCTTGCATACAATGTTTTTCGATAAGATAAATGAGTGGGCATTGGATCGGTAAAAAATATGGGTTGTAATTCTGCTGATACGCCAAAGGTCCAATCGCTGCCATTATTATCAATATTCCAATTTTGATCTAATGTAATTTGAGTGATTTTCCCGTTGTTTTTTGATGTTTCTGTTAAGGGCACACTCATTTTTGCAGAGGTAAAAACATTCCATCCGCTCACATGAATCAGGTTTGGAAGATTAATGTATATTTCTGGGTCATAGGTTTCAAAACTTCTTCCACGATTGGCTCCAGTTTTGCCTACCACATTATCAGCAATATTTTGAATTGAGTTTACGCTGAAACCTAATTGAACATTTGGATTTAATTGAAAACCAAGTTGCCAGGTATGAGAAAGTTGCACAGGAGCGACGTCTGGAATGAAAATATTATAAGTTTCATTTCCGCTGCCCGCAATTCTTGGGCCCATGAAAGATAAACCATAAGACCCATGTAAGTTTCTAAAAAAATCCTGCCAATCGGCTTCGCCTTTTGGTTTCTTAAAAACAGCAGTATCAATGGGAGATGTTTTATCTCTGGGCAATTGCGTGTAGTTAATGTTTGGCTCTAATACCATCTCTCCAGTTGGATAAGGTGTTGGAGTGGGTGAGGGTGAGACTGGTCTTTGTTTGAATGAAGCTCCTTCAACACTGATGACAAAGAAAAAGCCTAATAAGGTTACCCAAGCAAACATGATTCCATACTATAGGAGATTCGCTCCTTTGAGGAGAGTGTCTCTTTCTTTTAAGAAATTCTCTACGCTATCGATCAAAGTCTTTCTTTGAGTGGATTCGATGTCGTTTTTAAGTTCTTCGCCAATTTCTTTACGAATCGAAGCATATTCAAGCACCATCATGTGAAATAGTGATTCATATTGTGAATCGATCGCTCTAAAACTTGGGTTAGCTGTTAGTTTATTGACAGCCGCACCTGGTTTCATCGAGAAAGCCAATGAAGACATTTCTTCACGTTTCGTAGAATACAATGACTGAATAATGAAAACTACATTTCTTACCGACCAAACTTGCATTTGAAGTGCGTGAACTGCTCCCTCTTGGGCGCGACTTTGAAGAAGATAGAGGATTTCCCATTGGCGCTTCATGTAAGTGCGTAATTCTTCAGAATCAAGTTTGTCTTTTTGAGAGAAAAGTTTTGAATTGTTTTTTAAGCGCTCAAGAACACTTCCATTGGCTTGATAATCTGTTTCAAAGTGACTCGCCAATTGAGAAATGGCTTCATAACCCTGAGGCATTTGTAAGCCTTTGTAGCGTGAAACAAGGGTATTGGTCATATTGCGTAGTTGTATAAATGCTCTACCAACATAATGATCCAATTGAGTTTGATCCTTAGATTGATCCATCATGGTGAATGGATGATCCAGAATGAAACGAATGTTACGATCCCAAAGGTAAAGTTGAACTTGCTCAGTGCGTGCTTTTTCGGCTTTTACGAATTGAACGTAAGAAGGCAAGTAATCCTTAGAGTTAGATTCAATGAAGTTCAAGAAGCTGGTGTAACGTTCAGTTTCGTTCCATGCACTCTCCACAATGAGAGGCCAGTTTAACTGAGTTTCCATTTGCTCCAGACGACCCATGCGTGGGGCGCTTTCCATGTTAGATTCATATGAATTTTGCATGGTTTTAAAATTACTCATACGATCATCCCAAGATTGGGTGTTCACTTCTGGAACATCAGTAGAAAGGAGCATTCCACGTGAAGATGCTTGAGCAGTAGCAAGTGGATTGATTGCAAGACCAGTTACATTTGGTTTCGTTTCTACTTTTTTATCTTCGATTCCCAAAACATGTTCAACTGCTCCAACGGTTTGAATGTAAGCAGAACGAACCTTTCCTACAGCAAATGTTGCGTGGGGATTCATGGGTTGAGTGATGAAGAAGTAGGTGAATGGACTGTAAATTGCCAGAGCAACGGAGTAGCCCATGTTGCTACGAACTACTTTGAAAAACCAACGGATTGGATCGATGCAAATCAGTTCTAAAAGCCCCAAAAAATTACTCAATGGACGTTTGATAAAACGCTGAAATGCAGCAATAAAATCATGAGCGATGATGGGTAAAGAGTAGTTAAAAATGCTCTTTTTATGCGCACGTTTTTTAGTGAGTAATAAAATGGAACGTTCTTCTTTGAGTTTTCCAATGAGCAAATGACGCTCTTTCCAAGTGTAAACTGGATCAAGATCAATCTGCATCATTTTTTGATTTAATTGATCAATGGCAGGATCACTGATTCCTTTAGAAACGGATAATTCACTAGAACGAGTATTGCTTAAGCGTTGAAGTGCTTTTTCAATCGAGAGTACTCTTTTTGAATTTGTTTCTTTACCTTCTTTTACGGCAAGATATTCATCAGATAAAATATTATAAAGATGATTCACAATCGGACAATCTGTTTCCATCAATGTTTCAGAATTTGATGAAAAAGTATGGGTGATTGGTCCTTCACTAAAAGCGTAAGTTCCATCTGCATGGTAATAATGAGAAACCCAACTTGCATTTGCGTTTAACAATAAAGATTGCACTACAAAGTATCCGCTAGTGGTAATACCAAAACGGATGTAAGCAATCATTTTCTTATTGAATGTAAAATTGTAACCACTAGTATTTGCTGTGCGGAACACTGGAAGTGCTTGAACAGAGTGGGTGAGATGTTTTGTTCCACCATCCATTGCAACTTTAGTGATAAAATCTTGAAGACTCTTGGAAGGACTTCCCAAAAATTTTCCAAGTTCAACTTGAACTTCTTCTATCGTTGCTGGTTCAACTAGGTGTAATGTGTTGTTTTCGATTAGCATGACATTTCTCCGTTACTGATAAGCTTTTTTCATTTGTTCGAGATCGCTGGTGTTCCACTGATTGCGAGCTTCGGTTTCGTTTTGTAAATTAGAAGGGTTGTAGGTAAACATGGGCGTTTTCATGATGTAGCAGTAGTAACGATCCTGAAAATTGATGAATTCTTGATAAGTTTCTACTACGGGACATTCTGTATCTGGGAAAATAAAATATTTGGTCCACTCACTGATTGAAAGTGGCTTATTATCGATGGAAGCAGTAAAAGTTGGATCAAACACCATTTCTTGTATGGATCCATCTGCTTTTTGAACCGGAATCAAGGGAGCGACATGAAAATTCCACACATAGTTAAACTCTCTTTTGTAGCGTTCAGTGAAAAACAGGAAAACTTTCATGCTGTTGATGTTACTTCTTTGAGACATTTGGAATGCCCAGCTATGTGCCCTTTGAAAGCAGGCAGAATCTAACTTGAAGATTGAGGTAGATAGGTGGTTATAAACTCCTTGAGCCATACCTTCAGACGAAATAACGCTAGGCTGAAAGCTACCCAAACTTTTTAAAGATTGAGCTTCAGCCGATACGATGCTGACACAAACGAGTGCCGCAGCTGAGAAAAAGTGCTTTAAACTTGGGTTAATGAGTTTCATTGCGTCAATTTATAAACTGACTTGGTGTAATATGTCAACAAAATCTGTTTAATAAATAAATAATTAAACTATTCCAGTAGATACGTCGAAACTTCATATAGTGAATTAGTGTAAAAAATACTTGATTATAACGATCAGATTTAGTATTCTATTCAACTGGTTTTAAACAAAGGAGCATCGCTGTGCTAGCTAGTAGATTACAAAAAGTTCGTTCAAATCCTAAAAAGAAAATTGGTTACAAGCCTCATAAGGGCTTCATTGGAAAATATGAAGTGGATGTAGCCAATTATATCTTCAGATCTTCCGATAAACTTGGTTATACCCATTCTCAAACAATTGTTGAGGCAATTTTAGGTAAATCAATTCAAGAGCATCACTATACGAGTCAGCGTCTTACTCGTTTTTTAAAGAAGAGAGATCTCACTTTCCAAAAATCGGATAAAGATGGCATCTATCGTATTTTTACCGTTCCAGTCACTACCTCAGTAGTACCCATTTCAAAATCCATGTTTAATACTGTTGAGCAAGCAGCTCAAGTGCTCATGGTATCGCTCCGTAAGGTTTTACAAAGCTTATATGGTTCACCTAGCATCCGTGAGAGTGAATTTGTAAAAGCTCTTCCAGCGAACATCAAACAAGCTTTCCTTGATGCTACCGAAAAATCTCCTCACTATATTCCTCAACTTCATCATCGCAATATGGCTGAGTATCCATTTTTGGATAACGTAGGTTTAGATTTAGTATTAGTAGAAGAATACTTTCAACGAAAAGGTGAACTCACTAAACTCATTGAAGAGGGTAGAGTAGATGAAATTCCTGAGCTTCCTTTCCGAGTACTGGAGATCAATGCAGGCTCTCCATCGGGCGCTTCCAACAATTTGAACATTATGGAAGGCATCTTGCGTGAAGATCCAAGTATTTTGGATTCTTTGGGTAAAGTATTCAGAAACGATCACTTTGAAGTGCTTCAAAAAACTTATCAATCTTTGGGTGAATCCTGGACAAACCGTACCGACGGAGTACAAGTTTTATTACCTCCAGGCGGTGCAAATGGTGCTTCTCCTGAAATTCATCAATTAGCAGCCTATTCAGGTTTAATTTATTGTGATGCAGGACAACTTTATTGTGATCATGAGGGTTGGATCCGCATTCGTACCGTGGATTGTAAAGATCCAGTGGTCACGGCTGTTTATTCACGTGTAAACTCTGATAGTGCATTATTTGATAAAGATAAAAATGTATTATTGCGTGATCCAGAAAGTGGAGAATCCATTTACTGTGTAGATGTTCTCAAGCCTTGGAGAAAAGAAAAACCAGAATTGATGCAAGATGAAAACGGTAATCCGATTCCTCTTGAATCTGATTACGCAATTCCAGGTGCAGTAGATGCAATTGTGAATCGTCGTCTCTACATGGGCGGACTCAATCGTTTATTAGACAATAAAATTATTTTAGCAACCTTAACTGAGTTTGCGCCTGAGTATTTTCGTTCTGATCTTGAAGCAATGGGCTTACCAGTAAATGCGCCTCGCATTTCTCCTCCAGATTGTTTGCCATCAAAAATGGAATCTTTGGATGTCATCGAGAAAAATCCAGCTGATTGGGTTGTGAAAGCTCCTAATCTTTCGGGTGGAACTGGCGTTTATATTCTCATGACCTTAGACGATCGAAAACGTCGTGAAGTGATTGCGGAAGCACGTAAAAATCCTGAAAACTATGCTTATCAAAAAGTAGTGCGCATTGCCCGTATTCCGGTTGCAATGAAAAATAGCGGAGGCACGGGTTTTCGTTTTGCAAATTTAGCAGCTGATATTCGTATGTGGGTATTTTATGGTGGTAACGATACACTCCCTCGCTTAACTCACAATGCACTGGTGAGATATGCGCCAAAAGAAAAAGGCCCAATGAGTTCTATCGTGAATACTTCAAAAGGTGGCGGATATGCACCATTTGCTGTGATTGATGATACTCATTCAAAAGATTCTGTGAGTGGACGTGAATTTGCAGCGGAACGTGAGCCTGCAGTGTTTCAAAGTTCCTTACCAGCGTTTGTGGCTGCTCAAATGGTGCAAGTTGCAAATTTGGTGCATGAGCTACGTCGCTTGATTCATGAACCATCTTCTGAGCTCTATTTATTGAGTGGTTATTTGTTTTCACTAAAACTTCAAGTGAGAGAAATTGCTTCCTTCATTCATCCACGTTGTATGGAAACGATTTACAGCATGATTGAAGTGGTTGAAAAACGTTTGGATAGCAAAACAATTGCTGAATACTTTCTTCGTATGAATCAGTTGCAAGCTCAAGTGGTTTCCATCCTTCAATCATTGGATCGCACCCTAACTCCTGATTGTTACATGGTTTTAGATGAGTTGAGTGTGCTCAACCAAGATCTTGTGAATAAAGGATATAGCTATGAAATGAAACGTGGTGATTTATTCAACTTTGGACATTTGAGTTATCTCATTAGACAACTTTCAGATGCAAAACCACGTGATCGTCGTAACTTGAACAAACTTAAAAAAGCATTGAAAGAAATGATCTCTCTTAAGTTTCCAGTTCAAGAGATGAATCTTTTAGTGGGTCAAAGAATTGAATCATTGATCGATCAGTTTAGTGATTTAGCTGCTAAACGTTTAAAGAATTCCGTGCATGCGACTGAGTTTGCGGCGTTATTTGATGGAAGTGAAAACCAATCACAACCTGTTTATCGTGAAACATTTGTCATTTCTCATCAAGGGCAAGCACCTCGTTCTGCCAGTGAGTGGGAAATGCTCAATCAACAAAGATTATCTGAATCTTCGTTTGTAGAGGAAGATATTCAAGCGGCACGTCAAGACTGGATGAAAGTCATGTCTCGTGCAGCACAATTGCCTCACGATCAACGCGAAGGTTTCATCCGTGAATCTCGTAAAATTCATTTTGAAAAATACCCAAGAATCAAAGAACTTCAAACCTATGTGGATCGTCGCCAAAATCGCGATGTGAATGCGATTACCTCCCTCATGAGTGTAATGCCATATGCTGCGTATAACTTACGTCAATACGCAATTGAGCAAGGCGTTCAGTATCAAGATTTGTTTTCAACAGAATTAACTGCTGAACGCATTACTTTTGCAAGTCGTACTGATTTTGCTGGCGAGTGTTTTGCTAAAAAACGTGAACAACATGGATTGCTTTCCAATAGTGATCGTTACATGTGGGTGGGTGAGCATCAATCTCCATTGATTCAGCTCTATACCATTGGTCATGAATTAATCCATGCTGCACAAATTAAAGAAGTGACTGAAATGGAGCGTAATTCGCTTCTAAAAAGCCCTCTTGAATTTGCACGTTTTTTAAATCATTACGGTAACTTTTTATCCTTAGCTGCAAATACGATGGAACATTATCAATTAAACTTGGTAGAAAATCGTAAACCACTATACGGATTAGTTGATCGTATGGTGAGCCAATTTTTCAGCCCGGTGATTCAAGATGTAAGAAGTGGATTATCACGCGGAACAGAAGCTTATCATCAAAAACTATCTAAATACGGATCATTGTTTGGGTACATGATGCCAGTGGGTAATGCAATCCGTGTGAAGGCTCTACGAGAAGTAGTGCCTGCGCTAGAGAATGCTAAGAACATCATTTTCGCAAAACAATGCGGATTAGATATCGAACTCGATGAAGTTCGTTCGGCACTTCCTACTGCAAACCGTAATCAAGTGAAGCGTTACCGTTCATTGATCACGGAAGCAGCGAAAAGCTGGAAATTTGATTTTGAAGCTCTTCGTGTGATCGCTTCTCATCAATATTATGGAGTGATGTTTTCTCGTTCAGAAAATGAATTAGAGAACCTAACAATTGCTACTCATCCTGGACCAGTTTATTTAAATACAGGATACAATCAAACTCAGCAGCAGCAATAATTTCAATCTTCATTCATTTGAATGGCGAGGTGCAATCCAAAGAGGACAAGATTTGGAATTTCTGCATCAAAGAGTTGTGCATCTGCAAATAATCTTGAAAAGCCACCGGTAGCAACTACCAGTGGCTTTTCTCCATTAAAAACTTCTTTTTGGTATAGATTCACCATTTCCTTCATGGCTCCAAGATGGCTAAAATATAGACCACTTTGGATACTTTCAATCGTAGAACGACCACAGGCTAATTCTGGTTTTACAATTTCTACTGAAGGTAATTTAGCAGTTCTGGATTCAAGTGCTTCCATGGAGATTCTGAGCCCAGGAACGATCGCTCCTCCTAAGTATTCTTTTTCTTCGGTGAGAGCACAAAATGTAGTGGCTGTTCCCAAATCAATGATGACCGCACTTTTATTCGGATAAAGATTTGCAACTGCAATTGCATTGGCGATGCGATCTGCTCCCACTTCAATGGGATTACGGTATTTAATCTTTAGTCCAGTTTTCACCCCGGCTTGAAGTACGAATGGAGTAATCTTAAAATATTTTTGGCAAGCACCCTTGAGAGAGTGCATGGTACCTGGAACCACGGAGCAGATTCCAATTTTTTTAATTTGATTGGGGTTTAAGTTGTTTTCTTGCAACACACTTTTTAAAAACAACCCTAATTCATCGCTGCTGGAAGAGCTATTAGTACTTTTACGAAAACTGAAAATGATGTCGTCGGGTTTTGTTTCTAAAACTACACCACCAAAAATTTGAGTATTGCCTACATCTAAGAGGAGGATCATAATGCATTTCCTTCAACGATATTTTGAATCAATTGATTCAACTCTGTTTTTGTTTGAAATTGAAAAGCAGGTAATCGATCTTTGTTGTAAATCGTTCCGATGTGTTTTTCTTGATGAACATCTTTAAGTTCGTTGTGGATGATCCAATCAGAATCATATTCATCCAGTTTCATTTCTGAATTGGCGGTGAGTTTAAAAGAAATCAATTTCATTTTTTTATTTTGAGACCAATCCCGAACTTTTTTGATCACTTTTTCATTGGGGATCAAATTCAGTTGGATGGGGCCGTTGCTTTTTAATTTGTTCATGGCCGCATGATCCACTCGATAATCGGCAATCGCTGCAGCATGTATTAAATAATCATAAGAATGGTTTTGAAGTTCATTTTTCACCATTTCCGTAAATTCAACGGTGGTGTTGTTTTTAGAGCGAATCAATTTCACATCATGACCTTCGCGTTTGAGTTTTTCAGCTAGTTGAAAGCCTGTCTCACCGGTACTGAAGTTAGTGATCGAACGAACGGGATCAATGGGTTCACTCGTTCCACCACTGGTGATCAGTATTTTTTTTGAATCAGGATTTTTTTTCTCAAGGAGGGTGATGATTTCTTCGGGTTCGATGAGTCTTCCAGCTCCGGTTTCGCCGCAAGCGAGATAACCATCCTTGGAATGAAGGATTTGAACTCCATAACTTTGAAGTTTGCTCAGGTTATCGATCACTGCTGGATGAGCAATCATTGCTTGATTCATGGCAGGTGCGATGAAATACGGTTTTTTAAATTCATGAGCTAAAAATAGCGCACAAATCAAAGTGTTTGATTCTCCATGGGCTAGTTTTGCGATGGTATTGGCTGAAGCGGGATAGAGCAAAATCGCGTCTGCCCAACGTTCAAGATCGATGTGAGCCATCATCTTTCCTGATTCGTATAAACTCGAATGTACTTTTTTGCGGGTGAAACCTTCAAATGAAGCGGCACCCACGAATTCCTGAGCGCCTTCCGATAAGATCACTTCTACTTCATAACCGAGTTGAACCAGTTTTGAACAGAGTGCAACGGCTTTAAACGC
>CANBTI010000085.1 GCA_947372355.1 Bdellovibrionales bacterium | reverse complement strand
ATGCGAACTACATTCCTAAGATGGAAAACTGAGATCTTGAATTTTTTTAAATATCGAATTACAAACGCTAGAGTCGAAGGCTTCAACAACGTAGCAAAAGTAATAAAAAGAAGGGCTTACGGGTTCAGAAGCTTCGAAAACTATCGGTTTCGATTGTTAAATGCATGTTATTAAAAAGTAGATGTGGGGCTTCCCACTATGAAGTGTGTTGAATCATAATTTAAAAATTTTTAAAAATGGGGTGACCGACGGGGCTCGAACCCGCGACACCAGGAATCACAATCCTGTGCTCTACCAACTGAACTACGGCCACCACAAATGTACTAACGAATCTAAAATTAAACAAAAACTGAGAGTTTTGTCAAGGTAAGCTTCGAATACTGTTCACGATTTTAATCTTGACGGTACCCCTGATCAATGGTGTCATTAGGGTAAGGGGACTTCATGGAAAATTTAAATTTATCTCTTATTTTGATGGGTTGCAGTCTTTTGATCACTTCTACTTCGCAAAAAGCGCAAGCTGGGGTTTTCAATATTCCTGAGTTTGTGGAACAAAAAAGCTGGTCTGTAGGGCTAGAACCTGAGGCCACCTTCTCCTCCGGCGGCAGCTTCTCCAATACTGTAAAATTCACCTACGGGATCGCTTCTCTTTCCAATCTTCAAGTGGGATTAGGAACCGGCACTGGAACTCGCGGATTCCGTGGTGGCGCTACTTACACATTCGATTTCATTCCTGATCTAGCCGGACAAATCGGAGCAGGGATTGCATTCCAAATGTATCACTACAAATTACAAGCAAGCGTAGGACAAACAGAGATGACCCTCTACCCTTACGTTCACAATCAATTTGAAACTTCAGGCCACTCGGCATTTGATCCCTACATCGCACTTCCATTTGGAATGGCATTGAGAGATGGCACTTACCGTACGATTACACAAATCGTAGTTGGATCTTATTTCGAAACTTCCAAAAATTTCGGGATCAATGCCGAATTAGGAATGAATATGAAAGGTGCTGATTCTTACCTTTCAGGTGGAATCACTTACCGCGATTAATGCCTCAACCGATTAGCCAACTCTCTACTAAAGACATCAAGGGGCTTTGCTTTGATATCGACGATACTTTCTCCACTCATGGAAAAATTACCGCTGAAGCTTTTCAAGCATTGTGGGATTTAAAAAAGGCAGGATTTAAACTCATTCCCGTAACGGGGCGTCCGGCGGGTTGGTGTGATCATATTGCCCGCTTTTGGCCTGTCGATGCAGTGGTGGGTGAAAATGGCGCCTTCACTCTATACATGGAACAAGATCAGGGGCGCGAGAAACTTCATCGCTTCGATACACTCACCGATTCAGAGAACGCTGAAGCAAAGAGCAAACTCTTCGCGCTTCGTACCCGCATTGAAAAAGAGTTTCCAGGTGTGCATTTTGCCAGTGATCAAGCTTACCGTGAGTTTGATCTGGCGATTGATTTTTGTGAAGACGTTGCTCCATGGAAAGATTCTGAAGTAACCCGATTAGTGAGTGTTTGCGAATCATCGGGCGCGATTGCAAAAATCTCATCTATTCATGTGAACACTTGGTTTGGGAAATACACGAAGATCGAAGGAATTCAAAAATTCTTGGCATCCCCTGCTGCAAAAATACTGGGTTTGCCCGCGATGGAGCATCTCATCTTTGCTGGAGATTCACCCAATGATGAACCCATGTTTGCTGCTTTTAGCGAAAGCGTGGGCGTGGCGAATGTGAAGAAGTTTTTACCGACGATGAAATCTCCGCCGAAGTATATTACCCAGGGTGAAGCGGGCGTAGGGTTTGCGGAGTTGGCGCAAAAATTATTGAATCAAAATTGAAAACGATAATTCATTCGCTTTTGAAAAATCACTATTATTCTTTGACATTAATTCCACTAAATTTTTAGCTAAATCATTAAGTTGAAATATTAAGCCTAAGTTATTTTCAAAAGATCTTAAGTAATTTTTATCTAATTCTTTGTATCGATAAGATTCACGGCAAGGGCCCATACCATTTAAATCTCTTAACTGACAATAATCGAGTAATGAAATTTTATTTTCATCACTAAACACGATTGGCTTTAAATCCTGGAGGGGCTTGTAACGTTCAAGATCTGAAGAATTTAAACTGTTTTTATCCCACAACTGCTCCAAAATATAAGCCATTTTTGTTTCAATCACACTCCAATTTAATGATTCATTTCCGCGATCCATGTGGAGTAATTTCTTTGAACCAGATTGACGATCATAATAGATCTCACCCACTAAATCACTCAATTTAGCATTTAAACTCAAAAGAGAATCAATTTGCTCTGAGCTACCAAATGTTGTTTCAGCAATTAACTTTGCACTTCTTAATATTTCAGATTCCAATAATTTTTCATCATTTTTAAATTTAGTAAATTCAAAATTTGCTGAGCGATTATAATAGGAATTAAAAAAACTTAAAAAATCTGCAATAATTACTTTTTGAACTTTAATCGCTAGATTTTCATCTGCACCTGCTAAATGTGCATACTCGTGTGCTACTAACGCAATTGGTTGAGTTCCTAACTCTTCTTTAGTTAAATACTTTTGTAATCTAGGCATACTAATGCAAACACCATCCATTGTGCCATTAGAATAACTTACGTAACGACTGCCATCTGTTTCCTCTTGATTACTATTTAAACAAGATTTATTTTGCATCATGGTTACTTCATATTGAAGAATTTCTTTAATCATTTTAGAAAAAATTAAAGAAACATCTGAATCAATCTTCTTGAAATTACCAAATTCAGATGAGCATTGCCATTGACTATGATCAAACCTACATCTTCCATATAAATATGCTAATAAGTTTATACGAGAATATTCAATCGCTTTCACCAATTCCCGAGTGTCTTCACCGATTGGAGTTGTGCCAATTCTATTTCCACCGCCGCTACCGCCTCTGGTTCCGTTATCACCAATTTCCAATTGGGGATTCACGATATTTACAGTATTTTTAGCTTCTCCATTTTGTGCAAAAGTATAAATTGGATTAATGATTAAAAATGAAATCAAAATGAATGCTATTTTCATAAAGCATTTATACACAATAGTTGAGTAAAAATCAACAGTATTGTATTTGGTGGTTTGATATAATCTTTAGTAAATGAAATTAGTTTTATAATTCAAAAAAATCTACGCAAAAGGCACCTGCCGTTTCCTCAGGGGATGGAGGAATCAATGCATTGCAATCCACAATACATTGATGAATTTTCTTTTTTAATTCGAGCATATCTTTTTTAGAACAAGAAAAAGCCAATGAATAATGAATGCTTTCTTCCTTTTTTTGATTATAACGTTCTATGGTTTGAATACGCCAAGAAGTATGGTGTTGGATAGTAAATGGAGAATTCAAATCTAAATGTAGTTCGTTGATAACTTGATATAAACCATTTTGCTTTTTATCTAGAATTCCCATTGTGCATAAAAACTCTAGAATTGAATTAACTGTTTTATTAGAAAGACGCAAACGTTTTGCAACTTGTTGGCTCGTTTGAAACTCAGGAATAGAAATGAGCGTATGCACTGCAGAATATTTCCACGAACTATAATAGATGGCTAAATCCTCATTAGAAAATTCCGATTTAATATTCAACCGATCCTTTAACTGATGGTTGGTCTTCACTCTTTGCTTGATCAATTTATCGTAAAATTTTCTTAAAACCTCTGTTCCCGCACGATTTTGATTTACCATGAGCAATAAAAACTCAGTTTCATCAGAAGTGAGTCCAAAAAACTGAGAACACGCCACGGTTTGCTCAGGACTAAAATGATTCGAACCAGATAATACGTGAGTGATGAAAGCGCTTTGGCAATTAATCGCTTCACCGAGCGTTTTTTTTACCCCTCGTCCTCCGTTCGGATACGAATCGATCAAATCATTGAGGTACTTTTTGTAATCGCGGTAGTGATAGATGGTTTCTTTCATAATTTAGTATTACTAAAATTCTACACCCATAATTACATAACAATCAAATGACTTTATGCGCAAAATGGCTGATTTTACGTCTCGTCGGAAGCAAAAAGCAAAACGACAATTAACTAAATGAAAGGTCTTAATCATGAAAACGAACGCACTAAAATCAGCTCTTATCTTAGCAACCACCCTATCCCTTACTGCATGTAATGGAATCAGTGCCCTCCAAAAAAGCATTGATCAATTGGGGTACATTTACAATGGCGTGCCTCTCGCTACCGGCGGACCAGGCACCATCGTTGGGGGTGCGCCCCATAGCCTACAAATCATTTCAGACTCAGAAACCTGCTTCCCTGCTCAAATGAATGGATCCCCTACCAACCTATACAGAAAATCAGCAGCCGATGTAGCTGATGTTCAAAAGAGCTGGTCGGTATCTGCTAATTTGGCTGGCAAGGTAATGGATTACCTCAACTCCACAACCCCTTTATTTAAAGTCGGTATCGGATTTAATCATGTAGGAAAAATGAACATTAAAATGAGAGGGGTTTCGGTTGAATACATTGATTCAATTGATCTACAAGAATTCTACGAAACAAAAATGAGTAGCCGCTGTAAATCGATCCTCAACCAATACGGGCTCATCATGCAGGCCTTAAAGGTAACTTCACTAGAGTTTACGTTCATCGATAAATCGGGAGCAGAAATCAATTTAGACTCACCTCAATTATCACAAATCGCAGATTTGAGCTCGGGAGTAAAATATAGTGTTGAGAATAATACATCTTTAGTAATCGATTCCCCTCGCTTTATCGGCTACCAATTAGGAAAAGCCCAAGAAGATGATCATGGCATGACCTTCTTCAGAGCGTCTAAAGTTAAAAATAAACAATACCTCTTTGAAGACACCAGACTCTTTCACATGGATTAGTGAAACTAAAAAATAAAAAGCCCTAAGATCAAGGATGATCATAGGGCTTTTTAGTACATTAATCACAATAACTGCATTCATTCCATTAAGTGAAATGTTGAGAAGTTAAGTTGAAATTTTTGGATCATTAGAAGTCTAAATTTTCGTAATTTTCATATTAACTATGCGAGCCTAAGATTCTTATTTACAAGAAAGAGTTCTTGCAACTGTACCGTCAGAATTGAGAACGGTTAAAGTTGATTTTTTGAGTGATAAAATCAACTGGGTTCCGTCAGCACTTTTTAAAATAGCATCATTATTCCGAAAATGGCGAAGCGCGGATTGAGTGTTGTCAAATATGTCGTCAGTGTAAACTGCGTCTTCATCCGATTGGAGTCTTGCTGTACCATCGGGATTTAATTGAAATTGGGTAAGGGCAATATTCGTCAGGATCTTTGATCCTGGTGCAAAGTCGGATGTGATCGTCACGGTATAAGAAATCGACTTTCCGCTGCAACTCATTCTCTTGATGGGCTCGTTAGCAAATGCCGAAATTGAAACGAAAGAAAGTGCAATCACGATATTCGATCTCATAGTTATATCCTGTCTGGAAGTCTATTTATTTGCAAGAGCCACCAGACTTCATTGGTTGCACTTTAAGTTATTAATTAAAAGTTATTCCATGGATCGAAATTCTTAGGTTAAGTGAGCAATCATTGCTCGAAAGATCAGGGATTTGGTGCTTTTCTCTGAACAAGGCTTCCCCACATGGCCATCTCTCCTGCTTCATGATCTGAAACTTCAATTCGACAAACTTCGTACTCATCTTCTAAAAAAGAAGGACAGTTATTAGTGATATTAAATTGCAGACTATACTGATGCCCCGATTCTATAGAAGCATCTCCCCAAGGAGAAGAATAGCTTCCATTTAGTTTAGGAGAAATCAGGTGGGACGTTTCAACTTCTAACTTTTTACTCGACTCTTTCGTCTTAAGCTGTTTCGCGGAAATGTTAAATAATTCAACAGACTTTCCCTTGTAGTCAGCAAAAAGCTTGATTCTAGACACTTTGGAATTATTTTTTTCAATCGTAAGATAATGAGGTTGTTTTTCGCCCCCATCATCATAGATGTCGAATGTTTTAATTGTTACTGCAAAAGCTGAAATCGAACTTAAAGCTACCAATCCAATAATAATTCTATGCATAATATCTCCTGTAATTCAAAGTAATGTTTTTAAAACATTATGTGTTCACAATTATTTAGTTTTACCAAGCAAAATTTGTGAATTTCGATCTTGCTCGGTATTTATTTGTTTAAGTAAGTAGTGCTCTCGTTAAAAGTTAGGGATCATTTTAACATTAATTCAAAGTTCTTTAAATCTTACAGCGAAGTTCGATCGTCTTTTTGTGACCAAGCACTGATTCGGTTTCAAGAAATGAAATATGTGCGGATTGGTCCTTTTCCTTAAAAATATAAATTTTATATGAATCTTCACTTGTTTTACCTTCGTACAAGGCTTTCAGATCCTCGTACTTCGGAATATTTACTGATTTTTTATTCATCACTACTTGTTGCAGCACCTGACCTTGAGCAATCAACGATCCGATTTTATGCTCTTCTTGGTCTTGAATAGTAAAAGAGAATGTTTTTCCCACGCAATCCACTTCAAAAGCAAATGCAGATGTCGAACTTATAATCACTAATGCAGTCACGAATAATTTTTTCATAAATCTCCTTGTTCATCTATCCAACGATTCATTGTTAATTCGTATTTTGAAATTCTTTGTTAATTCGCGCAAAACCGAATTTCAGAGACTTTGCACAGATTTTTTTTTACTTTACCAAGCACAGTGTAAATCAGCGATCACTGAGAAGGTAACAAACAAAAACTTACACAGTAACCATTCCTAAGCGAATCTGAAGTGTCAAAGCATTCTGCAGTTCCGCGAATGGAGCCGCCACGATTTAAACAATCACTTTTATTTTCGGCCAGTACCCTTTTCTTGAAGACTTCCCAAGAGTCTCCGAACCATCCCGGATGCCCGCCGCTTGAAATCAAAATGATTTTAGAACCATTCTTCAAAGGAAGATTACCTTCTTGATAAGCCATTTCTGCGCGGCTTGAATGAGCAAACAGATTGCTTAAACTCAATAATGCCACTATCATATATTTCATAAATACTCCTAAATTAAATAATAAGTTTACTTGTTTTATTTTTTTAACTAAACAAAGTGTATTCTGCTGTATCCTAAACAAGTTTTTTTGATTTAGGATTAACTTTTAGCCCTGCATTTAAACATTAACTAACGAACTGATTTTGAAAGTTGATTCAATAAACAGTTTTTACGTTTAATTTGTTTTTCGGTTTGAAAGTTCCATCCAGCACTCACTGGGCAACCTTCTACATCCACCCTTTGACCTGAAAAATCTACGATATTTTCTAAACATACAGTGTAAGAAAATGGATCTGTTGCCCATCGACACATCGAACGAACTAGGTTCATTCCAGATTCTCCGCCCACTAAAATCGCGGTGGATGATAAATCAGAACATTGCGTACTAACTTCTTGGCCACCATCATGATGTGTACAAACTTTTAATGCTAAAAGTAATTTTTGTTCAATTGTTGCATTTTTATCCAAACTTCCAGCATTAGCAATCTGACTCAAACCAATAAATAGCAAACCTGTTATAAATGTTTTCATATACAATCTCCTTTAATCATTCTTAAAACTTTATTGTTTTAAATATATTTATATTCCATTCAATTCACGATCAATCAAACTCACCGCTTCCATCGCATCGTATTCCAACACTACTGGCTTATTTGAATTGATCACCTTAGAACTCATGAGCGTACTCACTACATGATCTTCATCCACACTATAAAATTGGGCGGCACCGAAAAAATATCCAGCAACCGCACCCACAGCAGTAATGGGAATCACCATCCATTGAGCACTATCTCTTCCGAATCCAACAAACAGTGAAACAAAAAAACCTGCAGCACCACCCACAACCGTTGTACCAATTTTTGCACCCGTGGCCCATCCATTGAAGCTTGCAATACTACTTGCATGATCAGTAATAGATTTAAAACTTTTTGGAAGTGGCGAAATCTTTTTAATGAATTCACCATCCATTTTTAAAACGTAACTCACATAATCATGATTTGATTTGATAATGTCGATTGAAAATGGGGAAAGCTGATCTTTCTCTTTGAATAAAACATGGGTTACATGTGATTCAGATGCAAATGATTGTGTTGATAGAAAAAGTGATAATAACAATATTAATTTATTCATAAAATCTCCATATTCTTAAAGCTTTTGTAATTAAATAAATACTGAGATTAAATTTTTGAAAGAACTAAATCTAATCGAGAGATGAAATCATTCATATCACTTCTTTCAATGCGAACGTCTTCATCACGAATAATGTTTTCTTTTAATGTTTGAGCTTGATCATATTGTTCAATCGGATTAAGCGCCTGTAATGGATTATGTGTATTTAACTGATGATAAGCAACAGAGACCATTAAGGCTGATCCTCCAACCGCTGTACCAGAGGCCGTATAAGCTAAAGCATAACCCCAAAATCCTTCACCAATTGCAGCCGCAGCAATTTCACCACCGTAAACAATTGCAAGAATTGCCGCTACATCACCAACCACTGAAAGACCTACTTGGAGATTTTCTTCTAATCGCTGAGCTCTTAATTCTTTAATTGTATAACTAGTTTTATTACCTAAATTATCACAACCTTGATCTTCTAAACCACTTCTGCAATTTTCAAATCTCACTCTATGTTTTGGCAATTCAGTGATTCTTACATAATGATCACCTTTTCTTAATGCTTGCTTTGGTTTTACATCCAAGACACCTGCAAAACTATTCATTGAAACCAACACCGATAATATCATCGCTAAATTTTTCATAATTATATTTCTTTCTTTAATTTAAATTATTGAACATTTCCGTAAATGGTAAATTCATAAGGAGCAGGAGTAGTTCTTCCTGGGAAATCTTTTGATAAATCGATCACTTGAGAAGCAGTAATGATGGTTCCATCATTTTTTTGAAAACTAAAATCCAAAGTGATTTTTTGAGGTGAAGACGCAAAATGATACCCAAAGAATAAGGAATCAATAGTTACAGCCATGATGGAAGATGCATTATATTTTAATTCCACTCCATTTAAAATTAAATAATTAGCAGTATTTGGATGTAATGCGCTCAAAGAATTGATTTTTTTATTGATCTCTTTGATTTCACGCTTAGATAAAATTTCGCCATTATGCAATCTCATTTTCAATTCATCAATTTCATTCCATTCGCGAATTTTAACCGTTGCTGTACCCAGAGTGGAAGTGAGATCTTCTTTTTTGATTTTTCCTAGAAAAAGAGAACTGTTATATCCATTGAGAATCATTTCTGGAGCGCGCTTACTGTACAATACATCAGTATTTTTAGTTAAAGATTTCACTGTTTCAACTGATGGCGGAAGATCACTGAGTAACTCACCCACTAATCTGCGAACTTTATCTGAATTCTTTTCTGATAATCTTACTCTTGAAGCCTTATAAATTGCTTCATGAAGCTTTAAAGCGGCATGATTAAATTCGTCCATCTCGTTATAATAATTTCCTTTTACTAGAACATTATTTGAATAATCATCCCAATTCGCTAATTGGCGATACTCACAACCCACATCGGTAATTAAAATATTTGCATCTGCAATTGGCTTGATATCAAATTGATCGCTCACTAAAAAATGTTTAGGATTCAATGATTTCAAATATTCAATTTGATCACTAACTGCATGTGCAAATGTTACGTTTTGAAGTTCTAACTTTTTAATCGCTTTACGGATGATATTTTCTTCGGTTTCAACATTTCCTGTTGAAATGATATTTAATCCATAACGACTACGGCCTTCATAAATATCATAAACTTCAATCGTATTTTTTAAGGGGCAAACATGAGCTCCGCCACCATTACCAGCTCCCATTCCTTGTGCTAGAGCTGGTTCTGCAAACATCACCATTGCTACAGCCATTAATTCTGCAATTTTAATTTCCATTTTATTTGTTTTCATATATTTTCCTTTTATTTTTTCTGATTAAGTTTTGATGGATTTTCAACAATTTTAAAAAACTGAACATTACACTGATAAACTTCGTTTCCTGCATCTGCTTCCATCAAATGAACCAATTGATGGCGGAACTTACGGATCAAATCTTTTGCCAAGGGAATTTTTCCCTCCGGTACGGTGAGCGCAAAACTTTGAAATTCACGAATCTCTGGGGATTGCTCTTCAATAGCCTCAATACCCAAACGTGCTACTTGTTTGTGGTATTCGCGGGCGCCTTTGTTAGAGATGTCGTCTTTTGTTTTAAAACTTTGCGCTGTAGGAATTATTTTATTTCCTTCTTCTTTCAACATACCTAAATCTAATAAGCGTTCGATGGCTTCCCGAATTTTAGGAATAGATACTTTTTCATGGATGAGTTGAGAAATGTTTTCAGCTGAAATCACTGCGCCATCAATTTTTGCTAAAGTTAAAATTGCCATGTGAACCCAATCCGCGATCATGTGGTATTGCTCTACTTCAACAATGCGAAATTCACGTTTTGGATTTAAATCGTTTAACCAAAGCTTGCACAGGTTTTGTTCTTCTT
>CANBTI010000084.1 GCA_947372355.1 Bdellovibrionales bacterium | reverse complement strand
AATCCCTTTTTATCTAATTCATTAAAGTGTTCCCATGTAGCCCATTTCGGAACCAACATGCTATTGGACAATAAAACCCTTGGAGCATCTTCGTGAGAACGAAAAACAGCAACTGGCTTTCCACTTTGAATCAGTAGAGTTTCATCATTTTTTAAAGTTTTGAGTGTGTTTTGAATCTCTGTATACGACTCTTGGTTTCTAGCGGCCTTACCAATTCCACCATAAACAACGAGCTCAGCAGGATTTTCTGCAACATCAGGATGAAGATTGTTACGGAGCATTCTTAATGCAGCTTCTTGGATCCATCCCTGACATTCTAGATTTTTAGACATGTAAAGAATATATCACCAGAGTGACTTCGGCTCACGTTTAATTTGTTTGAATTTTATCAATCCCAACAGCTTTACTGAACCAAAAATTAGTCAAAACATGAGCTCTAGAAATCAAACGCTCTGATTGATTATCTGTTACGATATAAGATTGATTCGATGAATTATACTGTACCGTATAATTTACACTTTTAATGCTTCCAGTTTTAAATAAGCCATTTCTCATGTAGCTAATGATGAAGTTAAATTTTCCATCACTCATTGGCCTCACGCCCAAGTAAACAAGATTTACAGTACTATCACCGTTTTTAGCGGTCATCAGCACTACGCGTTTTTTTAAATCTTCAATGCTAAAGAAACGTTTAATTTTTGCATTATTTTCATAGTAGACACGATTCAGGGAATGATCGGAGTTAAGCTCTAGTCCAATATGGTATGTTTCACTTGGATAATACTCTGCTGTGATTTCAATTAATGATGTTAACTCATCGCTAACTTGTGCATGTGAAGTGTTTTGAAATAAACAAAAAATCACACTAAAAATTATTCCCAATTTTTTAAAACTTAAAGACATAAATAGACTCCGATTTATAAATATTCGTTGTGTATTATAATCAATGAATTTCGTTTTGTCTATTAATTAAATAGAATTAGTTTAAATTTTCTTTTTAGAGATTCCAATGAGAAAAATCTCTTTACTCTCTTTACGAGTGCTTTTAGGACGAAGCACTTCAACCTTCGTAAACCTTTGAAGCATAAGGCTTTTTAGCTCTTTAAAATCGTCGGAATGGAAAAACTTACATACAAAATTACCACCCAAACGCAAAAAACGATCTGCCACATTGAGCGCCAATTCGCATAATTCCATCGAGCGAGCCTGATCCGTAACCCGTATTCCTGTAGTTTTAGGGGCCATATCTGAAAAAACACCATCAAAAACGGGCTCAAACCCATGATCTATAAAGATTTGCTCTAATTGAATGTCGCGAAGATCTGCATGAATAAAAACCGCATTGGGTAATGTTAATCCCACACGAATTAAATCAACACCTAAGACACGACCTTTTTCGCCTACTTTTTTAGATAGATACTGCGACCAAGATCCAGGTGCTGCACCTAAATCTAGAACTTTCATTCCCGGTTTGATGATTCTGAATTTTTGATCAATTTCTTCGAGCTTATAAATAGAACGAGCAGCAAAGTTTTCTTCCTTCGCTTTATGATAATAATGATCTTGTTTATTGTATGCCATTGCTTTGTTTTAGCAAAAAACTACATCACTGTAACTTTGCGAAGTAGATCGAGATCTTCTAAGGCTTTACCTGAACCACGCACCACACAAGTGAGTGGATCTTCAGCAACCGTTACTGGTAATCCAGTTTTTTCTTTAATCAAGATATCGAGATTTGCAAGTAATGCCCCACCGCCAGCAAGCACGATTCCGTTATCCACGATATCGGCAGCTAGTTCTGGTGGAGTACGTTCAAGCGCAACTTTAATTGCATCTACCACTGCGGAAACTGGCTCAGCCAATGCATCACGAATTTCTTCCGAGTTGAGTTCGATCGTTTTAGGTGCGCCACTAATGAGATCGCGACCTTTTACTTCATAAGTTTTTTCTTCTTCAAATGGATAAGCACAACCAATGGTTAATTTGATTTGCTCTGCAGTTCTTTCGCCAATTAAAAGGGAGTACTTGCGTTTAATGTAATTTACAATTGCATCATCAAATTTATCACCAGCAACACGAACTGATTTTGAATACACAATCCCGCCTAGAGAAATCACGGCAACTTCGGTAGTACCACCACCGATATCCACAATCATATTTCCGCTTGGTTCACGAATTGGCAATCCTGCACCAATAGCAGCAGCCATTGGTTCCTCAATCAAATAAACTTCACGCGCTCCGGCCGATTGCGCCGATTCTTTTACCGCACGTTTTTCAACTTGAGTGATTCCGTAAGGGATACAAATCATGATGCGTGGACGAATATAACTGCGACCTTCACTTGCTTTTGAAATGAAATACTTCAACATCGCCTGAGTCACTTCGAAATCCGAAATCACACCATCACGAAGTGGGCGAATTGCCTGAATAGAACCCGGGGTTCTTCCCAACATTTCTTTTGCTTCTTTTCCTACAGCTAAAACCCGTGTTTGTCCGCGTGCATTTTTATGAATTGCTACCACTGATGGCTCATTCATAATTAAACCGCGACCTTTAGAAAACACGAGCGTGTTTGCTGTACCAAGATCAATTGCTAAATCGTTTGTGAAAAAATCGAGAATTTTTTGAATCATGTTTTCTTGCCTACCATTTATAATGTCGAATGTGTTCACCGCGAGATGCGATTTCACTCATTGATTTAATGCCCATCTCCAAATGCAAATCTGTATATTCTTTAAACACGGAGCTCGCTGATTTTTTAGTTTTAATTCCGCCACGTAATAATGGCAAATCTGAAACTAAAAGAAGAGCACCAATAGGAACCTTGCTTGCAAACCCAACAATAAATAGGGTTGCTGTTTCCATATCAATTGCAAGTGCGCGCTCGTGATAAAGTTCCGCTTTAAATTTATTGTTGAATTCCCAAAAACGATAATCAGTGGTGTGAACCACACCAGTACGATAATCGAGTCCTTTTTCAACTAATATTTGTGAAACGAATTTTTGAACTTTAAACGTGGGAAGTGCCGGACACTGACGTGGCATAAAATGATGGGATACACCTTCATCACGAATCGCCGCAGTGGGAACAATGAAATCACCCTTTTTTAATGAGCGATGTAATCCGCCACACATTCCTAATAATAAAACCGCAGTAGGCTCAAGCACTGCTAAACATTCAATGATGAGTGCTGCTGTTGGCGAACCAATAGAGAAATTAATAATTGAAACCCCATCCTTGGGAGAGTGCACTGCACTCATTGCAGATCCTCGAGTAACTTTTCCGCCAGTGATCACGGCAAAACGATCGATGTAATATTGAAAATTGGTGAGAATGATTTGCTTCTGAAACTGCTTTAGCGTGCTTCCAGTGTAGCGTTCCAAGATATCGCGAGCGATTTTTTGCTTTTGTTTATTCGTATAAATCTTGTTAGTGTTCTCAATGAGATAAGGGTTTTTTTCCACAGATTAAGAGTATGCGAAAACATTCATGAATTCAACGTTTAGTGCTGAACTTGGTGTCAGCCACCACATTCCGATCCTTTTGGAGCCAATCACTGATTTTTTAGTGACGGGTTTGAAAAATCTGCCCCCTGAAGCAGCACCAGGAATAATTTTAGACTGCACTTTGGGTGGTGGTGGTCACACGGCGCGCATTTTAGAAAAAATGAAGTCTGACACCTCATTATTGAAGCACTGCGTTCTTGGCGTGGATCAAGATCCGGATGCCATCGCCCGAAATCGAATTAAATTTAAAAACGAAATCGATGCTAAAAACCTAGAAATCATTCACAGCTCATTTAGCGATGCTCCTAAACACATTAACGGCAGACCCATCTACGGACTCATGGCCGATCTTGGAATCTCGAGCGATCAAATTGATTCTGAAACTCGTGGTTTTAGTTTTCGCTTTCCCGCTCCTCTGGATATGAGAATGGATACCAGTCGTGGAATTCCATTAAAAGAGATGCTGATGGTGCTCAGTGAAACCGAAATAGCCGACATGATCTGGAAGTATGGGGAAGATCGATTCTCTCGAAAAATTGCCCGAAAATTAGTCGATCTTCGCTCAAAAAACCAACTTCCGGAAAATACCTCACTTCTCGCTGATGCGATTGCATCCACCTTTCCACCAGCGATGCGACACAAGCGCATGCATCCGGCCACCCAAAGCTTTCAAGCATTTCGTATCGCCGTAAATGAAGAACTAAAAGAACTCGAAACGCTCATCTCTAAAGTTTTTCCTTTAGTGCAGGTGGGAGGAAACATTGCCATCCTCTCCTTTCACTCTCTTGAAGATCGATTGGTAAAAAGTGAATTTCATCAACGCGAACTCTACGATTTGCCTTCAAGAAAAGCGATTCAAGCAGATGATCAAGAAATCGAAATGAACTCGCGATCCCGAAGTGCTAAGCTTCGTCTCGCTATTAAAAAATAGTCAATTTTTTGACTATTAATTTTCTTCGCTATTTTCTTTTTTCACAAGCCGCATTACAATTTTATTACATGAAGCGGTACTTTCCAGTGTGGGTATTTCCGATACTCATCTCATTTGCTTTTTTAACAGTTTGGATTCGTCTCACCGTTGTGAAGACGACTTATGAACTCAATCAAACCAATAAAACTCTTCATAATTTGAAACTTGAAAATGAACAACTAGAACTCAAGGTTGCTCAACTTCGTTCGCCTCGTCGATTAGAAGCATTGGCAAAACAAAAATTTAAATTAAATCCTCCTAGTCCGGATCGCATTATTCCCATGAAGGAAACTTCAATGTGATTTCATTTTACCAAACACCATCTATTCGCATTCGACTATCATTGGTGATTGGACTATTCGGCGTGATTTCAATTGGAATGCTTGGACGCTCCACTTATCTGCAAATTTTAGGTGATCCCAAACTTGAAAATCTTGCAAGAAAGCAATTTCAATCTCATGTGATGATGAATCCTCGTCGAGGACTCATCATGGATCGTACGGGCGAGCCTTTGGCCATTAACTTAGAAACCTCAAGTTTGGCCGGCAGTCCTGCTAAAATTTTAAAATCAAATTCTACTCTTCACTTACTTGCTCGCAATCTCGGAGTGTCTCCTCAAGTATTGAAAAAAAGATTAGATCCTAAAAAATCATTCGCATGGTTTGAGCGTCATGTTTCAGAAGTTCAGATGGAACGATTTAAAAAATCTGGGATCGTACTCTCAACTGGAGAAATGCCAGAAGGCTTATGGTTAGTGAAAGAAATGAAACGCGTTTATCCTCACGGTGATTTGGCTAGTTCACTTTTAGGAACAGTCAACGTAGACACCGCAGGTATTGAAGGTGTGGAGTTATGGAAAAACTCACTTTTAAGAGGAAAAAGTGCCTCTTTTGATGCATTTAAAGATGCACTTGGTCGTCCCGCAGTGATCCAATCTTCTGATCACGATAAAATTGTGGATGGAGCAAACGTTGATCTCAGTATCGATGCTTCCCTTCAGTTTTCAGTTGAAGAAGCACTCCAAGCATCCATGGAAAAAACTAAAGCACAAAGTGGTTTAGTCATTGTCATGGATTCAAATAACGGAGAAATCCTTGCACTTGCACAAGCCAATTCAAATGGAAATAAAGGCGTGAAAAAAGTAATGGCTGTAACCGACGGTTATGAACCGGGTTCAACCATGAAACCACTTCTTTTAGCTTCGGCAGTGAATAAAGGAATTGTAAAAACCACGGATTCACTTTTCGGACATTATGGTAAATTCACGCTTCAAGGTCGCACCATCAAGGAAGCAGAAGCTCATGAAAAATACGGCTTCATTAATCTTAAAAAAATGGTGGAAGTTTCCAGTAACATTGTTGCAGCAGAACTTGCGCTCAAAGTTGGACCAGAAAGATTTTTGAGTAGTTTAAAAGATTTAGGCTTTGGATTTAAAACGGGAACTTCACTTCCAGGTGAAATCGGCGGTTGGGTTCCTGCACCCACTCAAGCAAAATCGATTCGCCCTCTCACTTTAGCAACGATGGCATTTGGGCAAAGTATTTTAGTAACCCCAATGCAAATGCTTCGCGCTTATGCCTCCCTTTCGAATGGCGGCTTCCTCGTTGAACCCACATTACTAAAGCGCAAAGACAATGAACTAGTGAAGAAAACTCCAATCTTTAAAAAAGAAACCGTAAGAGACACTACTGAAGCACTATTACTGGTTACTGAAGGTGATAAAGGTACGGGTCACAAAGCTCGCGTAGATGGATATCGAATTGCGGGTAAAACAGGAACAGCACAAACAGTTGATTCCAGAACAAAACGCTATTCAAACTCACGCTACATGGCTTCATTTATTGGATTCCCTGTAGGTGTGAAGCAACCCATTACCGTATTAGTATTATTTGATCATCCAAAGGGCGTTTATTTTGGTGGTGAAACTGCAGCACCGCTTTTTGCTCAAGTGATTAAAAGTGCTACCAATCGATTCTCCATTCCCTCTACTGAGAAAATGGAAATTCCAACTCAGCTCACCGTTGAAAAAACGGATAAACAAGAAGTCACCCTATCTCAATCAAGCGCTGAACCCGTTGTTACAGTTGCCCAAGCAACCGAAAGTATCAAAGAAGTGAACGTAGATCACCCAGTGATGCCTTCAGTCGTTGGACTCACTCCACAAGAAGCGATCAAAGCTCTGAAACCATTTTCACCAGCAATACAGGTTCATGGCTTTGGTGTGATTCGTAAACAGATTCCTGAATCTGGCGCTATTCTTTCAGCTGGGATTCACGTCAATCTATACTTAGAAGAATAGTTTTATGATTCATGTCACTGCAAATTCTAAAGAGGTTCGCCCTGGATCAATATTTTTTGCTCTCAAGGGGGCAAAGTTTGATGGTCATCAATTCATTAACGAAGCATTTCTTGCTGGTGCAACGACCGTTTATTCAGAAAACGATGTGGGCGATTCAAGAGTGGTTGTTTTAGGTAAACAAACCAGAAAAAAATTAGGTGAACTCGCAAGCGAGATGTTTTCAAATCCAACCCACCAATTAAAAATGATGGGTGTCACAGGCACCAGCGGAAAAACTACCACCAGCTACCTTATTCAACACATCATGAATGAGGGTGGAAAATTAGACGGTAAAAGTTCATCTTTTCGATGTGCGCGCCTTGGTACCAATGGCGGTGAATTTGAGGGAAAAACCTGGGAAACAATCAATACTACTCCTGATGCCATCACTCTTCAAAAATGGTTTCGTGAAGTTTTAGATTTAGGAGCAACTCATGTCGTGATTGAAGCATCCTCTCACGCTCTTGATCAAGATCGAGTTTGGGGTATTGCTTGGGATTCAGTTGTATTTTTAAACTTAAGCTCAGAACACATGGATTATCATCCAACCATGGATGCGTACTTCAGCGCCAAAGCTAGATTGTTTACAGATCATCTCGAGTATTCTCGTTCCTTAGGAAAAAAACCAATTGGCTTTTCTAATCAAGATATTCATTACGGGGAAAAACTTATTTCCCTTGATTCAAGATTACAAGGATACTCTCCGATCAATGATGTACGTGGTTTGATCAACACTCCAACAGGTATTGCTGCTGAAGTGAAAGTTAACTATGAATGGTATCAGATTGAGTGTCCCTTATTTGGAAATTTCCAAATCGAAAATATTTTAGCTGCACTCAGCGTGGGGGCATCTCTTGGGGTGCAAAATTTTTGGGCGAGCTTAAAAAATTTCCCAGGAGTTCCCGGTAGAATGGAATTCATCACCAACACCAAAGGAATTTTTGCATTCGTAGATTATGCACACAAGCCCGAAGCACTCGAAAAAGTATTACTCTCGATTCAAGGCAAACGCATCATCACTGTTTTTGGTTGTGGTGGAGATCGGGATAAAACCAAACGCCCAGTGATGGGTGAAATAGCAACTCGTCTTTCCGAATATGCAATTCTCACTAGCGACAATCCGCGCACTGAAAATCCAAAATCTATTTTAGTGGAAGTAGAAGCAGGAATCGTATCCTCGGGAAGAAAAAATTACGAAGTGATTGAAGATCGTGAAAAAGCTATATTTAGAGCTGTTGAATTGTCCGCAGCCGGAGACATCATTCTCATTGCCGGCAAGGGCCACGAAGATTATCAGATCATTTCAGATGGTAAGAGTGGAACGATCAAGATTCATTTTGATGATCGAGAAATTTCTAGATTGGCACTAAGCTAACTTAATCATTTAAATTTTGAACCCGGATACAATAACCTTCTAAAGCTTTAATCACTTCTTCACTATGTTCTTTTCCACGAGTTTCCAAAAGTAATTCAACTTCTGTTTCATCTAGCTTAATTTTTGTATCGTTACGATCGTGCATGGCTTGTAAAATATTTGCCTTCAATGAACCAATCAGCGCTGTGAGTTTTGAGAGTGAACCGGGACGATCAGAAATTTGAACTTTCACGTGAATTCTTCGACCAAGACGCGTGAGTCCACGTTCAATGATTCTGGAAATAAGATTTACATCAATATTGCCTCCGCAAACCACTAAAACTACTTTTTTGCCTTTAATCTCAGTTTTATAGCGTTCCAGTGCACCCAAGATAATGGCAGCACTTCCCTCTACCACTAACTTTGCTCGCTCCATAAACCGCAAAACATTCATGGCAATTTCATCTTCATCCGATTCAAAAGAAAGATCGATCAAGGGATTTAAGATTTCATACATTTCTGGATTTGCATTCTTAACCGCAATACCATCTGCAAATGTACCTTTAAAATCTGCGGTGACTACGTGATGAGCTTGTAATGATTTCACCATAGACGGAGCATTTTGAGCCTGGCATGCGATGAGTTTTACACTCGGCTTTAATGCTTTCAATGCCGTTCCCATTCCAGCCATGAGTCCGCCACCACCAATCGAACCCACCACAAAATCCACTTCAGGAAGTTGTGATAAAATCTCTAGCCCAATAATCCCCTGACCAGCAATCACCATTGGATCATGAAATGCATGTACGTAAGTTCGTCCCGTTTCTTTCGTGATTCTCTGAGCCGCTTTAAAACACTCATCGTAATTTTCACCTTCAAGATGAACTTCAGCACCCAGTAATTGGGTATTATGAATTTTCATGATGGATGCCGTTTCAGGCATCACAATCAATGCACTGGTTCCATACTCTCTAGCACCCCAAGCAACACCTTGTGCGTGATTACCAGCGCTCGCTGAAATCACACCTTTAGCTTTTTCTTCAGCCGTGAGTTGTGAAATTTTATAAGAGGCACCCCGAATTTTAAATGAACCAACTGGTTGTGCGGTTTCAAGTTTTAAAAAAACATCACACTCATAGCGACGAGATAACCAATCATTCCTAATGAGTGGAGTGACAGGAAGAATTTTTTCTAATACAGATTGAGCTTTTTTAATTTCTTGAAGAGTTACCGGTTTCATTTAATCTTATTTTTGCACAGCTACCGGTTCAATGCCAGGATCTTTCCATTGAAACAATTCCGATACCCTTGATTCTCCAGGAGTTTGTTGACGAATCCAAACAAAACACCGATTTGTAAACGGCTCTCTGCATTCAGGATCTTTGAATGCAGGCGACCAAGTTCCAGTATTTAATACCTCGGTAGTATCTACAAAAGTATGCATTTCACGATGAGTATGGCCAAAAACCACTCGAGTGGTTTTGGTGATTTGAGCAATGAGAGGAGCTTGCCTTAGGGCCTCTTCCGTGGATTTGATCACTTCACTTTTGATATTCCTGGAGTAAAAATATAAGAAGGGCGTGAGAAGAATCGAGAAAACAAAAAACCAAAGCCAAGAGATGGGAGCAATCGTTGCCCGGATCACCATATAAAACTCAAAACTTACGAAAATGACTAATAACAATATTAAAAACCGATCTAACCAAAGCTCTCTAGCAATTTTAATCGGATTAAAAATTGCTGAATGCGTGTGTAATTCTCTCAAAGTTCTTACCATTTGAGGGGTAGCATTTGATTTTCTAGCAATTTCATCCACTCTTTGTTCAATGAATAATGGATCACGCATTGCCGGTAATAGACCATCTCCAAGCGCGATAAAAAATGAAACCGTAGAACTCCAGAGCCAAGAAACAGGTAGCCAAGGATGTACACGCAATGAGTATTTATAAAAAAATTTAAAGTATTCCGATAAGGACATTAGAAATGATGTATCTGCATGAGGATTAAATAATCCCATCCCATTAATCATGTATCGACTGGTGATATCCCCAAAGGGCAATCTCACCTGAATTCGTTTTCCTTTTTTGATCAATGGATGAATGGGATTGGAGGCAACACAATAATCATCATACTGATTTCCATGTTCAATCGTGGTATCTCCCTCAGAAACAAAGAACCATTCACAAAATCTTACTCGTTCTTGTTCTTCGCTCGATAGCGATAAAAAATGCATTAATTCTTTTTGAACTAATGGCCAATGTAATTCTATGTCATGGTTTCCGATTATAAATACTACAGAATTACCTTGTTGAATGAATTGGCGAATGGTGTTTACCCAAACATTGTGATCATTTAAAATCGTGTGTATTTTAAAACGTGATTTTTCTTCTTCAGGAAATAAACCACGTTTTTTTTCTAACCAAGAGATATGAAACCTGGTGTGAAGTGGGAGTTTCATCACCGAATCAAAATCAAAAATATCACCATTTAAAACTAACTCAATTTTCGAATTTGAATCGCTTGCGGTGACTTTTTCTTGTAAAAAATGGATGAAGCGCTTGAAACTTTGATCCATAAAAAACTTTGGTCTTTTATAGCGTTTCCACAAGGATTTTCCAGGCTGCCCAAGCTC
>CANBTI010000083.1 GCA_947372355.1 Bdellovibrionales bacterium | reverse complement strand
CTACAGTCTCAATTGCCATCGTTACAATCTAAAGTACAAGCGCTTCAACAAGATTTGAATTCACTTCAATCTCAACGACAAGCACTTCAATCACAATATGATCAGGATAAAGCAAAGAGAGATTCAATCCAGAGCCAAGTGAATTCCCTCCAAACTCAAATCAATGGATTACAATCACAAATTAACCAACTCTCCTCTTCCATTGCTCAAAATCAATCATCTCTCAGCGCTAAAAAAGCTGAATTAGAAGGCAATCAACAAAGCCAGAGCAATGCCCAATCCAGCATTTCTTCATCTCAAAATCAAATTGCACAATTGAACTCTCAAATCGATTCCATCAAAGTGGATGTTTCTGCAAAACAAAAACAAAAAGAAGCAGGAGATCAATTACTCAGACAAAAAGCACAAGAATTAAGTAGATTAAATCCAAGCGATCCAAGAGCGACTGAGCTCAAAGCTGAAATTGAAGTGCTTAAAAAGAGCCAATCCGATCTTACGTATGAAATTGTAAATTTAAATTCTAAAATGAGTGAGCTCACTCGTAATATTTCATCTGCTCAAAACAACATCAATCAAATGAATTCTCAATTGAGCCAACTGCAAAACAGAGCAAGAGTTTTGCCAGGAGAAATTTCAAACCTTACTTCTCTCATTTCTACCCAACAATCCTCTTTAAGCTCTGCTCAATCACAACTACCTAGTGTTCAAAGCAGCTTAAATTCGTTAAAACCACAACTCGACTCATTAAATGCAAGTTTGCAACAATCACAAAACCAACTCCAACAGTTCATGACTGCTTACAATGCAAAAAAGGCAGATCTAGATCAAGCAAACGCACAACTTCAATCCACTCAACAACAACTTGCCCAAGATCAAGCACTCCTTCATCAAAAGAGTGTACGTTTAGTGGAAATCAATCAGTCTATAGTTCAAAATCAAAATCAAGCAACGCAATTGGCACAACAGCTGATTGTTCTTCAACAAAAAATTCCTCAGCTTGAAAGTGCTTTGAATCAACGTGAACAGGATCTTGCAACTGCGAGTACCCAATTTCAACAATCGCAAAACTATCTCAATCAGATTCGCTCACAGTTTGAAATTCAGAATCAAGCTCTCACTCAAATCGTGAACAATTTGAATCAACATCAAGAAATCTTGATTGCTCTCCAAGATAACAACACTCAGTTGCAAAACGATATTATTAGCTTACAAAATCAAATTGCCAATAATTCAAATCGTATTCAAGGCGATCAAAGAGAAATTTCAGATCTCACTAACCAAATTTCAAGCGATCAAAACCAGGTTCAAAGCTTATCTCAACAGCAAAACTCAGTTGCCCAACAACTTTCTGTTCTAGAAGCTCAATTCCAATCCCTAGATCAAGTTGCAATAGCTGCAGAATCGATTACTGCTGCTAAATACAACGATTATATCACTAGAAAAAATAACTACGATAATCTCATTGCACAAGCAGTCGATACCGGATCTGATCAAGGCAATGTTGCGGGTGTGAATGATGGCATGAAAAATGGTGCCATCGCTGGAGATAAAGAAGGAACTCAAAAAGGCCAGGAACAAGGCAAAATCGATGGCCTACTCTTTGGTTACCAACTGGGTAAAAAAGATGGTCAACAAAAAGGCTTTGATGATGGAAGAGTAAAGGGCTCTCAATCTGAAGCTGATTACCAAACTGGATTTTCCCAAGGATTAATTCTAGGTGCTAAAGATGCGGTGAATGAATCCATCAAAACTGATCTTCCTCGCGGTAAAAACGATGAGTTCGCAAAGCTCATCTCCGTTTTACCTTCAAAGAAAATAGAAATTGATATGGAAGCAGCAAAACTCATTAAACTCAATCAAAGATCGATGATGAGTGAAGCATTCATGAGTAAGAAATTCCAACTTGCTTTGAATGATTCCATTTCTGATGTAACTGGACCAGTTTGTAATCAAAGTTACATAGATTTCATCAATGCTTGTAAAAATGCTTATCAGGTATCTTATCAAGCTGCATACGGTGATCACTTCAAGGATAGTTACCAACAAAGCTACTCACCCGCTTTTAAAACAGCTCAAAGTTTAGCTTTTGAAAAAAATAAGACCGTTCGTTACCAAGAAGGTTACCAAGAAGTTTATGCAACTGCCTTTAATCAGGGCGTACTTGCAGGTTCTAAAGACGCGCAAAACAAAGGAATCGTAGAAGGACAAGCGGCAGGTTTTCAACAAAACATAGCACAAGCTCGCCAAACAGCTTATGCAAATGGAATTGCTGCAACGGATGATTTCTTCTCCAAGAACTCTGTTCTTAAAGTTCAAGACGTGAGCGTTGTTCGCGTAGGATTAGATGGATCAATCGGCGGATCGGTTGGAGTGAGTGATCTTCTTAAATTACAAATCAACGTAGCAAACTTTGGTTTAGTGGATTCCACTTCTGCTTCCATGAAGATTGAAATTGAATCCATGAGTGCAAATCTATTGATTGAAAAATCAATCACTCAGTTGGCTTCCATTCCAGCGCAAAGTTTAGCTTTGGTTAAGAATGTTTTGGTTGCCAAGATCACTCAAGGTGCCGCTTCTGGTTCAACTGAAAAACTCAAAGTTAAAATCACTTCAGCAGACGGAACAATGGAAGAAAAAATCATTACCATTTCAGTAATGGCAAACTTACAAGTGAAGTTCACTCGTATTGATTTTACAGCCTCTCCAAGGATTGGCCGCATTCAATACATGAAAGTTGGACTGAACAACTTTGGAACGATTGAACCCACTGAAAAAATGACCCTCACTCTTTCCAGCGAGGCTTCTACTTCTGATTTAAGAATTGATGCTTCTGAGGTGGAAGTTTACAAACTCCCAGCAGGGACCATCTACATTATTCCTGGATTGGCGTACACAGTACTCAATCAAGATGCTCTTACCAAAGGAATCATCATGCATGTTTCGTTGAAACACGGAACCAGAGTGGTGCTTTCTCAAGATGTAAAACTCCAGTAATGTTTATGAGTGGTAGTACAAAAAAATACTACCACTTAAAATAAGCCAAAAAGCAAAGTGCTACTCCAAGTAACCACGAAACTAATACACTCTCAATAAAGTAGGGATAAATCATTAACGTAACTGAAATGGCCATTGTGATGATGTTTGCGTTTTTCTTACCTTGGCGAAACATCCACATTCCAATCACACCAAATACAAAACCACAAAATAGTAATGAAAGATCCATGGCTAGAGTTTAAAACAAAAAACCCGCTTAGTCTGCACTAAGCGGGTTTTTTGAAATTTATTTAATTTTTAAGATTAAAAACCTAAATGAAATTGAAAATTAGCTCCAGTTGAACCGCTATAATAAACATAACATTGATTATTATAAAACACTTGGCCTGATAGACATGGACCTTGTGATAAACAACCCACTTGGGTCATTGAAGTTCCAGCAGGGCAAGAAGTGCCAGTGTTGTATCCTGTGTTATAGCCAGTATTATTGATTGCCAATGCAGTAATACAACTGTTGTTATACATTCCGTAGCCTGCAGGGCATGCACCTTGAGCAACACAACCATATTGAGTGTTTACTTGGCCAACGGCACAATTATTAGTTCCGTTAGTATTCGTTGCAACCGCAGTAATACAACTATTGTTATACATTCCGTAACCTGTAGGACATGCACCTTGAGCAACGCAACCATATTGAGTGTTCACTTGGCCAACAGCACATGCATTAGTTCCATAATTATTATAGTTATTGTTATAAGCTACCGCCGGAGTGCACGAGTTATTGTATGAAGCATACCCTGAAGGGCAGTTTCCCTGTGGCATACACCCATAAGATGTATTCACGCTTCCAACTGCGCAGCTATTAGCAACCGTGGTTGCATTGGGAGTGGTAGAGCTACTTCCACAAGCGCTCATCATTAATAAAGACATACTCAAAGCGAACATTTCTTTTAAATTTTTCATTTCTATCTCTCTTTCATAAAATTGGGGGTAAGACGTAAGGTAGCAATATAACGCTTTGCGTTAAAAGGATAGACAATTATTAAATTATTTTCGTTGATAAAGGCAATTTTTGTAAAAATCCTTATATAATGATAAGTTAAGCTCAAATGAAACGTATTCTAGTTGAGATGGAAAAACTGAAAAACCCCAATAGCGGCCTAGGGCAGTTTTGCTTTCATCTGGGGCTTAAGTTTCAACAACTCCAAAATCCGAATCTTAAAATAGACTATTACCTACCCGAATCCCAACTGGGTATTTTTGGAAATAAAGCCACAACCGTAAAACAATCCCTACTTCACAAACTTTTCCCATTCAATAGTCAGCACTATCAAGTTTGGCACTGCTTACATCAGAATTCTCCCTACCTACCCTCTAGTAAAAAAACAAAACTTATCCTCACCATTCATGATTTGAATTTCCTAGAGAAATATAAAGGCATTAAGAGAGCAATCAAACTTGGAATATTACAAAAGAAAGTGGATCGAGCACATACGATCACCGTCATTTCTCAATTCACCGAAAAAATGGTTCGCGAACATTTAGATATTGGAGATAAATCCATTCATGTCATTCCCAATGGGAATGCACTTGATCCGATTCAGAATCCGAAAAAACCGGAATTTATTCACTTTGAAGATTTTATTTTTAGCATTGGCATCATCTCTAAGAAAAAAAACTTCCATACGCTCTTATCTTTATTAGAAAAAAACAATTCTCTCCATCTCGTGTTAGCAGGAAATTTTGAGAGTGCGTACGCAAGCCAACTTTTGCAAACGGCAATTGATTTGAAAATTGATTCACGTCTCCATCTACCGGGAACAGTGAACAACGAACAAAAAAACTGGCTCTATCAAAATTGCAAAGCATTTGTTTTCCCCTCTCTCACCGAAGGATTCGGACTTCCCGTAGTAGAAGCCATGAGTGTGGGTAAACCTGTATTTTTATCTAATCTCACCAGTCTTCCAGAAATCGGTGGAAAAGAAGCTTATTATTGGCCAAGTTTTGATCCCGTTCAAATGAACGAAGTATTTACCGCAGGATTAAAATCCTTTGATCAGGAACGCTCGCTACGTAGTATTGCTTGGTCTAAACAATTTACCTGGGATGCGGCTGCTAAAGCTTACCTAAAACTCTATGAGCAAATCTAAACGAATTGCCATCATTGGCTCTGGTCCGGCTGGTTTGATGGCTGCAACCCAATTGGTTTTATCACCTCATTTATCACTGCTTGAAATTCATTTATTTGAAAAACGTTCTGGCTTTGGTAGAAAGCTGCTCATTGCCGGTAGCTCTGGGCTCAACATCTCACACGAACACTCCATTAAAGATTTTTCAGATCACTACGAAGGCTGGACTCCTGAATTTTGGAGAAACACCCTCACCGCATTTGGTCCAAAGGAATGGATTTCTTTTATTGAATCACAACTGGGAATGGAAACTTTCTTAGGCACGTCTCAACGCTATTTTGTAAAAGAAATGAAAGCCTCTACCCTTCTTAAAAAATGGACTCAATTTTTAGAAGAGAAAGGTGTGATTTTTCATTCTCAATCAGCACTCTCCGAATTCACCAAAAAGGATGAAACAATCTCCCTTACCTTTAACCACGATGAATCCACTACTCAGGAATTTGATCGTGTTGCACTTTTTTTAGGCGGCGGAAGTTGGGAAAACGAAGAACCCAAATGGGTGGAACTTTTTAAATCAAAAAAAATCAATCTCATCCCATTCGAACCAAGTAATGTTGGTTATGAAGTTGCGTGGAATGAAAAATTCTTAAAAGAAGCCGAGGGCAAACCTCTCAAAAAAGTGATTCTTGAAACTTCAAAAGGAAAAAAAATGGGTGAACTCGTGATCACTCAATATGGAATAGAAGGCACACCTGTTTATTTTTGTGGAATGAAAGGCCAAGCCTTCCTAGATTTAAAACCTGATCTCACTGAAGAACAAATTTTGATCAAACTCAATCAAACCAAAGAAAATCTATCTCCGATGAGAAGAGTGAAACATCTTTTGGGATTATCCGAAGCAGCGGAAGCCCTTCTTTTTCATCACACTACCAATGAGATCAAAACTGATTTACATAAATTGATTACTACGATCAAAAAATTCCCCATCACTCTCACCCAACCACGCCCACTCTTAGAAGCAATTTCTTCTAAAGGAGGATTGGATTTGAAAGAAGTTTCTTCCGTGTTTGAGCTTAAAAAATTTACGGGTATTTTTTGCGGTGGAGAGATGCTGGATTGGGATGCACCTACTGGTGGATTTTTAATTCAAGCATGTGTAAGTCAGGGTGCAGCAGTCGCGAGATCTATTTTAACCTCATTTTAAGCACTCTTTTAATAATCTGCATTGACTATTACCCACTCTCCCCTGATACCTAAATGCGTATTCTAAGTATAAGCCAACAGATATGGGTTGGCGTTTCTACCGGGCACCGTAAAACCGTCCGTCTATTTGGAGAAGAAAAATGAAAGTTCTGACCGCAATTATCGGCCTAGTTCTGTTTTTATCAAGTTCTGCTTATTCAGCTGAGCCATTTCCTAAATCACCACAACCATCACTCACCCCAGGAGCACTCTGCAAAACACCATCTGCACGTCGCTACCCTGAACAAATTGCATATTGCACACGTTCAGTAGAAGGTGATTTGAAAGATGAAATCGTACAACGCTACGATGCAACTTTTGGTTATCAGATTCAGAAAATTGGAAGAAGCAATTTTAAAATTGATCACTACATTCCACTTTGCATGGGTGGAAGTAACGATGAAACAAATCTTTGGCCTCAACATCCATCAGTTTATGAAATCACTGATCCACTTGAGCCTATCCTCTGCCAAAAGATGGCTGAAGGAAGATTAAAGCAAGCAGATGCCGTTCGCTTGATCAAACAAGCAAAGAACGACCTTTCTCAGGTAGCGCGCATTCTTCAAACTGTTCAAGAAATGTAATTAGTGGAGTGATTTTAAATCAATCACAAAACGATAACGAACATCACCTTTGATCATACGCTCATAAGCTTCATTGATTTTTTGAATTGGAATCAATTCAATATCAGAAGCAAGTTTATGCTGAGCACAGAAATCAAGCATCTCTTGAGTTTCTTTGATTCCACCGATCAAAGAACCTGATAAATTTTTTCTGCCAAAGATTAAACTAAATGCGCTCACCGGTGCTGGCTTATCAGGAACACCGAGCAACACCATCGTTCCATCAATTTTTAGTAAACCAAGATAGGCGTTCAAATCAATTTCAGCGGAAACTGAATTGAGAATCAAATCAAAGTTGCCTGCGAGTTTTTCAAAGGTAGTTGCATCCGATGTTGCATAAAAATGATCTGCACCCAATCTTTTTGCGTCGTCTTTCTTTTTCAGTGATTGGCTAAGTACTGTTACTTCTGCGCCCATTGCATGAGCAATCTTAACAGCCATGTGTCCGAGTCCGCCTAAGCCGATGACTGCAACTTTTTTACCTGGTCCTGCATTCCAATGCTTTAATGGGGAATAGGTAGTGATTCCTGCGCAAAGCAAAGGTGCTGCTGCATCCATAGGAATCGATTCTGGGATTCTGAGAACATATTTTTCATCCACTACGATTTGAGAAGAGTATCCACCATAAGTAGGAGATCCATCTTTTTCAGTGCCGTTGTAAGTTCCCACCATACCTTGAGAACAAAATTGCTCAAGACCAGAAGTGCACGAAGCACAAGTGCGACAAGAATCTACAAAACATCCCACACCCACTCGATCACCTAGTTTAAATTTTTTAACATTTGATCCAACACTCTTCACGATTCCTACAATTTCGTGGCCTGGAACCATAGGAAAAGTAGACCCGCCCCATTCATTGCGCGCTTGATGAATATCAGAGTGGCAAACTCCGCAGAATTGAATTTCAATTTGAACATCGTTTTCCTTAGGATCACGACGACTGAATTCAAATGGAGAAAGGGGTTGGGTTGCGGATTGAGCAGCAAAGGCTTTAGTTTTAATCATGGAAATGATTGTACAGGGAATGATACGCACACCAAACAAAATGCACTGCGTTATATCTTAATAGATCGCTTCTTTCATTGCTATTTGCGCCATAAAATGGCAAAAGCTGCTCAAACAAAAACCAAGGGGGTTTTATGAGCTTAAGAGACAATCGATTCATATTAGTGTGTTTTATTATTGCATTGTTCGCCTTCTTTTCAGTGGCACATGCTGAGGAGTCTGCTTCCAGCGGAACAAATACTGCAAATAGCAGTAAATCTGATTTTTTAGATCATATGCATGCGAATTTTTTCGCCACGCTTCATGGTCCCGCATTAAATCATCTTGATGCTGCAGAAACAGTAGATCAAAACGGAAAGCTCGCTAAAAGCCCGATGTATCTTGATAGTGAAGCGGGAGCTACCTACATGTTTGATAAAAATTTAGGAGTAGGTGCAGTGCTACCCTTTTATCTTTACGGACGTGGTGAAAAAGCGCAAATCGGTGATGCTGGGATTAAATTCGTAAGTAAAAAAACAGTTTCTGATTCGAATTTCAACTTATACACCAACTTTATTCTTCAATTTTCAACAAGTGATTATTCTAAAAATCGTGGTCAAGAAATTGCTTTTAAAACGACTCCTAACGTACGCTACACCCTTCAAGGCACTCGTTACACAGTAGGCGCATGGACAGAAGCAAAATCTTACTACGGAGCAAAAAGTGGAAAAGTTTTCAAACTTTACGCAGCTCCTTACATCAACTATCAACTCAATCCTTCACTTTCATTAAATCTTGAATATGAAATGGAAGCAGATCACTTTGCAAAAACAAGTGCTTCTGATTTTCAAATGTATCAAAATGATTTATTGCCAGGTGTAGTGTGGATGATCACTCCAACTGTGATGTTCAATCCTTACCTTCAGATCTTTACCGCAAACAAACTAAGCTCTGATCGCATGGCACTCGGTGCACTCTTTAGCGCTAGCATTTAATCTATTGATCAATTTTCATTGAGCTCGGTTTTCAATTTTTGAAAATCGAGCTCATTTTCCCATTTTGAGATCACGATCGTTGCTACTCCGTTACCAATAAAATTAGTCATTGATCTTGCTTCTGACATAAATCGATCCACTCCCACGATCAAAGCTAGTCCCGCAATCGGGATATCTGGCACTACCGATAATGTACTCGCAAGAGTGATGAATCCAGCTCCCGTAACACCTGAAGCCCCCTTTGACGTAAGCATCGCCACTCCCAAAATACTGAGTTGTTGCCCGAGGGTAAGATCAATATTGAGTGCCTGAGCCACGAACAATGCAGCCATCGTGAGATAAATGTTCGTTCCATCTAAATTAAATGAGTAACCGGATGGAATCACTAGGCCTACCACTGTTTTCGAACAACCTAATTTTTCTAGTTTTTCCATCAAAGGAACAAGTGCACTTTCAGAAGAAGAAGTTCCAAGCACAGTGAGGAGTTCTTCTTTGATATAAGCAATAAATTTGAAAATATTAAACCCAGTAACCCAAGTGATTAAACCTAAAACACCAAATATAAAAATTCCGCACGTGAGGTAAAAACTACTCATGAGGGCAAACAATGGCTTTAGGGATTCGAGTCCATATTTTCCAATGGTAAATGCCATTGCTCCACCCGCACCAATCGGCGCAAATTTCATGATGAGATTCACAATGGAAAAGAAAATGTGCGATGCGGATTCAATGAAGTGATGAACCGGTTTGCCCTTCTCCCCCAAGCGGTTCATCGCGAATCCAAATAAAATCGCAATGAGTAAAACTTGGAGTAAATCACCAGAAGAGGTAAATGCATCTAAAAAAGTTTTAGGAATAATGTGCAGGATAAATTCAATGACAGATTGATCTTGAGCTTTTTTTGCATATTCGCTCACTAAACTGGAATCTAAACTTGATGGATTAACATTAAAACCTTTTCCTGGTTTTAATACATTGGCAACCATCAATCCCACGATTAATGCAAAAGTAGAAACCACTTCAAAATAAAGAATGGATTTCATGCCCACTCTTCCTACTTTTTTTAGATCTCCAGCATTGGCTATCCCTAGTACCACTGTGCAAAAAATAACTGGCGAGATGATCATTCTGATTAACGCAATGAATGAATCGCCAAGGGGTTTTAATTTTACGCCAAAATCGGGGAAAAAATGCCCAATCAACACGCCCGCAAAAATTGCCGCTAAAACCCAAACGTAGAGATGTTTTGTCTTCATATTGACTAAAAGCATAGCAAGAGAGACATTAAAAAAGATGCTTTTTTTTACAGGTTTTCCAGGATTTCTAGGAAGCGAACTCATCCGTGAACTACTTCCCAAACTGCCCGATCAAAAAGCAATGTGTTTGGTTCAATCAAAATTCATGGAGCTTGCTGTTCAACACAGAAATCAACTCCCTCCTGATGTTCAAAGCAGAGTAGAATTAATCGAAGGCGATCTCACCCTTCCTCTCCTAGGGCTCTCTAGCGAATTTATTCAAAAACACGCTCATGAGATTACCCAAATTTTCCATCTTGCGGCTGTCTATGATTTGAATGTGAAAGAAGATCTCGCCAAACGAGTAAACGTGGGAGGAACTAAAAACACTCTCGCTTTTGCTCAACATTGCTCCAATCTGAATCGCTTTCAATACGTGAGTACTTGTTATGTGAGTGGCCGCACTCAGGGAATTTATTTAGAAACTGACTTATCTAAAAACCAGAAATTTAATAATTATTATGAGCAAACAAAATACTTTGCTGAAGTAGAAGTTCAAAAAGCAATGAAAGCCGGACTTCCTTGCACCATCTATCGTCCGGCAATTGTAGTAGGAAACTCAATCACGGGTGAAACTCAAAAATTTGATGGTCCTTACTTTGTTTTACAATGGTTACTTCGTCAGAAAAGTAAGTTCGCTATTCTTCCCACTGTTTATACCCATGATTGTTCCGCACAAGAAT
>CANBTI010000082.1 GCA_947372355.1 Bdellovibrionales bacterium | reverse complement strand
TAATTTTATTTGATTTCTTGATAAGAAATTAAACTTCCTTCAAGATCATAAATTGCTATTACATTTTTATTTCTACCAATTCCCATACCAGGAATAAATGGTCCTTCATTACTTTCGTCCATAGAATGAAAAATGGTTGATATTTGCCCATGGATCTCTACTTGATTTCCATTACCTGCAATCTTAATTAAACTAATATTTCGAATTAATTTTGTAGCATCTTTTGCTAACTTTCTTGCAACTTTCCCTTTGATATTGCTGTATTCGTATATTAATTCAGAATAATCTAAATCAATCTTTTCTAAACTAAAAATTCCACTTAGATAATTTAAGGGCTTCAATCCAACAAGATTTCCTGATTCGAATAAAAACGTACCGTCTTGTGCGATTTTCATTTTTGAAACAAATCCAAAAACTCTTTTTAATGCATCGTTTTTCAAATCATCTTTATGAGGTGAGGCAACTTGAATTTCTCCATTCTCATCAAATTGATCTATTCCTTCTTGAGGCGACAGACTATCTCTATGAATTAGATAATAATTTAATCCATGATACTGAATTTTATCCTTAGGAAGACTCAATTCTTGAATCGTTTCTAAGTATTTTTGTTCACTCATTCCGTCCAGTTCATCTGAAATCATGAGTCCATTATAAAATCGTGTTACTGGTGAATTACCTGCATTATTAGAGATCAAATATCCATACATCGCTTCATGAGTAACCGCTGCTGCTTTTTCATCCGCATTCATTTTTGCCCATAAATCTAATTGAAATTTAAATTTTTTCTTTCCAGGGAGTGGTACTTTAGTTTGAACTATCAATTGCTCAATATGGCAGCCCTTGGGAATCGTAGCCATTCCTTCATCAGGAATATTCACTAAATCATCTTTTGTAAATTCAGTAATTGCTTGAAGTAGATTTCCATTTTGTTCAAATCCTTCGATATCAGCCAGTAAATCATTACTTCTAGAATTCAACTTTTGAGCAATTATGCCATCTTTTTTCTGTACTCGGCTAATCGCAATTTTCACCTTCTCGCGTACACTTAATCTTGCATCACCTAAATTGAGTGGAAAGCTTTTAGGTTTTTTATCCTCGGTTTCATGCGAATCGAGCATTCTCACTAATGATCCACAAACAATGACATCTCCCCCATTTCCACTATGATCTGCCTGCCCAAAAGCAAGCGGGCAAGCTGAGGTTAAACTCATCATCATGCCAACGGCCGCGAGTTCCGCAATTTTAATTTTCAAACTTACATTTTTTATTTTTTTTGTTTTCATACTCTCTATTTCCTTTTTATTTTTTTATTGGTTTCTATTTTTTTAGTTAATGGAATCATCTGTACCGCTAGCCTGTACACTTCATCCGGATCTTCATTTTTCGCAAAGAGTTCCACGAACTCGGTTTGAAACTTTCTAATAAATTCTTTCATCTCTTTCATTTGAGATTGCTTCACACTCATCGTGAGCCAGGAAAAATCACGGATATCTATTTCATCTTCTTCCAAGGATTTTTTTGCTAAATCCAAAGTTTGGAAGTGACCCTTACGAATCGTAACATCGGCGATGTCATCACTCGTACGATAGGCTTCATGAGAGCGTTTTAACTTCCCATTCTCATCGGTAATGAGCATTCCTAGGCGTTGCAAACGATCAAGAGCCTCTACCACTTGTTTTTCAGTAATGCCCACGCGGCCAGCGATCCAAGATGGATCATTTTTAAAACTTTTCATGCGCACGAGATTCAAAATTGCCATGTACGACCACTCTGAAAATGCTACGAATTGATCGTTAGATACTTTCAGGTAGCTGAGCACATGTTCGCTCGTTTGCTTTTTATTTTTTAGATCTGTTTTCTCGAGCACACTTGCTCGATCCAAAGGATCTAACATCAAACGATCCGCAATCTGAGCTGCAACTTTTTTTGAACATTGCCTCTGACCACTGAGTACCATACTGAGCGTTGAAGCTCCCATGCCCAATCTCTTTGCATATGCCCGAACTGAGTAACTCGGATTGCGGGTTTGCATCTCTAAGAAGCGAGACCGCACGATCTTGATTAAATTGATTTGTTCGTTCTTCATCACGAGACGAATAATACATAGATTTTATGTAATTGTGAAGACTTTTGTGAACATGGTGTTCACAAAATGTTCACAAATTCTGTGAACAGCTCACTATCGATAAATGAAATTAATTGAAAAGGGATCTATTTAGCGAATTTTTACTCACGATTTCTCAAATGAGCCTGAACGATTTCTTGCTGAGAAACAGTAGCCGTACCACGCTTGGAAACTTCCACGCCTGCAGCTAAGTTAGAAATATAAGCGGCTTCTTCTAAAGAGGCGCCTGTTGCAAGCACAAGTGCAAGAACAGAAATCACCGTATCTCCCGCTCCTGAAACATCATAAACTTCTTGAGCAAATGTTGGAATCACGGTTGGTAATGAACTCGAATTTTTAAAAATCGCCATTCCATCTTTACCCAGTGTGATCACCAAGCTTTCGGAACGAGATTTCTTCATGATTTTTTTACCCACTGAAATGAGAGAACGATCATCCGTAATTTTTTCACCTGCTAAAAATTCTGCTTCTTTTTTATTCGGTGTGAGGAGTGTGGCATGGGAATACCAACTCACCGGAGTTTTTAAATGCGGATCAATCAATACAGGAATCTTTTTTACATTTGCAGCTTTGATCGCCAGCGCTATTGTTTTTTCTTGAAGTAAACCTTTAGCGTAATCCTCAATGATGAGGGCATCGGCGCCCTTGATCGCTTTGAGTACAGAGGCTTGAATCTTTTTTTGAACCACTAAAGAAAGAATATGAGTATCTTCGTAATCCACACGCAACATCTGTTGATTTTCACCCATGATGCGTTCTTTTAAAATCGTGCGGCGAGATGGATCCGTGACTAAACCCGTGGTTGGAATTTTTCTATCTTCAAGCATCTTCGACAGATCATTTGCATCACGATCCTTACCCACTACCCCACTCAAAATTGGCAAACCACCGAGTGCGACTACGTTATCAGCCACATTGGATGCCAAACCTAATTTTAAATACTCACGTTGAACACTCACAATCGGAACTGGCGCTTCCGGAGAGATACGCTCCACCGTACCCATGGTATAACGATCAATCCCCACATCTCCCAGAACTGCAATTTTCTTTTTCTTAAATCCAGATAAAATCTTGAGCAGTTGATCTTCCATCATGTGAGCATTTTGTTTCATTGATCTAATCCTAATTCATGAATGCGTTTTTTAATTTGTTCGGCCATGATTTCTACCACCTGATCTAAAGTGTACGTGGTGGTATCGATTTCAATCGCGCCTTCCGCTTTTCTGAGCGGCGCGATCGCGCGGGTGGAATCGCCTTCATCACGCGATTTAATTTGTTCACGTAATTCTTCATAAGAAGGAATATCTCCCCCTTGCGCTTCAAGCTCATCTAATCTGCGTTTTGCACGAGCATCAATATCAGCAGTTAGAAAAAATTTAAGATCGGCATCTGGAAAAATGACAGTGCCAATGTCTCGCCCCTCTAAAATTGAAGGAGAGGATACGCCCAATGAACGCTGAAGATCTTTTAATGCCGCACGAACTCCTGGGATCGCAGAAACACGAGAAGCCATCATGCTCATATCGGGTGTGCGAATGAATCCAGTGATATCTTTGCTATTCACAAACAAACGATTGGATGGGTTTTTTCCTGGAATGCGTTGGAATTCAAATTTTGTTCTTTGAGCAATTTTAGTGATGGCAGCATGATCAGATTCATCGAATTCTAATCCAAATCCCGCTTCCATCGCTAGATAAGCAATCCCACGATATAAAGCGCCGGTATCCACGTGAGTGAGGCCAAGCAATTTAGAAATGCGCTTAGTCGCTGTACTTTTACCAGTACCAGCAGGGCCATCCACAGCGACAACAAACTTCTTTGTTTCATTTTTTACTTCGTTAGCCATAATTTATTTTAACTTCTGAAATGCACGCATAGCAATTTTATTTTGAGCTTCTGTGCCCACGGTCACCCTCAACCACTCGGGCATGCCGTAGTTGGTGACGGGTCTGAAAATCAGGCCCTTTTTTAAAAATTCGATGAAAATATCTCCACCATCCATCCCAAAGGCCTGACGAGTGTTGATCAAAAAGAAATTTCCTTGAGAAGGTAGAAATGGGATGCCTTCTTTTTTATAAAATTGCGACATCACTTTCATGCCCGCGCGATTCACTTGAATGGATTTTTTGACAAAGGCCAAATCACCCATCGCTGCTTGAGCACCCACTAATCCTGGACTAGAAACGTTAAACGGCATGCGCACCTTTTGAACGTAACTCGCGAGTTCTGGTCTCATCACCCCGTAACCTACGCGCAGACCGCCCAAACCATAAATTTTAGAAAATGTTTTGAGAACGGAAACATTGCTGAATTCCTTGAAAAACCGGATGGGGTTACTCATGTCTTTCGCGGTAACGTATTCCCAATAAGCGTAATCCAAAATCACATGCACACTCCCTTTGCGGATTTTTTCCACTTCACGCAAGAAGGGAATCAACTCACTATCGGGCACATAAGTTCCAGTTGGATTATTTGGATTCGGAAGTGCTACCAATTTTACTCGTGGATTTTTTTTAATTTGAACGAGCATCGCTTTCAAATCAAAACGGTAATCTTGGGTCATGCGGGTGAAAATCGTATCTACCCCTTGAATGCGGGCAGAAATTGGATAAGCCGCAAATACGCTATCCGAGGTAACCATGAGATCACCGGGGATACAAAAAGTGCGAATCAAAAGCTCAATCACTTCGTTTGAGCCATTGCCTAAAACAATTTCATTAAAAGTTACTTTTTCATATTGGGCAAGTGTTGATCTTAAATGAAAACCACTTGCATCGGGATAAAGCTGTAAACTTTTTAAAGATGCCTTGATCGCAGCGATTGCTTTTGGAGATGGCCCCAGTGGATTTTCGTTTGATGCGAGTTTAATCACATTCTTCACGCCATATTCACGTTGTGTTTCTTCAATGGGTTTACCCGCAATGTAGGGTTTTAGTTTTTCGATGTAATCAGGAAATTGAATTGCCATAAAATTTTTGTAATCCTAAACCGGACGTACCTTTACCGTTGCTCGTTCCACACTTTCAAATTCAGAAGAAAACCATGCGAGAATTTTTTCCGTTAATGCTAGCGGATCAATCATAAAATCAGAAAGCCCAATCGCACTCACGGGCGCACCGGTGGAATCAATATTCACTCCTAAATGCAAAAGCACAGATACCGCAGAAGCAGTGACGATGGATACGGTGAGTTTTTTTTGTGCTCCACCCTGTTCAATAAAAATATCATCCCCATCCCGAGTGGCTTTTAAACCCTGAGAAACTAATTCATTTAAAATCTGGCTCACGATCAAACGCTGAATCCAAACGCCTTCACGAAGAGTGATTCCAAAAAATTCACCCAAGAAATGAATCATTTTTTTAGCTTTAATGTGATCGTTTTGTAAGCGATCTTCCCAATCCACGAGGTGATCCGTTTTTACAAAACAAGGGCCGTGGAATGCAGCCAAACAAGAACCTTCTACGCGAAAACGAGAGAGAATAAAATGAGGAGAAAGCTCGGGCCCGGTGTATTCCAGTTCAGAGGGATGAAAGTAAGTTTGAAATTTCATATTAAAGTTTGATTCCTGTAGCACGCATGAATCTTTGGCAGGATTCACATTTGCCACACATTTTTCCACCGGTAGATTCCCCACCGTGGTAGCAGCTCCAAACCATTTCAAAAGGAAAGGGCTTTTCTAAATTACGAAGTGCTTGAACAATTTCTGTCTTCATCATCATGTCGGTATAACAAGCAACCTTCACACCATTGCCGGTGGAGTATTTTAATGAAAGCGTGGCTACTCCTAAAAATTGTGAGGAATTATCCGGAAAGGTTGCGGCTTCTTCTTTATTGAAACCCACTACCACTTGTTGAAGTTTTTTACTCTCTGCAATTGCAGCCGCAACATTGATCAACACCCCATTGCGATTCGGAACCCAAACTTGTTTTGCCGTTTCCTTGGATGCGGGAAGATCATCGAGTTTTGATGTCGCCATTTCTGGAATGTTGATTGCAGAACTCGTGAGCGCACTTCCACCAAGAGCACCCAACCACTTAAGATCTAAAACTTGGTGTTCCACTCCGTAATAAGCCGCTAACTTTTTTGAAGCGGCGATTTCAGGCAAGACTGCGCGTTGTCCGTAATCAATCGTGAGTGCGAGCACCGGCTCATCAAAATAAGCGGTGAAGGCCAAATTTGCAGCGCTATCTAATCCCCCCGAAAGGAGAATGAGTGAGCGACGACGGGTTGGTTGAGGTGATGATTCCACAGGCTTACTCTATGACGCGCGCTACGCGTCAAGCAACCTGAAACTAGATCATTTTCTTTGATTTCAGCAACTTCATCGCCGATTCATTCGCATACACACTCGGCACGAAGTTAATGAAGCCTGAAAGCCTACGAACAATGGAATTTTCCATTTCAATTAAGAGCTTCGGATTTCCATTTTTCGTGACAATTTTCACTGGTTCAAGCTCCAAATGAAGGGGTCCTTTACGACCAGGCATTTTTAAAAGCTTCTCTTTTGAGGGAGTAAACGAAATATCTTTGGTTGGAATATCAGCCAAAATCCATTCCTTACCGGTACCAAATTTTTCAATCACTTCTTCAAAATCGCCAACGATCGCTTTGATGCGCTTAATTCTTTTAGAGCGCTCTTGATCACTGCCTGTGCTCTCTAAAATTTTATGTTCGAATTCTGGATGATGAACTGTTTTGGGTGCTTTACGAAATAAAAGCATTTCAATCAATTCGTTCGTGTGTGGATCATCCACAAGCCCCAAGTGACGCACTTCCTGACAACGATTGATAAAATAAACATCGTTGAACCAAAAAAATCTTTCATCGCGCTCTTCAATCATCGAAAGCAAATCATGGAATTGGTAAATGATGTCTTCCTGTAAAAAACGCTCTGAAATTCGAGATGAAATCACATCAAATTTTGCAGAACCTGGATTTTTAATCACTTGTGAATACCAATTGAAACGAGCAATTAAAAAATCTTCCACCGCACGCATGGCATTTTCACGAACTCCGAAACCCACTTGTCCCCGCCCAAGATCAAAAGTAGTGAGATTGGCTAAAATATAATCGCGATCGAATTGTCCGTATTTAATGCCAGTATAATGGGCATCACGCATGAGGTAATCCATACGATCGGCATCGAGATCAGAGTGCATGAGTTGATTGGCAACCACATACGGACTCTCCCCTTTAATGATTTTAGAAATCATCTGAACATCAAATCCGTATTTTTCTAAAATGCGGGTGATCCCGCCTTCGTAGTTGGTATTCTTAATGATGAACGCACCGAGATGCTCATGATTATTCACTAAATCTTTTGAATGTTTCGTTTTACGGCGACTATCGTGTCCGTGACGGATGTATCCGTATTCAACGGTGTGAGAAAAAGGGAAAGTTCCAATATCATGCATGAGAGCAGAAATTCTCAAACTCTTATGAAGCATCGCCGCAGCACTGGTGGATTTTGGATCAAATAATTCTTTTTCCGTTACCGCCAAGCCCAATGCACGTAGCATTTGCTCCATGGAATGCATCACCCCGATCGTATGACCGAAACGATTATGCTCAGCTCCAGGAAAAATATAATTGGCAAAGCTCAATTGCTTAATCCAACGTAAACGCTGAAAAAACGGGGAATTGATGATTTCCTCTTCCCATTCAGTGATCGGAACAAAGCCATAAAGAACATCGTAAAGTACGCCGCGTTTCATAAAAAAAAGAATATGTTAGAGTGGTCCTGATGTCTACACAATCTGACCCTCACATCAGCCTACGCCCCGCCACCAGTGACGATCTGAAACAGATCCTCTCGATCGAAGTGCAAAGTTATCCAGAACCTTGGAAAATTGACCACTTTGAATCAGAACTGGAACGCCCCTACACTCGCGCGCTCGTACTCACGGATGATGAAACCGATACGATTGTGGTGGGATATATTATTTACTGGATCCAAGCCGAAGGTGTTTCGTTATTGAATTTGGCAGTGGATCCAAAATGGCGTGGCTTTGGGTTTGGAATGAAACTCATGCAAGCCATGATTAAAGAAGCCGTGAATGAGGATATCTCCCGCATTGTTTTAGAAGTGAGAGAGAGCAACCAAACTGCGATCACGCTTTATGAATCGATTGGATTTAAGGTTACCCACAAACGTAAAAGCTTCTATTCAAACGGCGAGACAGCACTCGTGATGGAAATCAAAACGAGTGAAGCATCCAGCACCGTTCAGTGACTGAATGGCCGCTAGAATTGGGAATTACAATTGATTTATGACCGTGAAGTAGCACATCATTATAAAATGAAATTTACTCTCATTTTATTGTTTGTTCTTTTTTACTGTTTTTCAGCAGAAGCAGACTCCTTACCTCCAGTAAAAAAACCTGAAAGTTCAGCCGTTGCCGATCATTGCATTCAAATTCGAGATAAATTTTTAGATGATGTTGAAATGCTGAAAACCTCAAAGGACTGTAGAAAATTACTCAGTAAAGCAATAAAAGATCTAATGAAGAAAAAAAACTGCAAGGATACCTTGAATGAAATGAGAGAAAAAGGCCCGATGAAGTGCAATGCAGTTGGAAGAATTTAATTTAATATCAAAGTTTATGATTAGATTGTTGTTTTCGCTTTTTCAACATGAATCCAATACAGACCGGAGCAAAGGCTGCTAAAATATGCTTAATGGTATGCCCGCTTAAGGTTTGCCCCAATAATATATATAGTTGATGATCATTCAATTCTGATATTTTGGCTGCTAAGTAAAAAATCAATGCTCCAACGAGATATAATTTATTTTTATATCTACTTTGAAACATCACTAAAATCACCGGGATGATTAATAGAGGGAAAAACTGAACCCAATAATAAAAACGTAAATCGTCAGTCATCGCCCAAGCAATGACACTGCTAAACCCTAAGCCTAGGAACGGGAATAAAAGTTTTTCTAGTGATGGGTGAACATACTCAGCAAGGATCGCCACAAACAGCCCCATAAAACCAATTGTCATTGGCAAGCGATCCCATACCAAAGTTTCATTATTGGGCGCGTAGTGATAATAAGCTGAGCCCGGCGCGACTAAAAGAACTCCGAAAAAAAAACAGATCCAAGGTAAAATATTTTGTTCTGCTTTTTGTTTGAGGGTGATGCTGAGTCCCCAAAACCCGGTCATTAAAAATGCAAGGTTAGAGATGACATCAAAAAAGTTTTGAATTCCAAAATAGGTTCGGTGATCTGCAAACGAATGATAATTTAAATTTTGAGGGATTTTATCATTCATCAGCATCATGATGAATGAGCTGACGGTTAAAACTGCCAGTAAGAGATAACGCCAATTTATTGAGAATTTATGTTTAATCACTTCAAAGTTCCTATCCTCTCAGTGTACTACTTAAACTAAATCAATTTAATAGAAAAACTCACTTGTAAAAAGCAAAATGATCGGGTATTATGTGCCCATGTTTTCATTATTTTTTACCCTATCGTTACTCGCGACCACCCCAACTTTGGCGGCAACCACCGATGCAGATTGTTCTGCGATTCAAAACTCTTGGGATTCTCGTTATGTTTCAGAATTAAAAATTAATACCTTTCGATGGGATACCAAAATTTCATATTGCGATGCCGAATACGACACCAACTACACTGTCGCTTCTGCGGTATGGGCGCTCGATAATAGTCACGCTCAAATCACGAACGGAAATTTTCAAAATTATTATTCACGCCTCAGTTCACTGGTGAATCTCACTCGCAATCGCGAGGAGACCGAGGAACAGTATGCATTTTGTGATAATGGCGACACGATGCTAGCCGTACCCCCAGGTTCTCATGACTTAATCCTTTGTAATGGATTTTATTTTACTTACGGAAAAGAAAAAGATGAATATGGACGTCGCATCCCTACTGGCGTTCCTACCCTTGAAGATCGAACTATTGCCTTAGCTCATGAAGGAAGACACCTCGACATCAAACACGATGCTGGCCATGAACCTTGCAAAAGCGGTCCATTTAAAAATATGACGGCAGCATGCGATGCTGAATTGAAAGCAGTGGATGCTGAAAAAGCGGGTGGTTATAGTGACGGAGTTCATTATCTTTATGGAGTACTCAACCAACCAGGAATTAATTCACTTAAAAAAGATGTCACCCAAGCCTATTTGAATGGTGCGATTGCTGAGCATTTTAACAAATTGACCCCAGCACAAATTCGCCAGTACTCTCATTACTAAGTATGAAAAAGCTGATTGCTCTATTTATTGTGGTGTTACTCGCTGTATTTGCATTGAAGCGAGAAAGTAAGACCCCTGAAAACCAAAATAATGAGCCGTTGATTTCAAAAACCGCAGTAAGCTCTGAACAAACGACTCACAATACCAACTCTTCTGGCAATGTTGAAACTGGCTCCAATAATGAACCTCAAAAAAAACAAGAATTTGAGAAGAAAATAATTGAACTTAAAAAGGGAATCAAACAATTAAATAATACCGACCAAGCAACTCTGGATCACTATTATCAACAAGTCAAAGACCTCATCCAATCCGATGAAACTCTTGCAGCAAATATTATTTTTCAAGATATGAATCAATTTATTTCTGGCTCACGTGATGATTCTTTCTTTTTTGCTGGGGCTTGGATTCGATCAGCAGCTCAACCCACTTTGGTATTCAATAAACTTTGGGAACAAAGTATGCCTGAAGTGCCCGCTTCAGCGGGGCATCACGCTTCAGCTGATTCACCGTACGAAAACTATAAAGCAATTCAGGCTTACGCCCTTTCTGAACTTAGGGGTCGAATTCAAAACTCCCCTCAGAGCTTGAGTGCGGAAGCCCGCGAATCATTTACTAGCGCGCTCATTGAGCATTCTC
>CANBTI010000081.1 GCA_947372355.1 Bdellovibrionales bacterium | reverse complement strand
ATTGAAGAGCTGATTAATGATGCCCGGATGTACTTTCCGGATGATTTTTAAATTAAGAGGAATTGCTACTTGGAATCAAATAGGGATTCTTGAGAACCATGGCTCTAAATTTTTTATCAATGGCTTCCAGTTCATTTGCAAATACATATCTTTGAACTACATGAAATTCTTTTCCCCATTTAATTAAGCGGCTCCAGCAGAGGGTGTCCCAAAACTTCCCAATGCGTTTGGTGTGTTTCCGTGCACCGCTCACAGTGATGGCAATTCTGCCTGCTAAAACACGAAGATAATCTGCTAAATTCTTACGTTCGGTAGCTTTCACCAATAGATGAATGTGATTCCCCACGTTCGCGAATCGATACACATGCACATTGAATCGGGCAGCATACACATAAACCATGCTTGTGACTTTAGATTGATTCTTACGATGGTTGAGCGACCAAGTGCCTTTTGCGCGTTTCGATTTTAAAACGATGTGTTGTGAAACTTTGGAAGAGAAGGGGCGGGTAGATTTACGAACACCTAAGGATTCGCGGCCGCCGTGGGTGAGTTTTGGCTCCAGTTTGGACTTTAGCTTCGATTTTTCTTTTCCGGGAGGAAGATGCTCTGTGAGGTTACCTTGTTTCATCTAAGTTAATGTTATATTAGAATTTAGTTTGGGGCAATGTCATATTTAGAAAAATTTATAGATTAAAATAGCTAATGAAGGGGGGGAGGAATTGGCAAATTATTGATATTTTATCGATTTATGTTACAAAAATTGAATGGCACTTAAAGTTTATGGTTATAAAAGTTGTAGTACTTGTGTAAAAGCATTGAAGTTCTTAGAGCAAAAGAAGATCAAACATGAATCCTTGCCAATTGTGGATCAACCACCAACGGTGGCAGAGTTAAAAAAGATGTTGGGTTTTCTGAAGGCTGAGGGAGGAAGTTTTAAAAACCTCTTTAATACCTCCGGTGTAGTTTATCGTGAGATGGGTATAGCAACTCAAATTAGTGAGGGGATGACTGAAGCTGAAGCAATCACTTTACTGTCTAAAAATGGAAAGTTGATCAAACGTCCGTTTGCTTTATCCAGCGATTCTGGAACAGTGGGATTTAAAGAAGAAGTTTGGAAAAAATTATTCTAAATTTGGTTTAAACCTAGGGGCGAACTTTTTCCCAAAGGGTTAAAAAGTGTTCAAGGGCCAGATCTGCCCAAGGAGTTGGTGAATTCAATACATCTGGCGAAGCAAATCGTGTGAGAGCATTCCATTGGGAGTAGGTGTAAAAACCTTTGCGATGTAAATCAAACTGAGCAGTGTCTAAAGCTGAACCATTTTTAGTCACGGGATCCCCGCAGCCTGGGGAGAGTCCATCTAGTGGGGCATTAATATCACTTCCTAAGCTTACTCTTTCAGGAGCTCCTAAGGTAGCGATCGCATAACTCACCGTTTTACGAAAAACATCCAGTCCTGATATACAACTTAAGCCTTTTCCTGATGATGTGGCTTTGGCTTCCTCAGGATTATTTTTTAAGGATTCCTCGTTTGCGACCTTCATCGCTTCTGGCATCATGTATTGAGTGGGAATGATTCCCACGATTCCATCATGTTTGCGAATGTAATTGATTTCAAGCGTGCCCAAGCCGCGTTCTGTGGGGAAAAATTCTCGGAGTTGAGTGTGGGTGACTAATAATGGAAGAGCAGAAGATTCTTTACTTCCTGTTTCGTATTTTTCAATCATGGTTTGAACTTCTAGTTCATTGGCATGTGAAAAATCTAACCATACATTTTTTTTCATTAAATCCTGGATTGTTTGCAATCCTTCAACACTAAAACCTGAAGGGCTTTTGCAAAAACTCTTTAAGCAGGAACCTCGGCTAGTCCAAACACTTTTTATGAAATCTTCGGTGGCATTCGCAAAACTCACGATCGTTTGCATCAGTGCATTTCCACCCAGGGAATCGGGGGTGAGATGAACAGGAGTAACAATGGCGAGTCCTCGATCATCGATCCATAATTTTTTATCTTCAGGAGAATCGAGAGTAGCCCAGGCGCCTTCCAAGGAAAGTACAATGACTGTTTTACCAGATTTTAAAATTGAACGCGCTTCAGGAGCATTTTTTGCAATTGCAAAGTGATCGGAGTGTTGGCTAATGAATTGAATGAGATCTTGATATTCTTGTTCCACTGATTTGCGAACATTGTTCTTACGGTCAAAATGAAAACCATCTCTTGAAAAAGAATAACCAAAGTAGGGATGACCATAAAAGCTGATCACCATTAATTTGGGGCGAGTTTCATTGGTCATTGCAGAAAGTGAAACTTCTGAAACCCGAGTGAAAATTTTATTGCTCCAATTTTCAGCTTTAGGCTCTTCCTTCCAACTGCCTTGTAAAAATAAACCCATGCCTGGTTTCATGTCTAAATGGGCGTGAAGATCGATTTGGGCGTGAGCAGAGCTCAGTCCAATAGCGAGAAAGGTGGAAACAAAAAGAAATGATTGGAAAAGACGGTTAACGCATAGCATATTCTTCATTCAGTTTAGCAGAACTTTTGACTAATTTCCTTAAATTCGTTTAAATCATAGATCTATGAACCTCTCTAAAATAACAACATCAGTGCTCTTCATTTTAACCCTCTCATTTGCAGCGGTGAGCAACACCAGTTTTGCAAAATCTTCTTATGAAAAAATGCCGGTCCCTAAAAAAGGTGGAACTTTTGTAGATGCGATTGATATCACTCCCGTTACCTTGAATCCTCTTTTGACTACCAACATGGGAGACCAAGCAGTATCCGGATATTTTTTCATGAGTCTAATGGGTAGAGATGGTCAAACTTACGATGATCTTCCCGGTTTGGCTTCAAGCGTAGAAATGAGCAAAGATAAAAAAGAGTACACCTTCACTTTGAATAAATTAGCTAAATGGAGTGATGGCACATCTGTGACATCAGATGACATTGAATTTACCTTCAATAAAATGATGGACACTAAAGTAGAAGCTGCCGCACTCAGAAGTTATATGACTGGAGTAACTTTTCAAAAAATAGATTCTTTGAAATTTAAATTCATGGTTGCAGTTCCCAAATACAATTCACTTTCAGTGCTCACTTCCTTTACTCCAGTGCAGAAGAAGCAATTTGAGAAAGAAGCTGATTTTAATAAATCACGTGAAAATTTACATCCCATTGGAAATGGCGCTTATGTTTTAAAAACCATTTCTCGTGATCAATTTGTAATGTTAGAGCGTGATCCAAAATGGTGGGCTAAAGATCTCCCTGATTATCGCTCCAGTGCTAACTTTGATGTGATTCAATTAAAAATTATTGGTGATAATGCGCTCAAGTATGAGAATTTATTAAAAGGCAATATTGATACCCTTGAATTCAAAGCAGATCAATTCGCCACTCAAGTGGAAGGTGTGGATAAAGAAAAGTTTGGTAAAAATGCAACGAGTGGAAAAATGCTTTGGGCGGATAAATTTCCAACCGATGGATCTTTGCCTTGGTATGGTCTTGGCTTAAATCAAAAAAATCCAATCTTGAGTTCACTCAAAGTTCGCCAGGCTTTAGCATATTTGATTGATTATGATGCTGTGACTGAACGTGCTTATTTTAAAACCGTTTATCAAAGTGTTTCGCCATTTGGTTCACACACCGAAAACGTTCCACCTGAATTAAAATCGGGAGCTAAAAAATATAAATTGGATATTAAAAAAGCGGTTTCCCTCTTAAAGGAAGACGGCTGGGAAGATTCCAATAAAGACGGTTTACTGGATAAAGTGATCAATGGAAAAAGCACTCCTTTACGATTGGAAGTGAAGCTTTACTCTTCCAATGCATCGGGAATGAAATCGGTTCAAATCTTTAAGGAGACTTTTAAAAAGGCAGGGATTGAACTCTTGATTCGCCCCATGGATGGTTCAGCCTTGTATAAAGATTTTGATGATAAGAATTTTGATGTGATTTACATGGGCTGGGGTGGTGGAAGTATCTATCCGGATCCGAAACAAAATTGGCACACGGATTCGATTGCGAACGGCGGCTCAAACACCGTAAGTTATTCCAATCCAAAAGTAGATAAGATGATCAATGAAGCTAATCTTGAGTTTGATAAAAAGAAGAGAGCTAAACTTCTTCAAGGCATCAACCGTGAGTTATACAATGATCTTCCTTACATCTTTTTAGTGGAACGTGGTTACATTCTTCAGGGCTTAAACAGTAAATTGAAATCTCCCGTTTGGAATCAACGATACGGTATCACGGTAGCAAAAGATTTATTCCATTTCTAAAATTAATATTCAGTTCGTAAAGGTAAAAATATGAGTCAAGTGAATGATGCAGTTTTAAATGAAATCCAAGAACCAGATCAACTCAATGAACTAGAAACCATTCGCCATTCATGCGCACACGTGATGGCTCATGCGATCTCTCAACTTTGGCCTGAGGCTAAGTTTGGGATTGGTCCTACGGTGGAAGATGGTTTTTATTATGATGTGGATCTTCCAGTGAAGCTCACCACCGATGATTTAAAATCGATTGAAAAAGCGATGTTTAAAATCATCAATCAAAATAATGAATTCATTCGTCGTGAACATACGATTAATGAAGCCATCGAAATGTTTAAAGGCATGAATCAGCCCTTCAAGGTTGAAATCATTGAAACTCTCCGTGATAAAATGGGCGCCACCTCGGTGAGTACTTATAAAGAGGGTGATTTTTTAGATCTTTGTCGAGGCCCCCACATTGAGAAAACTGGGAAGATCAAAGCATTTCAATTGATGAGTTTAGCCGGTGCTTACTGGCGTGGTAGTGAAAAAAATCCGATGCTTCAACGCATTTACGGTACTGCTTTTTTATCGAAAGAAGCACTCCATGAACATCTTCATATGTTGGAAGAAGCAAAACGCCGAGATCATCGTAAGTTGGGTAAGGAGTTAGATTTATTTACTTTCATTCCTGAAGCTCCGGCGAGTCCTTTTTTCCTGCCTAAAGGAACAGTGGTTTACAATCGATTGGTGGAGTATGTGCGCAACATGTATCGCTACTATGATTATACGGAAGTGATCACCCCACAAATTTTTGATACCATTCTTTGGAAAAAATCAGGTCACTACGATAATTACAAAGAAAATATGTACTTCACGAAATTCAATCACGAAGAAATCAAAAAAGACGAAAAAGAAAAAGAAGCTGATGAACGTGAGTTTGGGGTGAAGCCAATGAATTGCCCGGCACATACCTATGTGTTTTCCAATTCAAAACGTTCTTACCGCGATTTACCAATGCGTATTGCAGATTTCGGAAGATTGCATCGTTATGAAAAATCTGGAGTGACAGCGGGATTAACTCGCGTTCGCACTTTTTGTCAAGATGATGCGCATATTTTCTGTACGCTAGATCAAATTGAAAAAGAAATTGGCATCGTTGTAGAGATGATTGAAAAAACTTATACCGTTTTTGATTTTGATTTAAGCGGTATGCAAGTGTTTCTCTCTACTCGTCCTGAAAAACGCATGTTATCGGATGAAGTTTGGGATCAGGCTGAAGGCGCATTGAAAGCGATTCTTGATAAAATGGGACGCCCTTATAAAATTAACCCAGGGGATGGCGCTTTTTATGGTCCGAAGATTGATTTTAAGTTTAAGGATGCTTTGAAGCGAGATTGGCAATTGGCAACGATCCAACTTGATTTCAGCATGCCTGAAAAGTTTGAGCTTGAGTACACCGGTGCAGATAATGCCGCACATCGCCCAGTGATGGTTCACCGTGCGGTACTTGGATCATTAGAACGTTTCATGGGTGTGATGATCGAACACTTTGCAGGCGCATTTCCATTTTGGCTTGCTCCTGTTCAATGCCGTTTGATCCCTATTGGTGACAACCACATTGAGTTCTGTAAAGAATTCGGTAAAAAGCTTCAGCGTTTGGGAATTCGCTTTGATGTGGATTCTAGAAATGAAAAAATGGGACTCAAAACCCGAGAAGCTCAAATGCAAAAGATTCCATTGATGTTAGTGGCGGGGGATCGTGAAATGGCTGATGGACAATTTGCCGTCAGACGATACGGTGCGAAAGAATCAGAAGTGATGACCTTGGATGCTGTCATGGAACACTTATTAGAACTCAATTCGGTGCCCACGAAGCCATTTCAGGTGTAAGTCAAAATAACACCTCTTTTTTTTATACAATAAGCATTTAACAATAGTAGTGAAGGAATCACTGACTATGAAATTAAGCTTATTTGCCGCTCTATTTGCCACTTCGTTCGCATCAGGTGTTTTATTGCCAATTTATGCTTTGGGGGTTACTCCGATTGATTTGCAGTTTGATTCAAATGTTTCTGCAGGTTTAAAAACACAGGTGATGGATGATTTCCAATTAATGCAAGCGGTGACCTCTACAAAGGAATCACCACTGCATCAAGAAATTTTTGGTAAAGTAGATGGAACCAATTATTTAAATTGGTTTCAAACTAGAGTGAAGTTTTTTGGTTATAATGGCTGCGGTGGTGGTGGAGCGGTGGCTTGTGTAAAACCCCAGTATTTAAATAAAATTTTTGTTACAGGCAATTACACTGGAATCGATCATCCTCAAATTGCTCGACTCATGACTCTTTACCATGAAGCTCGTCATACAGAAGCAGATCACGATAACTGGCCTCATGCCCGTTGCCCTAGTAATTTTCCTTACCGTAGCATTTGGACTGGTAAGCGATTGGCTGGAAACTATGCTTGCGATTCAACAGTGAATGGATCTTATGCTTCTGCTTCCATTCTTCTCAATAATATTTCTAAGTTTTGCGAAAGTTGTTCAGAAAAAGTGAAGCAGGATGCAAAAATTTATTCTGATGATCAGGCGAACAGATTAGTGGAGCCTACAGAAATGGCGAGACTCAAACAAGATTTTGAGATCTAAGAAAAAAGCGCAACAATTTCTTTTAGTAATTCAGGATTATATTTAATTTTTGAAGGAACTTCATACTGTTCCTCCATTAGTTTTTTAAGTGCCTTGCTTGGGCTGAGTGATTTAATAGATGGATCGCGTGCATTTGTTAATTCATCAAATCGATCTGCAATGGTAACGATTTGAGATTCTTTTGAAATGCTATTGCCAGCTAACTGATGGGGATAACCATCCCCACAAAAAAGTTCATGATGTTCTAAAATGAGCTTAGTCACCTGATCGGAAACAAGGATTTTTCTGGATTTGATTAAATTCACGGATAATTCAGGATGTTTTTTATATTCAGTGAGTTCATCGGAATTCATTTTTTCAGGAAGAGTGTTTTGAATGTTAAATGGCAATTCAGTAATGCCAATATCGTGAAGTAAGCCCGCAATGGCGAGATCCTCTGAATTTCCCACACCAACTCCAATGCCAAACAATACAGCTAAGGTAGATACATTTCCTGCATGTGAATAGTGATCGCCATTTTGACCAAGAACTTGTTCGATTTTATGATACCAATCTGAATTAGATTCTTGAAGGATGTAACTTTTAACAATTGCTGAGCAATCTTTCATGATTTCTTTGCCTGATTCTTCTGTGGCATCTTGATCATTAAATAGATTTCTCATGAGATCTCTAATTGCCAGTTTTAATCGGTCACTTTTTTCGGTAGCGCTGATATCGGAATTAGAAATTTTTTTCAACCGATCTGCAGTATAGGCATAAAACTCACCAAGTTGATTAAGGGTAACTTGAATAGTGCTAAAATCATGGTTTTTTACTCTTTCAATTCTTTCAAGATCTAAGGATTCTCCTGAATTGCTGAGTTTGATGTATTTTTTATTCTTTGGTAGATACAGGCTAGTATCGAAGTTTAAAGTATCGCCAGGTAAAATATCAATCAACTTTACAGAACGATAAAGGCTTATGGTTCCTTGGCTAAAAGTAGAGAGGATGCTGCTCAAACATGCTTGAAGTTGAAGATGATCTGAAGGAAGTAAAAAAACTTCATTAAATCCATTGTTTTCTAATAGATTAGTTTGAAAGCCTTCTTTGGTTTTAAAGTAAATAAAGCAAGGAAGTTGATCAAATTTTTCTCGGAGTAATTTTGAAAGTTCGAGGCATGAAAAGGAATCAATAGTGTTTGGTGAATTTGTTAATATAAAACAAGGTGAAATTTCGCGACTTACATTTTGTATAGATTGAAGATCGAGAGAAATCTCAGTAATGGTAATTTTCGAGAAGATGTTTTCGAGCAATTGTTTAATGTCTTCATCAACTCCAATGAGTAAAACTGAGGGTTTGATCATGATTAGAAATTCTATTATATTTAAAGCCAACGAGAAAGCGTCAATATTCCGACGGTCGATTAAACTTGTTAATTATATTCAATATTTGCCATAATGAATCTAAGTTTATGGCATCTCCATCTGATCGTAGAAAAAGAATTCGTGTTCCAGTTGAACAAAAAATTAGGCACTCAAAATATCAAGTCCTAGGCACACCTGTGTTTGAAGAAAACTCAGCAATTGATCTTTCTAGTACAGGAATTTCATTTGAAACTGCCCAAGAGTACAAAAAAGGAACCTTGGTTTTGTTAGAAGTTGAAATTGATCGTCAGCTTTTAAAATTACTCGTTTGTATTGCATGGATTAAAAACAGCAGTGTTTCACCAGGTAAAAGTCACGTAGGTGCTGAGTTGATTGCAATTGATCCCGAACATAAAAAGCAAATGCAAGGTCACTTGGCTAAATTAGTTCAAAAGTTTTCAGCACAAAATAAAGTGAAAAGAAAAAAAGCAGCTAAAAAGAAAACGTCTAAGAAAAAAGTAGCAAATAAAAAAACAAGTAAGAAAAAAGTGATAAAGAAAAAGACTGCAAAAAAGAAATCAGTCTCTAAAAAGAAAAAAAGCAGCCGCCAGTAAACACATGGATGCGTAAAGATAGTTTCGGGTTATGGGAACTTTCATATAAAATACAGAAAACGCAGCGAATACAAGCATGGTGATGATTTCTTGAGAAATCTTGAGTTGTGAAAGGGTAAGAACGCTTGAACCCATTCTGTTTGCCGGAACTTGCAAGCAATATTCAAAAAATGCAATTCCCCAACTCACTAGGATCGCAATCCAAAGAGGAGATGTTTTAAAGTTTTTAAGATGCCCATACCAGGCAAAGGTCATAAAAACATTTGAAAACGTGAGTAAAATGAGCGGGCTAAAGTACTTCATTTTTTAATCTCGATAGGCAATGTAATGAACGTTGTGCCAGTGCTTTTTGGAAAAGTAATTTCTGAACACGAGATTAATATTTTTTGAATCCATTTTTTAGATACCAAAGTACCTGTTGCAGCATGAATCAAATGTGAAGTAAGGATTTCCATTCCTGATATTTTTCCAGTTGCAGATATTTTTAACTTAATACAAAAAATACCGGACAGATCAGAATTTGAGAAAGTATCCAGTAAGTATTCAGCAAATTTATCCATAGAAGGAATTGCTTTTTTCGTGGTGAGTGAACCTTCAATCATGGGGCGAGGCTCAGTAAACCAACCGTGAATCACCAATCTTGCATCTAGTAAATCTTCAACTCCATTCACTCGAGTAACACCATGGGGGTAGCGCGGATCAAAAACTATGAGACGATTTTGATCGGGAGTAATTTTTTTAATGAGTTGTTTTGATTCATCCGAGTGTTCGTAACTCACATTTTCAAAATAATTCAATAATTTAGGTTGTGCTAGAAAAGTTTCACCACCTGAAAATCTTTTGTTTTTCCAAGGGGTGAGAGAATACACAAAGCTCCAAGGACCATGAGGAACATCAGAATGAATATCTTGGTAACAATCATTCACATAAGCGCTTAACCAGGGATGAGAGATCATTTGGCAACCCAAGTTTGTTCTGCCCCAGGAAAGTAGGTGATTTAAAAAAGGGTTAAATAGCTGATCACCAAAAAAGCTTTCTGCAGGAGTGCGCAGCAATCGATATTGTTCGGGAACATTCCAGTAATCCCAACAAAATCTTTTAGAATGAGCATGGAGTGGATTTTTAAATTGTTCTTCAAAATAAGAACGCATTTCTTTGACTTGAGGGTAAAAAGAATCTTCGATTCTGACAGCTTCTAACGATTGTCTTGTAAAGTTAATGTTTTTCATGGTTTTTTATCAGTTTCAGCGTTACAAATGAAGTATGCAAGAACAAAAAACATTGGGACGTAGTATTTTTATTTTACTTTTTTGTATCATTGGCTGTTTTTTATTGGCCACTTTATCGATGCCAAAATTCATTGATTGGTATTCATCTCCTTTTATGCCTCAAGGTGTATCCTGTGCTCCTTCCATTCAATGGGCGATTAGCAAAATGTTATGGTTCCAATTAGCTTCAGTGGTGATGGGAACTGTTTTTGGTGTTTTGATTATTTTTAAATTAAGAAAAAAATCTGTTTAAATTTTTTTGTACATTTAATTAATGATTTTAGTTTAAATTATATTAATTACACAAAAGTAATTTACAATTTCGTTTTCCCACGTTAGTGTGCGAATGATGAAGGCACTTTTTGTTTTTATTTTTATTATTTCTAAATCTGTATTCGCACAAGATGTTGGAATAAAAAACCCTCACGTTTTGAGTGAGGTCATCACGCCTCCTGCATACCATAGTGGTATTGCAATTGATTTGAAAGAGCCTGTAAAATTAGAATTAAGACAAGAATCCATTCATGATTACCGAGTTAAGCTTGCAGCTCATCAAGGATATACCGTAATTTTAAATCAAGATTACTTGGTTTTTGGAGAATCCCAGTATCCAACTCATGTTTTACGTTCCAGTGTAATTCGTGAAGGACTAAATTATGGTACTGAATCCGATTGTGCAGTGACCATTTTGCAAACTGGAAGTTTTGCATCTGATGGTCGTTATTTAGGTTCATTGGATGATGCAATTGAAATTCCAAATTGCCCAGTATTGCATCAAAAACCACGTAAACCTTTAGTGGTCATTACTCCCCTCATTCCTGCAGGGGTAGTTGCGCTTCCATCTGCAAAAATTGTGGTTCCACAAATTGATTTAAAACCCGTTCCTACACCAACACCTAAACCCACTCCAACTCCTACACCGCCACCACCACCAACGCCTACCCCTAATCCAAATCTTGAGTTTGCGCCTGAACTACGAAATCCAGATACTTGGGTAGCATCAAAGCATAAAATAGATCTATCAGGTACGGTGATT